>JAHECB010000083.1 GCA_024641925.1 Betaproteobacteria bacterium
TGCGAACCAAAGATCTCGATCATGCCCACCACGGTGCCCATCAGGCCCAGCAAGGGGGCAGCCGCTGCGATGGTGCCCAACGTATTCAAATAGCGTTCCAGCTTGTGGATGGCGACACGCCCGGCGTTTTCGAACGCCTGGCGAAGCGCCGTTTCGGACAGTCGCGGCTCGACGATGACGGCGCGCAAGCCCGAGGCCAGCACCTCACCCATCACCGAGTTGTCGGCCAATTTATTGACCACATCGGCCGATGGCAGCGCTGCGCGCGTCACGCCCACCACTTCGTCCAGCAGTTTGGGCGGTGTGACCAGGCTGGGACGCAGGTGGTAAAGGCGCTCGATGACCAGCGCCAGCGCCACCACCGAGCAGATGATCAGGGGCCAGATGGGCCAACCGGCCGCTTGTATGATGGAAAACAATGCTGTCCTCTCGTGGGGGGTGGCAGCAGGTTGAACTCAGTCCGTTGCAACTGCTTGCAACGCCAAGACCTGCATGGCGGGCCTTTGCAAAGTGCGTGATGGCCCGAACAGCCGCAGATTATGTCCCGAACCGCAGGGCCTTCCCTGCAGGTGTGGGGTCTAAATCACCGGCAGAACCCAGGACAGGCCGAGCTCGGCGCACCTGCGGCGCCGTGATGGCGCGCAATGTGGATAACCTTGTGGGTAACCCGTCAGTTTTTGGCGCAGCGTCGGCCGGCCTTCAGCTCGCGTGCTGTTGAAAAGCCTGCCGTGATGCCTGTTTGTCATTCATATTCAAGGACTTAGGCACTTGTTTCAGATCGGTAACACGCGTTATGGCCTCAAAGCCCTTGTACGGCGCGGCTGTGGAGTTCTCAGCCCGCGCCATTGCTGGAGATTCAGATGATTGAGCCCGGAAAAGCCCCTGCAATGGGGGCTGTGGCTCGAGCCCCCTGGGGTGTGTCGGCGCTTCTGGTCGCCACCGGCGACGCCCTGGCTGCGCGATTCGGCGCGGTATCGGTGCGGGGCGAACTGTCGGGTTTTGTACGCGCGGCCAGTGGCCACTGCTACTTTTCCCTGAAAGACGCCGACGGTGCAGCTGCCGTGCTGCGCTGTGCCATGTTCAGGCGTGCGGCCAGCCTGCTGGACTTTGCCGCCGCTGACGGGCAGCAGGTGGAACTGCGTGGCCGTCTGGGTGTGTTCGAGGCCCGCGGTGAACTGCAGATGGTGGTGGAGTCCATGCAGCGCATGGGCACCGGCACGTTGTACGAAGAGTTTCTGCGGCGGCGTGCCAGACTGCAGGCGCTGGGCTGTTTTGACACCGATCGCAAACGGGTTATCGACGCCTTCCCACACACGCTGGGTGTGGTCACCTCACTGGCTGCCGCGGCCTTAGCCGATGTGCTGACCACCCTGCAGCGGCGCGCGCCGCAGGTGCGCGTGGTGGTCTACCCCAGCCTGGTGCAAGGTGCCGAGGCGCCGGCAGCGCTGGTTTCAGCACTGCAGACGGCGGCGAGCCGCCGTGAAGTGCAGACGCTGCTGCTGGTGCGCGGTGGCGGGTCGCTCGAAGACCTGTGGGCTTTCAACGACGAACGTGTGGTGCAGGCGGTGGTGGCCAGCCCGATTCCGGTGGTCTGTGGCGTGGGCCACGAAACTGACGTCAGCCTGGCCGATCTGGCCGCTGACCTGCGTGCACCCACACCCACCGCAGCCGCTGAACTGGCCGCGCCGTCGCAGGCCGACGCGTTGGCGGCCTTGCGCAACCATGCGGCATCCGCAGCGCGCGCCGTCTCTCGTGTGTTGCAGAACCAGGCCCAGCGGCTGGACCATGCCGGCATGCGATTGGGTCAGCCTGCGCGGGTATTGCTGCAGCAGCAACAGCGGCTGGACGAGTTGGCCCGGCGCAGCCAGCGGGCGCTGGCCGCCAGCACCGTGGCACATGGCCAGCATCTGCAGCGGCAGGCGCAGCGCGCCCAGCGGGCGGTGGCCGTGCAACTGCAGCGTGAACGGGTGAAACTGGATGCCGCCTCACGGTCGGTGCAGGCACACGATCCGCGACGCGTCTTGCAGCGCGGGTATGCGTGGATCGAAGATGCCGCAGGCCAGCCCGTGGTGTCGGCGCGGGCCTTGCAAACCGGCCAGCATGTGAAGGCCGTTTGGGCCGATGGCCATGCCCAGGCGCAGATCGAGAAGGTGGAACCCCTGCTGCCGTCGGCGTGAATCGCCGCTGCCTACAATCATGTGTTCAAGACCGGTCGGCGCTCAGCGCTGGCGCTGAACCCTTTCCAGTCCGATAGTCCAAACCCCCGAGGAGCCCGAACCATGGAACGCACACTGCCCGCACTGCCTTTTTCGCTGGACGCCCTGGCACCCCACTACAGCCGTGAAACGCTGGAGTTTCACCACGGCAAGCATCACAACGCCTATGTGGTGAACCTGAACAACCTGCAAAAGGGCACCGAATTCGAAAACCTGGCGTTGGAAGACGTGGTGCGCAAGTCCTCAGGGGGCATCTACAACAACGCCGCGCAGATCTGGAACCACACCTTCTTCTGGAACTGCATGAAGCCCGCCGGCGGTGGCGAGCCCAGCGGTGCGCTGGCAGCCGCTATCAACGCCAAGTGGGGCAGCTATGCCGCGTTCAAGGAAGCGTTTGTCAAGGCAGCCGTGGGCAATTTCGGCTCGGGTTGGACCTGGCTGGTGAAAAAGGCTGACGGCAGCGTTGACATCGTCAACATGGGCGCGGCTGGCACGCCGCTGACCACAGGCGACAAGGCCCTATTGACGGTGGACGTGTGGGAACACGCCTACTACATCGACTACCGCAACGCGCGCCCCAAGTTTGTCGAGACCTTTCTGGACAAACTGGTGAACTGGGAATTTGCGCAGAGCAATTTCGCCTGACACTGCGCAACGAACAGGCCGCGGCATGCGGCTGTGTTGCAAAGAAGGTCAGCCACCGCAAGGGGCTGACCTTTTTCAATGTGTCCGCCAGGTCTGCTCAGCGGGGGCAATTGCCCTCGCAGTTCAGCTTCAGGGGCCAAAAGGTGCGCCGCGCAAGCGCATGCCGGCCTTGATGCCGCGCTTGCTGAACCAGCCGGTATTCATCTCGAGCGCATGGCGCACCGGCTTGCTGGAGCAGTGCGACTCGTCGGACTTCGGCTTCATCTCGGCGATGTTGACGATGGTGCCGTCTGCAGCCACAAAGGCAATGCTCAGCGGCAGCGGGGTGTTGCGCATCCAGAAGCAGCGTTCGCCGTCGTCCGGGTTGACAAACAGCATGCCTTCGTTGGCGCCCATGGCGGTGCGGAACATCATGCCGGTTTGCTGTTCAAGCGGTGAAATGGCCAGTTCCGCCTGAATGACGTGCATGCCCGCGGTGATCGGCACCACCTGCAGCCGCGCCTGCGGTCCGGTCTGGGCCTGGGCGCCAGCGCAGAAGGCCAAAGTGAGTATCAACAACAGGCTGCCTGGGGCAAAGCTGGCGAGCGCAGCGGTAAGACGGGTCTGTTTGATGCAGATCATGGGCGATTGATGGTGTCGATCCTAGATTATCGGTGTGGGCTGTTGTGGCGGCCGTGTCAGTTGCTGCGTGCCTGCTTCTGCTTGTTCGCCACTGCGACCCGAAGGCGTGGTTCACCCCTCTACAACGCGTGCTGCTGTGCTTGGCTGACAACGGCGCCTCAGGTTCCAGACCTTCTTTCCAACCTGTTGCACAGATTGCATTGCCCATGCCGACCCTGGCGCTGACCCGTCCCCCTGTCGCTGCCGACAGCCCCGACATCCTGGACGATCCGCTTCAATGGCAGCCACAGGCCCGTTGGGTCAGCGGCTCGGACGGTTCGCGCCTGGCTGAATCGGCTTTCCAGCTGGGCGGGCTGCACTGTGCCGCCTGCAGCGGCATCATCGAAGCAGCCTTGATGACCGTGCCGGGTGTGCACCAGGCCCAGGTCAGCGCCGCCGCGCAGCGGGCCACGGTGTCCTGGGACCCGCAACGTACCCGACCCTCGGCGTTGATCGAGGCCGTGCAGGCCGCCGGCTACAGCGCGGTACCCGACGCTGCAGCGCCCGCCCGGGCATTGCGCAAGCACTTGCGCCGGCAGGCGCTGTGGCGGCTGTTTGTGGCCACTTTCTGCGCCATGCAGGTGATGATGCTGGCCACGCCCAGTTATGTGGCCGACGTGGGCGAACTGGACGCCGGCCTTCGCCAGTTGCTGAACTGGGCCAGCTGGACGCTGACGCTGCCGGTGCTGGCCTTTTCGGCCACTGAATTTTTCAGCAGTGCCTGGCGATCGATTCGCGCCCGGCGCATCGGCATGGACGTGCCCGTGGCCCTGGGCATCACCATCACCTTCTTGGCCAGCACGGCGGCCACCTTCAGTCCGCAGGGGCTGCTGGGCCATGAGGTGTACTTTGATTCGCTGACCATGTTTGTCAGCTTTTTGCTGGCCGGACGCTACCTGGAGCTGGCCGCCCGACAACGTGCCGAACAGGCGCTGGAAGACCAGGTGGGCATCTTGCCGGAGACGGCCTTGCGCCTGGGCGCGGACGGCAGCCAGCAGACGGTCAGTGTGCACCGGCTGGCGCCAGGCGACCTGGTGCGTGTGCCCACGGGGCAGGGCTTTCCGGCAGACGGGCAACTGGAGCAGGGCCATACCAGCGCTGATGAGTCGCTGCTGACGGGCGAATCGGTGCCGGTGCCCAAACGTACGGGCGACGGGGTCATCGCTGGCAGCCTGAACCTGGGCGCGCCAGTGTTGATGCGGGTGCAACGCGTGGGCGCCGACACCCGGCTGCAGACCATTGTGTCGATGATGCACAGCGCTGCTGCGCAGCGGCCTGCCCAAGCGCGTCTGGCCGACCGTTGGGCGGGCCCCTTTTTATGGGCTGTCATGGCCTTGGCAGCGGGAGCGGCAGTGGCCTGGGGCGTGCTGGTCGACCCCGCCAAGGCCGTCTGGGTTGCGGTGTCCGTGCTGATCGTGACCTGCCCTTGCGCACTGTCGCTGGCCGGGCCTGCAACCCTGGTGGCGGCCGCGCGCGGCCTGGCGCGCCGTGGTGTGCTGCTGCAGCGGCTGGATGCGCTGGAGCCCCTCGCAGCTGCGCAGCAGGTTTTTCTGGACAAGACGGGCACGTTGACCGATGCGCAGGTCGCGCTGCGCGAGGTGCTGCCCGCTCAAGCGCAACGCATGGACGCTGCGTTGGCCTTGCAGACAGCAGGCAGCTTGGCCGGATGGTCATCACATCCGTTGTCGCGGGCGCTGCAACAGGCAGCCGGGGACGCCGCACCGGTGGGCCCCGAATTCCATTGGCATGACGTGCAGGAGCACGCCGGGCTGGGCCTGTCGGCGCGCGATAACGCCGGCCAGCACTGGCGCCTGGGCGTGCCGGCCTGGGCGCAGTCGCGGGCCCAGACCCAGACCCAGACCCACGACGTCGAGACATCGCAGCGCGCAGCCCTGGCTTGCGATGGCGAGGTCCTGGCCCACTTCGAATTCGACGAAGCCTTGCGGCCCGGCACGGCGCAGGCGGTGCGGGCACTGCAGCAGTCCGGCGCGACCGTCACACTGCTCAGCGGCGACAGCCCCGAGCGTGCCCAGGCGCTGGCACATCGCCTGGTGCAGCCTTCAGCTCAGCGCCCCACCCCGGCAACACCGATGACCGTGCTGGCCCATGCGACGCCAGGCGAGAAGCGCGCGGCACTGGCGCAGGCCCAGGCGCTGGGGCACACGACACTGATGGTCGGTGACGGCATCAACGACGGCCCGGTGCTGGCGCAGGCCGACGTGTCGATGGCCATGGGGCAGGGCGCCTTGGTGGCGCGCTCGCGGGCCGACGCCGTGATCACCTCCAATGACCTGCGCGATCTGGTGCGAGCCCGCGCCACAGCGCAAAAGGCCATGACCATCGTGCGTCAGAACCTGACCTGGGCAGCGGCCTACAACGCGGTGTGCATCCCGTTGGCGCTGCTGGGGATGTTGCCCCCCTGGGCGGCTGGCCTGGGCATGGCCTGCAGTTCGCTGGTGGTGGTGCTGAACGCCCAGCGGGCGGCCACATGAAAACAACACGCGGCAGTTATGCGATAGCTACGACCTGAGCTTCAAGACCAGGACAAACATGGAAAGCCTGTACCTTTTGATCCCGCTGTCCGCCTTGCTGGTGCTGGCCTTGATTGCACTTTTTGGATGGGCCCTGCACAAAGGCCAGTTCGACGACCTGGAAGTGGTGGGCGAACAAATTTTGAGCGAAGAACCGCTGGCGTTTGATACCGATCAAGGCCGGTCTGCAGCCCACCTCGAAAAATAGCCGCATGCAAAGTGCACAGGAGTTGAACCATGGCTGATGCCGCCCTAAACGTACCCTTGGCCCGCAAGGGCGCAGCGGCCACCGACTACAGCGACCACGCGGTGCGCGCCTTTGCGCTGGCCGCTGTCTTATGGGGCGTTGTGGGCATGTTGGTGGGGGTGATCATCGCGTCACAACTCGCCTGGCCTGAGTTGAATTTCGGCATCCCCTGGCTCAGCTACGGCCGGCTGCGGCCTTTGCACACCAACGCGGTGATCTTCGCCTTTGGCGGCTGCGCGCTGATGGCGACTTCTTTCCACGTGGTACAGCGCACCTGCCAGACGAGGCTGTTTGCGCCGTCCTTGGCGATGTTTGTGTTTGTGGGCTGGCAAGTGGTCATTCTGGCCGCCGCCATCACCTTGCCGCTGGGCATGACCCAGGGCAAGGAATATGCCGAGCTTGAATGGCCCATCGACCTGCTGATTGCCGTCGTGTGGGTGGCTTACGCCATCGTGTTTTTTGGCACCATCGGCATCCGCAAGGTGCGTCACATCTACGTGGCCAACTGGTTTTTTGGCGCCTTCATCATCGCTGTGGCGCTGCTGCACATCGTCAACAGCGCGGCCATTCCGGTCAGCCTGACCAAGAGTTATTCGGCCTACGCCGGTGTCCAGGACGCGATGGTGCAGTGGTGGTACGGCCACAACGCGGTGGGCTTTTTCCTGACTGCCGGCTTCCTGGGCATGATGTATTACTACATCCCCAAGCAGGCTGAGCGGCCGGTGTACAGCTACCGCTTGAGCATCGTGCACTTCTGGGCGCTGATCTTCACCTACATGTGGGCCGGCCCGCACCACCTGCACTACACGGCCTTGCCCGACTGGGCGCAGAGCGTGGGCATGGTGTTTTCGCTGGTGCTGCTGGCGCCCAGCTGGGGCGGCATGATCAACGGCATCATGACGCTCAGCGGTGCCTGGCACAAGCTGCGGGACGACCCCATCCTGAAGTTCCTGATCGTGAGCCTGTCGTTCTACGGCATGAGCACCTTCGAGGGCCCGATGATGTCCATCAAGACCGTCAACGCCCTCAGCCACTACACCGACTGGACCGTGGGCCACGTGCACAGCGGTGCCCTGGGTTGGGTGGGCCTGATCAGCATGGGCTCGCTGTACCACCTGATTCCGCGCCTGTTCGGACGCACCACCATGTTCAGCGTGCGCGCCATTGAACTGCACTTCTGGGTGGCCACCATCGGCATCGTGCTGTACATCGCCGCGATGTGGATTGCCGGGGTCATGCAGGGCCTGATGTGGCGTGCGGTCAACCCCGACGGCACCCTGGTCTACACCTTTGTGGAAAGCGTCAAGGCGACTTATCCGTACTACGTGGTGCGCTTGCTGGGGGGCCTGTTGTACCTGGGCGGCATGCTGATCATGGCCTGGAACGTCGTGATGACGGTCAAGGTGGGCAAGGCCACGCCATCGCCCGTGCCTGCCGTCAAGCTGGCCCACGCCTGAACTGCCGCCGGAGAACAACACCATGTCACAACACAATGAACCGCGTGGTCACGAGCGGATCGAGACCAGCAACTTCCTGATGATCGTGCTGATCCTGGTGGCGGTGGCCATCGGCGGCATCGTCGAGATCGTGCCGCTGTTTTTCCAACGTTCCACCACCGAGCCGGCGCCGGGCCTGAAGCCCTACACCGCGCTGCAGCTGGCCGGGCGCGACGTGTACATCCGCGAGGGTTGCTACAACTGCCATTCGCAGATGGTGCGTCCGTTCCGGGCAGAAGCCTTGCGCTATGGCGCCTTGTCCACGGCCGGCGAATTTGTCTACGACCACCCCTTCCAGTGGGGCAGCAAACGCACCGGCCCCGACCTGCACCGCGTGGGCGGCAAGTACAGCGACGAATGGCATCGCGCGCACCTGCACAACCCGCGGGACCTGGTGCCCGAGTCCAACATGCCGGCTTACCCCTGGCTGGAGGCGGCAGCCATTGACCCGGCGTCGATGGCGCCCCGTCTGAAGGCCCTGCGCATCGTCGGCGTGCCGTACACCGATGAAGAAATTGCCAAGGCTGCTGAAGACGTGGCAGGCCGCAACGAGCTGGATGCGCTGGTGGCTTATCTGCAGGTGCTGGGCACCGCCAACAAGTGAGGCCATGAACATGGACGTGAACGACATTCGAATCGCCGTGATGGTGGCTGGCTTTGTGCTCTTTCTGGCGCTGATGGCGCACACCTGGAGCCGGCGCCGCCAGAGTGAACATGAACATGCCGCGCGCCTGCCTTTTGAGGGCGAGCGCGATTCGAGCGAAGGGGAAATGCAGTGAGCGACTTCACACACAGCGGCTGGGCCTTGTTTATTGCGCTGGCCACCGTGGTCAGCCTGCTGGCCTGCCTGGGCGTGCTCATTGTGGCCAGCCGGCGCCGCGTGATGGCCAATGACAACACCACTGGCCACGTCTGGGACGAAGACCTGCAAGAGCTGAACAACCCGTTGCCACGCTGGTGGATGTGGCTGTTTGTCATCACCGTGGTGTTTGCGGCGGTGTACCTGGCGTTTTATCCCGGCCTGGGCACCAACCCCGGCACCTTGAACTGGACCAGCGTGGGCCAGTACAAGGCCGAGCAGGACAAGGCCCGTGCCGCCATGGCGCCGGTTTATGCGCGCTACACCACCATGGACGCCGCCGCACTGGCTGCTGACAGCCAGGCCATGGGCATCGGGCAGCGTCTGTTCCTGAACACCTGCGCGCAATGCCATGGCTCGGACGGCCGCGGCAGCAAAGGCTTCCCCAACCTGACCGACAACGACTGGCTGGGCGCCCACGGGCTGGAAGACATCAAGAAGACCATCGTTGAAGGCCGCTCCGGCATGATGCCGCCGATGGCCGCGGCAGTGGGCAGTGCCGATGACGTGCGCAACGTGGCCAACTATGTGCTGTCACTGTCGGGCAGCGCGCACCGCGACGTGGCGGCGCAACTGGGCAGACCCAAGTTTGCGACCTGTGCGGCCTGCCATGGTGCCGACGGCAAGGGCAACCAGGCCCTGGGCGCGCCCAACCTGACCGACAAGGTCTGGCTGCATGGCTGGGGTGAACAGGCCATCGTCAACATCGTCACCGAGGGCAAGACCAACGTGATGCCGGCACAGGGCCGCCTGCTGACGCCTGAACAGGTGCATGTGCTGGCGGCTTATGTGCTGAGCCTGTCGAAGGGCACGGCGATGGCCGAACGTTGAATGCATTCCGCCGATTCCCGGCCATTCGGCCCAAGTCTCGCGCCTGCCCATGACTGACCCCTCTGCGACCAGCGCCCCCGCGGTCGCCAGCCCGACATCCGATGACGACGCGCGTCTGGCCGTCGTCTCGATGTACCGCAAGCAGGAACCCATTTATGCGCGCGCTGTCACGGGCTGGTTTGCCGCCTGGCGCTGGGCCTTGGTGTGGATCACGCAGCTGGTGTTTTATGGCCTGCCCTGGCTGGCCTGGAACGAACGCCAAGCGGTTCTGTTTGACCTGGGCGCGCGGCGCTTCTACATCTTTGGCCTGGTGCTGTACCCGCAGGACTTCATCTACCTGACCGGTCTGCTGATCGTCAGCGCCTATGCGCTGTTTTTGTTCACGGCGGTGGCGGGCCGGCTGTGGTGCGGCTACGCCTGCCCACAGACCGTGTACACGGAAATCTTCATGTGGGTCGAACGTCAGTTTGAAGGCGACCGCATGCGTCGCATGAAGCTGGACGCTGCACCCTGGAGCGTGGAAAAGCTGCTCCGCAAGGGGGGCAAACAGCTGGCCTGGCTGGCCATCGGCCTGTGGACCGGCTTCACCTTCGTGGGCTATTTCACGCCCATTCGCGAGTTGGGGGCATCGGCTGCTCAACTGGGCCTGGGGCCCTGGGAATGGTTCTGGGTGCTGTTCTACGGTTTTGCCACCTACGGCAACGCCGGCTGGATGCGCGAGCAGGTGTGCAAGTACATGTGCCCCTATGCACGTTTCCAGAGCGCGATGTTCGACAAGGACACGCTGATCATCAGCTACGACGCCGAGCGTGGCGAGCCCCGCGGCACACGCGGGCGCAAGGCCGACCTGAAATCGGCCGGGCTGGGCAGTTGCATTGACTGCGGCCTGTGTGTACAGGTCTGCCCCACGGGCATCGACATCCGCAAGGGCCTGCAGTACGAATGCATCGGGTGCGCTGCGTGCATCGACGTGTGCAACGGCGTCATGGACAAGATGAAATACCCGCAAGGGCTGATCCGCTACGACACCCAGAACGGCTTGGCCCAGCATCTGGGCTGGGCTGCCCTTGTTCGCCGCATCTTCAGGCCGCGTGTGCTGGTGTACACGGGCGTGCTGGTGCTGATCTGTGTCGGGCTGCTGACCAGCCTGGCGTTGCGCGACCCGTTCAAGGTGGACATCGTCCGTGACCGTGGCTCCTTGGGACGCATCGTGGACGACGGCTGGGTTGAAAACGTCTACCGTCTGCAGATCATGAATGCCACCGAGAAGTCCCAGCGTTTCCGTGTGCAGGCTACCGGTCTGAGCGACATCGTGCTCGAGGTGCCCGCTTCGGTTGAGGTGGAATCCGCCGGCGCGCGGTGGCTGCCCGTGGCGGTGCGTGTGCCACCCCAAGTGGCGGCGGCTGCGGGGCCGGGAAGCCATGCCGTTCAGTTCATCGTGCAGATGGCCAGCAGCGGTGCGGCCGCTGGTGATGCCGACGGCATTGCAGCCACGGTGCGTGAAAAATCAACCTTTATCGTGCCGCGCTAAGCTGCACTGTCGCGAAGGAAACGTCCATGGAATCCACACCCGCTGCAACGCCACAGGCCACCAGCCCCGAGTGGTGGCGACTGCCCATCGTCTGGATGGTGCTGAGCGGCCCGGCCATCGTGGTGGTGGCCAGTTTTGTGACGCTGTTCTTGGCCATCCGCTATCCAGACCCGGTGCTGCAGCCGCCAGTTGCCGCCACGGCCGCGCAATTGCCCGCCATCCAGGCGCGCAACCACGCGGCCACGCCGCGGCCCTGACGACTTGAACGCCTGAGGACATCGCAGCATGGAGCCTGAACTGAGAAGGCCATGGCGGCGCGCCGCTGCCGCGATGTGGGCAGGCTTTCTGGTGGCCGCCGCGCTGGAGCTGGCGGTGTTTGCCTTTGTCGACCCTGCGGCGCTGCACGGTCTGTCGGGTGTGCCGGTGCAGGCTTCACCCACAGCCATCTATTCGGCCGCGTTTCTGGTGTTCTGGGTTGTGGCCGCCGCCGGCGCCGCCTTGAGCCTGCTGCTGGACGGCGATACCGAGCAGATCAGCCAGGCACAGCCGGACAGGCGCGGGCCGACGCTTTGAAGCCTGGATTCGGCCTTGCGGGTCAGCAGCCTGCGCCGTTGACCAGCTTTTGCAAGGCTTCGGGGTCCAGCACGTCGATCTGGCGCTGCCTGACTTGTAGCACGCCGTCTTCCTGCAGCTTGGAAAAAGCGCGGCTCACGGTTTCGAGTTTCAGACCCAGGTAGCTGCCGATTTCTTCGCGGGTCATGCGCAGCAGCACCGAATGCGATGAAAACCCGCGAGACTTCAGCCGCTGCGTCAAGTTCAGCAAGAACGCTGCCACCCGCTCTTCGGCGCGCATGCTGCCCAGCAGCAGCATCACACCGTGTTCACGCACGATTTCTCGGCTCATGATGCGGTGGAAATGGCGCTGCAGATCGGTCAGTTCACGCGACAGCTCTTCCAGCTGTTGGAAGGGAATCACACACACCTGGGCATCTTCCAGTGCCACGGCGTCACAGGTATGACGCTCGGTACCGATGCCGTCCAGGCCCAGCAGTTCGCCGGCCATCTGAAAACCCGTGACCTGATCGCGGCCGTCTTCGGACGATACGCAGGTCTTGAAAAAACCGGTGCGCACGGCATACAGGGACGTGAAATGGTCGCCGGCATGAAACAGTGACTCTCCCTTGGCAACGTTGTGACGGGTGTTGACCAGCCCGTCCAGTCGTTCCATCTGCTCGTTGGACATACCCACAGGCAAGCAGAGTTCGCGCAGATTGCAGTTGGAGCAGGCCACCTTGAATGGCTCGATCGGAATCACCGCTGGCATGGCGTGGGTCATGTTTTGCTCTGGTTGGTGGGCATGCAGGCAAGCTACGTGCCAATTCCGCGAGCGTAGCACCCAAGCCTTTCGGGCAGCCGACACCACGCTGACCACACAGTTTTTCACCACCTGGGCGTGTTTTGCGCCAGATCAAGATCGGCCAACCTGGTTTTGGCAAAGTCCCATCATGACTCCAGAAACCACCAGGGCGCCCGGCGTTGACCTGACCGTTGAAGAATGGCGCCGCCTGGACACACCGGGTCCGCGCTACACCTCTTACCCCACGGCTGACCGTTTTGTCGAAGCCTTCGGACCCGGGCAGTACCAGCAGGCGCTGCAGCAGCGGCGAGCAATGGGCGGGGCAGGGCCTTTGTCTGTGTACGTGCACATACCGTTCTGTGAATCGGTCTGTTACTACTGCGCCTGCAACAAGATCGTTACCAAACAGCACAAGCGGGGCGCGGAATACCTGCAGTTGTTGGGGCAGGAGATGGACCTCCAGGTCAAGGCCCTGGGCAGCCGGCAGGCGCTGGCGCAACTGCACCTGGGTGGCGGCTCGCCTACCTTCCTGGACGACGACGAACTGGCGGCCTTGATGGCGCGGCTGCGTGACGCCTTTGACTTCCAGCCACAGGCCGAGATCTCCATCGAGGTGGATCCGCGCACGGCCAATGCCCAGCGTCTGGCCGCATGGCGGGCCATGGGCTTCAACCGCCTCAGCTTCGGCGTGCAGGACATCGACCCCCAGGTGCAACAGGCCGTGCACCGCGTGCAGCCCTGGCCCATGGTCTGCGACCTGGTAGGCAGTGCCCGCGACCTGGGGTTTCAGTCGATCAATGTCGACCTGATCTACGGTCTGCCCCAGCAGACGCCTGAGACGTTTTCGCACACCGTGAAACAGGTTGGCGAGTTGCGCCCATCGCGTATCGCACTGTATGGCTACGCGCACCTGCCGCAGCGCTTCAAGCCGCAACGCCGCATCCATGCGGCCGAGTTGCCCGACGCGCCGACCCGCGTTCAGATGCTGAAACAGGCAGTGGATGGCTTTACGGCGCTGGGTTACGTCTACATCGGCATGGACCACTTTGCGCTGCCCGACGATTCGTTGGCCGTGGCGCGTCGGCAGGGCCGCCTGCACCGCAACTTCCAGGGCTACAGCACACAGCCTGACCACGACATCCTGGGCCTGGGCGTGTCGGCCATCGGCCGCGTGGGTGCCACGTACAACCAGAACGCCAAGACGCTGCAGGAATACCAGGACGCGTTGTCCGCCGGTGCATTGCCCGTTGTTCGGGGCCTGCGCCTGACACGTGAAGACGTGCTGCGTCGTGCTGTCATCATGTCGCTGATGTGCCAGGGCCGAGTGGACTTCGAGGCCATCGACGCCGCCCATCTGGTGTCGATGCGCAGCCATTTTGCGACGGAATTTGAACGTCTGAAGCCTTTGCAGGCCATGGGCTTGGTGGCGTTGGGCGACGATCACATCCAGCTCACGGCCAAGGGCTGGTACTTTGTGCGGTCGGTGGCCATGGTGTTTGACCAGTACCTGTCGGCCGACCAGGTGCGCGAGCAGTTTTCTCGCGTGCTTTGAGCCTTCTGCAGCCGACGTCTTGAACCCTGAACCAGAGCATCCCGCACCTTGAGCGTTGACGCTGCCCTGATCACCAGCGCCGCCATGATGGGCCTGGCTGCGGCCCCGCATTGCACCGTCATGTGCGGGGCGCCTTGTGCTGCCGCCAGTGCTGCTGGCGGGGCGCGCACGTCCTGGGCATTTCATGCGGCGCGCACGGTCAGTTATGCCGCGGCAGGTGGCGCCGTGGCCTACAGCATGGGTGCCGTGGCTGCGCTCAGCCAGGCCGCACCTGCCGTCCGACCAGTGTGGACGGCCTTGCACGTAGCCGCGCTGGTGTGGGGCTTGTGGCTGCTGTGGCAAGGGCGGCAGCCACTGTGGCTGAGCACCGGCCTGAGGTCGCCTGGGCAGGCGACCGCCACGGCCCGCCTGGTGCCGGCTGCCGCGCTGGCCCGTGCCGGCAGCCTGCAGCCCCAGTTCCCGCCGGTGGCGCAAGCCACGGGCGGTGTTTGGCGTGCCACCGCGGCGGGGGCGCTGTGGGTGGCCTGGCCCTGCGGCATGCTGCAGTCGGCCCTGATGGTGGCGGCGCTGACCGGCACGCCAGGTGCCGGTGCCGTGGCGATGGGCGCTTTTGCCTGGGCGTCTGCGCCTGGGCTGGTGCTGGCGCCCTGGCTGTGGCGCCGGTTCATGTCCGGGCCGGCAGCGGCGTCGCGGCAACGCTTGTTGACACGCCTGGGTGGCGCTGTGCTGCTGGGCGCGTCGGGCTGGGCCTTGCTGCATGGCCTGGGGCCCGAGGTGGCCGCCTGGTGTGGGTTGACCTGAGGCATGGACCACGTCGAGTTTGCCGAGCGTAAGCCCCGTGGCAGGCCCGCCCTGTGAAATAGAATCCCAAGCGATTGCCACATCCGAACGCGGCGCGCCCCCGGCAGCGCCAGGAGAACCCCCATGTACAAACACATCAAGGTGCCCGCTCAAGGGCAGAAGATCACCGTCAACGCCGACTTTTCGTTGACCGTGCCCGACCAGCCCATCATTCCTTTCATCGAAGGGGACGGCACCGGCATGGACATTACCCCGGTGATGTTGAAAGTGGTGGACGCAGCGGTGGCCAAGGCCTACGGTGGCAAGCGCAAGATCCACTGGATGGAAGTTTTTGCCGGCGAAAAGAGCACCACCATCTACGGCCCCGATGTGTGGCTGCCCGAAGAAACGCTGCACGCCGTGCGCGACTACGTGGTGTCCATCAAGGGCCCGCTGACCACGCCCGTGGGCGGTGGCATCCGCAGCCTGAACGTGGCGCTGCGCCAGGAACTGGACCTGTATGTGTGTCTGCGGCCGATTCAGTACTTCAAGGGTGTACCCAGCCCGGTGAAGGAGCCCGAGAAGACCCACATGGTCATCTTCCGTGAAAACAGCGAAGACATTTACGCCGGCATCGAATTCGAGGCCGAGAGCGACAAGGCCAAGAAACTCATCAAGTTCCTGCAGGACGAGATGGGCGTCAAGAAGATCCGCTTCCCCGACACCTCGGGTATCGGCATCAAGCCGGTCAGCCGCGAGGGCACCGAGCGCCTGGTGCGCAAGGCCATCCAGTACGCCATCGACAATGACAAGCCCAGCGTGACCATCGTGCACAAGGGCAACATCATGAAGTTCACCGAAGGCGGCTTCCGCGACTGGGCCTATGGCCTGGCGCAGAAGGAATTTGGCGCGCAGCTGATCGACGGCGGCCCGTGGTGCAAGTTCAAGAACCCGAAAACCGGCAAGGACATCATCGTCAAGGACAGCATTGCCGACGCCTTCCTGCAGCAGATCCTGCTTCGCCCGGCGGAATACTCGGTCATCGCCACGCTGAACCTGAACGGCGACTACGTTTCTGACGCGCTGGCAGCGCAAGTGGGTGGCATCGGCATCGCCCCGGGTGCGAACCTGAGCGACAGCATCGCCATGTTCGAAGCTACGCACGGCACCGCGCCCAAGTACGCGGGCAAGGACTACGTGAACCCGGGTTCGGAAATCCTGAGCGCCGAGATGATGCTGCGCCACATGGGCTGGAAAGAAGCGGCTGACCTGATCATCTCGTCGATGGAAAAATCCATCGCCAGCAAGAAGGTCACCTACGACTTTGCGCGCCTGATGGAAGGTGCCACGCAGGTGTCCTGCAGCGGCTTTGGTCAGGTGATGATCGACCACATGTAACCCTGTCCAGGCCTTCCCAGGCCGTCCCGAGAAGAACCCCAGGTCGTTGATCGACTGGGGTTTTTCCTTTCTGTGGTCTCGGAACTTCCCGGCAGGTGCCTTGACTGTCGACCGAAACAGGGCCAAAAGTGGGGCCACCATGGGGCCACCATGGGGCCATGGCTTCGGTCAGGTGACAAAAAATGAGGCACACCAACTACCTGCTCAAACCAGTCACCATCGACAGCACGAAACCGCGCGACAAGGCGTATGCGCTGACCGATGGCGGCGGCCTTCTGCTCGAAGTCCTTCCATCCTGAACCAAGACCTGGCGCTTCAAGCACCACTTGAACGGCAAGCGCGAGAAGGTCGCGATCGGCGCCTACCCGGCCTACACCATCAAGCAGGCACGCGACCGGCACGAGGAGTTGCGAGCCCTCGTCGAGCGAGGCGAGAGCCCGGCCAAGTCCAAGCAGGCGATGGTGGCCGCCCGCAAGGTGGCCGAGTCACGCGACCTGACGGTCTGCGTCTTCGCGCGCCGCTGGATCGACGAGACGCTGTTCTATCGATCGTCCGCCTACGTCGCGCAGATCGTGCGCTGGCTCGATGCCTACATCGACCCGGCGATCGGCGACCTTCAGCTTGCTGACGTGCAACCAGGCGATGTGCTGGCGATCATCAAGGCGCGCGTCGACACACCAGCGACCGCCGAGCGCGTCCGCGTCATCGTGCAGCAGTTCTACAACCATGCGATCCGCAACCTGCTGGTGACGACGAACCCGGCGCAGCCGCTGCGCGGTGCGATCGCCCGCGCCCCGGTCCAGCATCACAGGCACCTGAGTGAGAAAGAGCTGGGGGCGTTCTGGCGCAAGCTGGACGAGCAGGGCGCGCACGTGACGACCATCGCGGCGACCAAGCTGCTGATGCTGACGATGACCCGCAAGAGCGAAGTGCTGCGATCGAAGTGGCCTGAGTTCGACCTCGATGCCGCGCGGTGGGACCTCCCGGCGGAGCGCATGAAGATGGGCAAGCCGCACCGCGTGTTCCTGTCGCGCCAGGCCGTCGAGATCCTGCGCCCAGGTGCACGAGCTGACGGGTCACGGCGAATACGTCTTCCCGTCGATCTTCCGCGGCAGCGTGCCCATGGGCGACGTGACGCTGAACCACTTCTTCAAGCGCA
>JAHECB010000084.1 GCA_024641925.1 Betaproteobacteria bacterium
AAAAAGTTTGACGATGGACATCTGCAACTCCGGTTGATGTGTATGTCGAGGCATGGTACCCGCGCGCCTATTCAGGTCTGTGCGGTCGTGGTGCGCTTGCCTTTTCAACCCGCCGATCATCCATCAGCAAACAAGGTTTGGCGGACCGCTTTTCCCGCATAAAGTACGCCGCTGGTTCCAGCGCCTTGCTCGAAATGGCCGGCCATGCCAGGCCCGCCCGCATTCAACTTCAGAAGTGAACTGCCATGCTCAATGCCAACATCACTGAAGCCGATCTGCCGGCAAGGTACCAACCCTTTTTCCTGAACGGCAAAGCCAAGCTGGTGACGATTCCGGCGAACTTTCCGCTCTGGAAGCTTTCAAGCTACATGGGCTCTGAAAGCACCGTCGGGGACATCGGACCACAGACCCAAGACGAGCTGACGACGCCGGGCAAGCGCAAGTTCATCACCCCTTGGTGGGCCAACATCAACCCCTTTGGCGAAGACCAGCTCGGCGCCCGCCATCGGTTCAAGCAGGCCAAGGCCAAGGGCCGGCGCTTCCAGGACGAGGTACGCATTGCCAACGCGGTCCGTATTGATTGGAATGGGCTGTCCCACTACCAGGAAGTGGTACTGACGGAACCGTGCCGCGCGTTCTGGGGCCAGTTCGAGCCCGTGAACACCAAACTCACCTATAAAGTGCTGCGGGACGAAAACGCCACTGCAAAGCCGGAACACCAGAAGTCAACAGCACAACTGACGATGGCCCTGAACCGCGCCAACAACGCCTTGGCCGAACTCCGAAAGATCTGCCCCGACATGCCGGACATGCTGGGTGGTGTGCCTGATGCCTGGCAGTTCTACATCCCCAACTTGTCAAAGTACGATCTGCAGGAACAAGCGACGATTGACGTGCATGACAAGCAACTGATCGAATTGATGCTGAACGCTGCAGCGGCTTATTGAGGTCATCCGGGGCATCGGGGTCCATCGGGCCCTCTTGCTGGTGGCCAGGCTCAGGCCGCATCCACCACCGCATCCAGCCGATGCCGCATGGCCAGCTTGGGCTGCCGGTCCACCGTGAACAGGCCCCAGTGTTTTTCGGGCTCCAGTGGATCGGATGAGCCTTTCCAGGGTTCGTCAAAGGCTTCGAATACAAACACCAGCAGGTCCTGTTCACGGCTGTAGGCCAGCAGAGCCTGGTCGTAGCGCGCCTGCAGTTCTGGCGTGGCGAGCTCGGGCAGCATGCCGCGACCGTTCGAGGCCGTGGTCCAGCCGGCTTCGGTCACCACCACCGGCTTGCCGGGGTAGCGGCTTGCCACACTTTGAATGTTGTCGTGCGTGAAAGCGATGGCTTCGTCGATGGACTTGTATTCCCACACCGGGTAGGTGTGCAATGAAATGAAGTCCACCTCGTCAACCAGCGGCTGCAGCTTGTCTTGCCAGGGCACGTAGTTTTCGCAGAAGGTCACGGGCTGCGGCACGCGTTCACCCACCCAGCGCACCAGCTCCACCATGCGGTGCACGGGCACCAGGTGGTCGGTCCAGTCCACCGTGCATTCGTTGCCCACGGCCGCGGCAAACACGGTGTTGGCATGACGCCGGGCCAGGTCCACCAGGCGTTGCAGTTCGGCCTGGTTCTCAATTCTGTTGGCAGCCAGCACCTCGTCGGCATGGGTGCCGCCCCAGGGGCAATCCGGGTTGCTGACTTCTGCAGCCAGGTAGGCCCCCAGCAGCACCCGGAAGTCCATGCCGTCTTCTTCAATCACCTGCAACACCCGTTCGGCATGCGGGCTGCAGTCGTACAGGCGCAGCAATGACCAATGCGGCTGCAGCAGTTTCAGGTCTTCACGGATCTGGTCCAGCGACGGGTAGACGCGGCTGTCAGGGCTCTGGCCGTCGCGGTAGCCGGAATAGCAGATTGCGGGGCCGGTGGGCAGTTGCAGTTGTTTTGTCGTCATCGGTTTCACGAAAATTTGGGCTTGCCGTCTTTGTCCCACAAGCCCCAGAAGGCGCCGACGTCGCCTTCGGCGCCAACCTTCCAGGCTTCGTCAAAAGCGGCAAACCAGAAAATGTCCACACCTTCGGCTTGCGCCCATTGGTAGGTGTCGACGAAATACTGCATGGCGCCTTGCACCGACGGCACCGCGCCGTGGAACGCCGTGCCGCGGTCGGGCCAGCCGGTTTCACTGATGATGACCGGTTTGCCTTGCGCCACCGCGCGCGTGCGCTGCAGCATGCTCTGCATGTAGGGCACGGCCTGCTCACGCGGACAACCTTCCCAGAACGGGTAGCAGTTGGTCAGCAGCACGTCGCAGGCAGCGGTGACGCGCGGGTGTTTTTCAAACAGGTAATACGCGTCGACATAACCCACACGCACACCAGGCAACGCGTCTTTCACGCGCTGCAGGCAGGCCAGCAATTCGTCTTCGGACAGGTCCTCGCGCAGCAGCACTTCGTTGCCCACGGCCACGATGTCGGCATGGCCGGCGCGGGCGACCTCGATCACCCCCTGTATCTCGCGCTCGTTGATGTCGGCGTCGGTGCCCAGCCACGCACCCACCAGCGTTTTCAGACCCAGTTCATGCGCAACACGGGGCGTGTGCTCGTGGCCATCGGTGCATGAAAACGTGCGTACCCAGCCGGTGTGCCGGCGAATCACCTGCAGGCGCTCGCGAATCTGCGTCTCGTCGATCTGCGACCCCGGCGCCTGCCCTTCCAGGTAAGGGCTGAAACACAGGCCGTGCACGCCTGTGTCGAGCAGCGCGCGAAAGCGCGCCGACAACGCCGCCTGTTCGGATGGCGACAAAGCCGGCGGTGGCGCAGCGGCCACGCCGCCGCCAGCACCCGCCGCAAAAGTGGCACCGGGCATGCCGGGCGCAAAGGCCGGCATCTGCGGCGCAGACGGCGAACGCGGCACGGTATCGGCCGGATCGGCTGGCGCCATGGGGTCTGTTTTCGACGGCGAATTGGGTGTGGACATGAAAGGCTCCGTAGGTGGTGTGGCGATTGCAGCAGCCGCTGCTGCCGCGGGCAGCGCGTCACTGGATGGGGCATCGGACGATGCGTTGGTGAACGGGTCATCACCCGCGTCGAACCGCGGCCCTGCGGTATCTCAAGTGGTCTTTTTGCTCGGTTTCTGTTGCCAGGGAAAAACACCTTTGGCGCGCGGCTTGGTGGCGCCGTAGCCACCCACCTTGTCGTACACGCGCACGTAATCCACGACCAATTCGGCCGGAAAAACGGTTTGCGCGTTGGGCACACCGGGGAAGTTGCCGCCCACAGCCACGTTCATCAGCAGGTAAAAGGGCTTGTCAAAAGGTGCGGGCCAGTCGTTGACGTCCGCCAGGCGCTTGGCAGGCACACCTTGGTCCTTGGCCATCTTGCTACAGCTCCACCAGAAGTTGCGGGTGCAGACCAGGTCTTCGTCGACATAAAAGCGAATTTCACCCGGTGCCCATTCCACCGCGTACACATGCCAGTCGGCCACCGTGCTGCCGCCGGGCAGCGCGTGCACATGGGTGTGCAGCACACGCGCTTCAGACCCGGCGGACCCATAGTGCAGGCTGCTCAGCACTTCGTGCGGTTTGTCGCCCACGATTTCCATCAGGTCGATCTCGCCCGACGCTGGCCAGCCGCCGTAGCCGTCGTCTTGCGGCAGCATCCACAACGCAGGCCACAGACCCTTGCCCCACGGCACCTTGGCGCGGATCTCGATGCGGCCATACAACGTCGTGAACAG
Organism: Betaproteobacteria bacterium; assembly: GCA_024641925.1. Lineage (GTDB taxonomy): Bacteria > Pseudomonadota > Gammaproteobacteria > Burkholderiales > Burkholderiaceae_C > Rubrivivax. Next base: position 3,724 of record JAHECB010000084.1, read on the forward strand.
CGCCTGGCCGCTTCGCAGCCGGGTCTTCAAACGCGCTGATGTGTAGCCGCAGCCATGCAAGGACTCCTTTTGCGCCCGGATGGTCAGGCAGCTGTCCTTGACCGAAGCATTGGCCGGCGCATCGGTGTAGTACTGCAGCTCTTCATTGCCCCAGCCCGGAATCCAGGAGTGGCTGGGGTAGTGGAAAAAGCCGTTGCCGATGTCGAAGTCCCACTTGCTGCGGTCAATCTCTGAACCTTCGAATTCATCGTGCCAGGCCAGCTTCCAGCCTGCGCGTTGCGGTTTTTTTCGGGTTGATGCCATTGTGTTGTTGCCTTTCAAGCCACCAGAAGGCTGTCGCCGTCAAATCCCAAGGCCCAGGCGGCGTCGGGCCGCAGGCCTACCGACTGGCCAGCGTCCACAGCGTGCTGGCCAGCGCCAACCTTGGCGCTGAGCAGTTCATCGATGCCCTGGACACGAAGGTAAAGAATGGAAGAGTCACCCAGGTGTTCGGCCAGTTCCACCTGCGCCGGTACACCTTGCCCGGCTGTCACCACGGCCAGGTGTTCAGGGCGCAGGCCCACACGCTGGGCCTTGGCGTTACGGCCATCGGCCAAAACACGCCACAGCGCCTGGTAGCCCTCGGGCGCGTTGTCGCCGGGTCTGTCGATGAGGTTGATCCTGGGCGCGCCGATGAAGCCCGCCACAAATTCATTGGCCGGGCGGTTGTACAGCGTCATCGGCCCGCCGATCTGCTCTACATGGCCCTGGTTGAAGACGGCGATGCGGTCGCCCATGGTCATGGCTTCGACCTGGTCATGGGTGACGTAGATCATCGTGGTGCCCAGTTCCTTGTGCAGACGCGACAGCTCGATGCGCATGTTCACGCGCAGCGCAGCGTCCAGGTTGGACAGCGGTTCGTCAAACAGAAAAACCTTGGGCTTGCGCACGATGGCGCGGCCTATGGCCACGCGCTGGCGCTGGCCGCCCGACAGTTCTTTGGGAAAGCGCTGCAGCAGTTCGGTGATGCGCAGGATCTCGGCCACACGGCCTACCTGCTGCGCGCGTTCGGTCTTTCCCACGCCCGCCATCTTCAGCGCAAAGCCCATGTTCTCGGCCACGGTCATGTGCGGGTACAAGGCATAACTCTGGAACACCATGGCGGCGCCGCGATCAGCCGGACGCAGGTCGTTGGCGCGCTGACCGTCGATCAGCAGTTCACCCGCCGTGATGGTCTCCAGGCCGGCAATCATGCGCAAGGTGGTACTTTTGCCGCAGCCGCTGGGCCCGACAAAAACCAGAAATTCGCCGTCATTGACTTCCAGGTCAATGCCCCGGATGACCTCCACCGGACCGTAACTCTTCCGAATGCCACGCAAGCTGACCAGGCCCATTTCAGACCTCGGCAGCCTGCGGGGCCTGGGCAGCCGGGCGGACGCGCTGCCGGCCCAGGAAGTCGCGATACCACAGCGCACTGTCCTTCAGTGTGCGCTGCTGGGTGGCGTAATCCACGTGCACGATGCCGAACCGCTTTTCGTAACCGCTGGCCCATTCAAAGTTGTCCAGCAGGCTCCACACCATGTAGCCCTGCACGCCGACCCCCTGCTGCAGCGCCTGGGCCACGGCGCTGACGTGGCGGGCGATGTAGTCGGTGCGCGCCGCATCATGAACCTTGCCGTCCTGCACCTTGTCTCGAAACGCCGCCCCGTTTTCCATGATGTACAGCGGCGGCATCGACCAGTCGCTGCGCATGCGCAGCAGCAGTTCGGTCAGCCCGTCGGGGTAGACCTCCCAGCCCATGTCGGTCAGGGCCAGGCCGCTGGTCTTGTTGTCCCAACTGCCAAGGGCGCTGACCACTGCGCGGCTGTAGTAGTTGATGCCCAGAAAGTCCATGGGCGTGTTGATGTCGCGCAGGTCGTCGGCCTGCATCTGGGGCGCGTCTGCACCCAGATGGTCCAGTACATCTTGCGGGTAGGTCCCCTTGAGCAGCGGGTCCATGTACCAGCGCACCAGGCGGCCGTCTTCCAGCCGCGCCGCAGCCTGGTCGGCCGGGCTGTCTGTGGCCGGCCCCACGGGCGACAGGTTCAGCACGATCCCCAGCCGCGCCTTGCAAGCCTGCGCGCGCAGCGCCTGCAACGCCAGCCCATGGCTCAGCAGCAAGTGGTGTGACACCTGCATGGCCATCGCACGGTCTTTCAGCCCCGGCGCAAAAACGCCGCTCTCATGGCCCAGCGTGGCCATCACCCAGGGTTCGTTGTGGGTGGTGATGGCGGCCACGCGGTCGCCCAGGCGCGCGGCCACGGCTTGGGCGTATTCAACAAAGCGGAACACCGTGTCCCGGTGTGCCCAACCGCCTTTTTCCTGCAGCGCTTGCGGCAGGTCCCAGTGGTTCAGTGTCAGGTAGGGCTTGATGCCGCGCGCCAGCAGACCGTCCACGATCTTGTCGTAGAAGTCCAGTCCGGCCTCGTTGAAGGCGCCGGCACCGGTGGGCCGCACACGCGGCCAGGACATCGAAAAACGGTAGGCGTCCACGCCCAGCGAGGCGATCAGGTCCAGGTCTTGCTGCCAACGGTGGACATGGTCGCAGGCCACGTCGCCATGGCTGTTGTCGGCAATGGCGCCCGGCAGGCGGCAGAAATGGTCCCAGATGGACGGGCCCTTGCCGTCTTCGGTTGCAGCGCCTTCAATCTGGAAAGCGCTGGTCGCCACGCCCCAGACAAAGTCTTTGGGAAAGGCGGCAAGAAGTTCAGGCGGGATGGCTGGATGCATGGCGGGCAAAGTTCAACAGTATGTGATGACGTGCTACTTCACAGCGCCGGCAGTCAGCCCGGCGATGAGCTGGCGCGACGACAGCATGAAGAGGATGACCAAGGGAATGGTGGCGATGGCCGAGCCGGTCATCAAGGCGCCCCACTCGGTGTCCACCGGGCTTTGCAGGCTGCGCAGCGCCAGTGGCAAGGTGTAGTTTTCGGGGCTGCGCATGACAATCAGCGGGCCGATGAAGTTGTTCCAGCTGGCGATGAAGGTGATGAGACCCAGCGTGCCCAAGGCGGGCTTGAGCAGCGGCAGCACGATGCGCCAGTAAATACCCAGTTCGCTGCAGCCGTCCATGCGCGCGGCCTCGATCAGGTCCTTGGGTACCGACGTCATCACAAACTGCCGCATCAAGAAGATGCCGAAGGCACTGGCTGCACCGGGGATGTACAGCGCACGCGGCTGGTCGATCCAGCCCAGCACATCCATGATCATGAAGGTGGGGATCATGTTCATGAAGCTGGGCAGCAGCAGGGTGGCCATCACAAACGCAAACAGCGCGTTCTTGAATCGGAATTCAAAACAGCCAAAGGCGTACCCGCCCATGCTGCAGAACAGCAGCGTCAGCACCGTGGACATGATGGCCACGTACACACTCCAGCCCAGGTTGCGCCAGAACGGTATGCGGTCGGTCAGGATCTTCAGGTTGTTGAAGAAGTCGTCGCCAAACCACATGGGCGGCGGCAGGCTGAAGATTTCTGTGCGTGACTGCGTCGCAAACACAAACATGAAATAAAACGGCGCCAGCATGATGAGGGAGCCGATGCCGACGATGACGTAGGCGGCCCACGGGGCGGGGCGGTCGTTGCTCATTTGCCGGCCTTCTTGACGTTCAAGCGCCTGCGCGTGCAAGTCTGTGGGTTGGGTTCTCGTACGAGCACGCCACCACATGGGGTTTGCGAATCGGTGGGTGGCCAGCCGCAGGCGCGCCTTTGCGCAGCCGAGGAACGCAGCCTGCCAGGGTCGGGCCGCTTGCGGCCCAAGTCGGACGTGTCTGAGGGCCTGTACCCAGGCCCGAGTTGTACGACTTGCCCTGGCTGGCGAGTACCGCAGGGCAGCCCGCAGCGCAGCGAAGGGCCCAGCAATGAAGCGCCTGCAGCTGGCCACCCACCGATTCGCTCGCTGGAACCCTGGAACGCCAACATGCCCATCACCCCCCCGCCCCACGCGGCTTGAAGGCGCGGTTGGTCAGCCAGGTCAGCACCACCACGACGATGAACAGCAGCCACGACATGGCGCTGGCGGCGCCGAAGTCGTTGAAGTCAAAGGCCATGCGGTACAGGTAGATGGCGGTGGTCATGCCCGATTGATCAGAACCACCGCGGCCACCGGTCAGGATGAAGGGCTCTTCAAACAGCTGCAGCCCACCGATGACCGACAGCGTGACGCCAAAAAAGATCATCGGCTTGAGGCTGGGCAGCGTGATGTAGAAGAACTGCTGAACACGGCCCGCGCCGTCCATGGTGGCGGCTTCGTACAGGTCTTTGGGAATGGTCTGCAGCGCCGCCAGGTAGAGCACCACGTTGAAACCCACGTAGCGCCAGAACACGATCATGGCAATGGCGGGCTTGATGTTCTGCGGTGCACCCAGCCAGTCGATGGCCTCAACGCCGAACAACTTGTTCAGCATCGTATTGACGACGCCATAGTCGGTGGAAAAGAGCGAGCTGAACATGATGGCGATGGCCACCGTGCTGGTGATATAGGGCAGGAAATAGGCGCCGACCACGCCGTTGCGCAGGCGCTTGAAACTGGTGTGGATGAACACGGCCAGCGGAATGGCCACCAGGTGCTGCGGTACCCCGCTGGCCACGGCCAGCCAAGCGGTGTTTTTCAGGCTTTTCCAGAACCATTCGTCCTGCAGCGAAAACGCGAAGTTCCCAAAGCCGACAAACTGCATCGAACCCATGCCGCTGGTGGGCTCCCAGGTCTGGAAGGCCAGGTACAAGGAGAAACCCAGCGGGAACATGCCGAATACCAGGAACAGGATCACAAACGGGCTCAGCAGCACGTAAGGCGTCCAGATGGGTGACAGGCGGAGCAGCTTCATGTCAGCGATTCTTGTCAGCCCTGTCGTGTCAACGGTGCGACCGTTTGGACAGCAGGCGGGCAGCGTCGGCCAGGGCGGTGCTGATGGGCTTGGCCTGGTCCAGCACCTTGTCCAGTTCGGTGTCGATCACCTCGCCCGCAAAAGCGTCCTGTTTGTGCACCGCGACGGCCTTGATGTTCCGGGCAGCGTCGCGCCACATCACGCGGGCGGGCTGACCTCCCAGAAATGGCAAGGGCTGCTCGAAAAACGGGTCGTCGTAGGTGCTGACCAGTGCCGGAAAGGCGTCCTGAGACTTGAACGCCGCCAGTTGCATGTCGCGGTCCAGTGTCAGCAGCTGGATCAGCTGCCAGGCCAGCGCCTTGTTGGCGGCGGGCGCCAGACGCGGCATGGCAAAAAAGGTACCCCCGAACGCGGCGAAAGACTGTTCGGGCAATTGCAGCGCATGCCACAAGCCTTTGGTGTTGGGCGCCAGCCAGTTGCTCAGGTGCCCCGCCAGCCATGCGCCAGTCAGCTGCGTGGCGAGCGTGCCGCGCTTGAAGCTTTCGCCCCACTCGTTGCTCCAGGTCGGGACTCTGGCATCCAGCTTGTGCTTGCGCACTTCGCGCGCCAGCTCAAAGGCCCGTGCAAATCGCGGGGTGTCCACCAGCACATGGGACTGCTGGTCGAAGTACAGGCCCTCACCCGGTTGCACCCCCGTGCGGATGGCGATGTCCTTGATGTCGCGCGCGTGCGCCAGCAGGTAGGCCCCGGTGCTTTGTTTGAACTTCACGCCGGCTGCGACATAACTGTCCCAGCTGCGCGTCAGGTCATCGTCACTGACACCGGCCTTCGCCATGACGTCATGGCGCACCAGCAGCGTACCCGGGCCAATGTCGGTGGGTGCAGCCACGATGGCACCCCCGCGGCCGGTGGCTTGGCGCACCGCGTAGGGCACGTACCGATCTGAAACCTGGCCGATGTTGTATGGCGACGCAGCCAGGTCTTCCAGGCCGCCGCCCTGTGCAAAGCGGCCCACATAGCCCACTTCCAGCGCCATCACATCCGGCAGGTAAAAGCGCGTGGACAGGGCCGTGGTCATGGCCGTGTGGTGGTCGGCAAACTGGCGGCTGACGATCTTGATACCCACGCCCGGATGCAGCCGCTGCCAGGCTGGCAGGGCGGCTTCGACAATCTTGTCCACCGCCGGAAAGGCGGCCACCGTCAGAACCTGCTCGGCAGCATCGGCCCGGACACCGGACGCGCCAGCCGCCAGCGCAGCCAGGCCCCGGACCGCCTGGCGGCGTGAAAGGAAGGGTGAACGGTTGCAGGAAAACATACGGTGTGCAGACGCGGGTGCTGGGTACAACGTGGGCGCCGATCACGCGGGCATGGGCCATTTGTGCGCTGTCAAGCCTGGGCCTCATCGGCAGGGCCAGCAGACAGATCGCAATCTATGAAAGCGCTTTCAGACTTTACGGAGGCCAGGCCGATGTGTCAATCGCGGGTAAGTGCCAGGGTTGCCAGGCGTGGCGTGGAGCGGTGCTGCAGGCGCCAGGCGGCACCTAGCCGACCCACCTAGTTCAGCGCCGCGCCTGGGTGGATTCGCGCCGGACGAGTCGGGGCGCCGGCAAGGTCAGCGTGGCGGGCTCACCCGCCAGCAGTTGCAGCATGGCGCGGGCGGCGATCTGACCCAGTTCCAGTACCGGGTGGTGCATGGTGGTCAGCGGCGGGATCGAATAGGTGGCTGTGGCCACGTCGTCAAAGCCCACCAGCGACACGTCGTACGGCACCCGCAACTGGCGGCGGTGCAGACCCAGGGCCGCGCCAAAGGCCATTTGGTCGTTGGCGGCAAAGATCGCTGAAAACGGCACGCGCTTGTCCAGCAGGCTTTCGACCGCGGCCAGACCGCTTTCTTCGGTGTACTGCCCGGGCACGACCAGCGCGGGGTCGGCCGCCACACCAGCTTCTTTCAGCGCCGCCAGGTAGCCGCGGTGGCGTTCCTTGGCGTCGGGATGGCGGGTGTCGCCAGTGATGAAGGCGATGCGGCAGTGGCCCAGACCCAGCAGGTGGCGGGTAGCCAGCCGGCCGCCTTCAAAGTTGTCAAAGTTCAGCGACACCAGGCCTGGCGCGCACAAGCTGCGGCCTGTCACCACCACGGGCAGATTGGCAGCCAGCGCCTTCAGCGCGGCGTCGCTGGTGCGCCCGGTCAGCACGATGATGCCGTCCACGCGGCGCGAGCGCAGCATCTCGATGCAGCGTGTTTCATGGACCGCATTCCATTGCCCGCTGACAAACAAGGGGCTGTAACCCGCCGCGCTCAATTCGTCTTCGATGCCGCGCAGTGCGCCGCCGTAGAACGGGCTGTCGATGGCCTGCGTGACCACGCCCACACTCAAGGTGCGACCACCGGCCAGTCCACGCGCCACCGGGTTGGGCACAAACCCCAGCCTGGCGATGGCCTCGTCCACGGCGTGGCGCTTGAGTTCGCTGACCACCGCGGTGCCGTTGAGGATGCGCGACGCCGTGCTGGGCGACACGCCCGCAGCGCGCGCCACCATCTCCAGCGTGACCTTGCCCTCTCTATGTGCGGCCCCCGTCGTGGCCCTGGCCTTGCGCAGCCTGACAACTGCGCTGGTCTTGTTGTTCATGTCGACGTTCCAATTGCAGCGTCGAGTTTAAGGGCGCACGCTGGCATTGGATCAACCCGCCTTGCCCGATTGAGGATCAGCTGCGCTCAGACCACGGCCTTGTGTCGCGCGATGCAAGTGTCCAGCACCGTTTCGCCAGGCTGCGCCCACCAGTGGTCAGAGAAGATTTCCACCTCGGCAAAACCGGCATAACCCGCCGCCTCAACCCAGGCCCGTGCCTGGCGAAGTTGGATGACACCGTCGCCCATCATGCCGCGGTCATTCAGCAGGTCGCGGGTCGGCGTGAGCCAGTCGCAGACATGAAAGGCCAGCAGCCGCTGGCGGCCGGCGCGTTGGATCTGCTGCGCCAGCTTGGGGTCCCACCACACGTGGTACAAGTCCACGGCCACACCCAGCGCGCCGGTCTGCTCAGGGTCGAGCTGGTCACACAGATCCAGCGCCTGTTCCAGGGTGTTGATGCAGGCGCGCTCCGCCGCCTGCATGGGGTGCAGCGGTTCGATGGCCAGCGGCATGCCCATCTGGCGGGCGTACTGCAGTGTGGCGGCAATGCCGTCCCGCACTTCGTTGCGCACACGGCTGATGTCCTTGTGCAGGGGCTGGCCGGTCAAGGCGCCGGGCAAGGAGCCCACCACCAGCACCAGGCAAGGCGCGCCCAGCGTCAAGGCTTCGTCGATGGCGCGGCGGTTGTCATCCAGCGCTGCGGCCAGGCCGGCAGCATCAGGCGCGGGGAAAAAGCCGCCGCGGCAGTAACCCGACAACTGCACACCACTGCTGCGCAACTGCCGTGCGATCTTGTCCAGCCCCACCGCCGCCACCTGATCCCGCCACGGCGCGATGGCGGTAATGCCGCGCTGCGCGCACTCGTTGATGATGCGGTCCAGCGGCCACTGCTTGCGCACCGTGGCAGTGTTGATGGACAGCCAGCGGTGGTCCTGGCTGAAGTCACGCACGTTCAGCACGGCAGGCTCCATCACACCACGCCATGCACCGCCAGCACAGACTGCATGCGGGCTGCGGCGCGGTGCGGGTCGGCCAGCAGGCCTGCGCGGTCGGCCAGTCGAAACAGCTCGGCCAGGTGCAGCACCGAGCGGGTGCTTTGCTGACCGCCGACCATCACAAAGTGATCCTGCAACCCGTTCAGGTAGGCCATGAACACCACACCGGTCTTGTAGAAGCGCGTCGGCGCCTTGAAGATGTGGCGCGACAACGGCACGGTAGGCGCCAGGATGTTTTCGAAGCGTGCACGGTCGCCGCCGGCCAACGCCGCCAGCGCCGCCGATGCCGCCGGTGCGATGGCGTCGAAGATGCCCAGCAAGGCGTCGCTGTGGCCGGCTTCGTCGCCCCCGATCAGCTCGGCGTAGTTGAAGTCGTCGCCGGTGTACATGCGCACGCTGGCGGGCAGACGACGGCGCATGCTGATTTCCTTGTCCTTGTCCAGCAGCGAGATCTTGATCCCGTCCACCTTGTCGGCGTGGCTGTTGATCACGGCCAGCGCCGTGTCCATGGCGGTCATGGCGTCTCGGCTGCCCCAGTAACCCGCCAGCGCGGGGTCGAACATGTCGCCCAGCCAATGCAGGATCACCGGCTGCCGCACCTGCGACAGCACCCGGCTGTAGATGTGGTGGTAGTCGTCGGCCGAGCGCGCCACCCGCGCCAATGCGCGGCTGGCCATCAGGATGATGCGGCCGCCCAGGGCCTCGATGGCGCCGATCTGCTCTTCGTAGGCGTGCACCACGTCGTCCAGGGTCTGGGCGGCTTCGGGCGCCAGGTGGTCGGTGCCGGCGCCGCTGGCCAACAAGGCGCCGGGCACGCCGCGCGCGGCGTCGATGCTGCGGCGAATCAGTTCCAGCGACGTGGGCCAGTCCAGGCCCATGCCACGCTGCGCCGTGTCCATGGCTTCGGCCACGCCCAGGCCCAGCTGCCACAGGTGCAGGCGGTAGGCCATGGTGGCGTCCCAGTCGATGGCGCAGTCCAGCCAGGGATCGACGTCAGCGCGCGGGTCGGCCACCACATGGGCGGCGGAATAGGCGATGCGGTTGAAGGCCCGCTCGGGGTGCGGCGCAAAAGACAGAGGCTGCGAGAGCTGAAAAACTTCCAGGCCGCCGCCGGCAACGGGCAGCGACAGGCTGGGGAGGCTGGTGCGGGTATTCATGCTGTTGCGCGCTTCAAGCGGCCAGCGCGGGCACGTCGATCCAGCGCCGTTCGCGCCAGCTTTGCAGCGCACATTCGACCAGCTGCACACCCTTGGCGCCTTCCAGCAGGTTCCACTTGAAAGGCGCGTCTTCTTCCAGGTGGCGGATGAACCCTTCCCACTGCGTCTTGAAGCCGTTGTCGAAGGCCATGGTCTCGGGCACGTTCTGCCAGTGGTCGAAAAAATTGAAAGGCTGGCGAACGTCGGGGTTCCACACGGGTTTCGGCGTGTTCACCCGCGCCTGGCTGACGCAGTCGGTCAGGCCGGCCACGGCCGAGCCGTGGGTGCCATCCACGTGAAAGGTGACCAGGTCGTCGCGCCGCACGCGCGTGGTCCACGAGCTGTTGATCTGCGCCACCACGGGGTCGCCGCCGGGCGTTTTCAGCTCGAAGGTGGCGTAGGCCGCGTCGTCGGCCGTGGCCTGGTAGGTGCGGCCCTGTTCGTCCACCCGCTGCGGGATGTGCGTGGCACCCAGGCAGGACACCGACTGCACGTTGCCGAACAGGTTGTCCAGCACGTAGCGCCAATGGCACACCATGTCCAGGATGATGCCGCCGCCGTCTTCTACGCGGTAGTTCCACGACGGGCGCTGCGCCGGCTGCAGGTCACCTTCAAACACCCAGTAGCCAAATTCGCCGCGCACCGACAACAGCCGGCCAAAAAAGCCCGAGTCGATCAGCAGCTTCAGCTTTTGCAGCCCCGGCAGGAACAGCTTGTCCTGCACCACGCCGTGCTTGATACCCCTGGCACAGGCCAGCTTGTAGATGCTCAGCGCCTCTTCCAGGTTGGTGGCCACCGGCTTTTCGCAATAGATGTGTTTGCCGGCGTTGATGGCCTGGGCCAGCAGCGTGGGGCGCATCTGCGTGGTGGCGGCGTCAAAAAACACGGTGTCCTGGGGGTTGGCCAATGCGGCCGCCAGGTCGGTGCCCCAGCGCTCTATGCCATGCGCCTGGGCCAGCGCGGCAATGGCGTCGGCGTTGCGACCGATCAGGATGGGGTCGGGCATCACCTTGTCGCCGTTTTTCAGGCGCACACCGCCTTGTTCACGGATGGCCTTGATCGAGCGGATCAAGTGCTGGTTCATGCCCATGCGCCCGGTGACGCCGTGCATGATGAGACCAAGTTTTCGGGTGGCCATGGTGTGTGCTCCTGCGAAGGGGTGGCGAACGAGAAGGGTTCAGGGGTTCGACGCGACTGTGGGTCATGCAGCGGAAGGCACCAGCAACGGCTGCATCTGCGACCAGTCGGGCATGGCCGCGCTGGCATAACCCGTGCAATCCAGCGAACCGATGTGGATGCGGCCGTCGCGGATGCGCAAACGCACGGCGCCATGCGTGTGTTCGTACACATCGGGGTGTGCGGCCAGAAACGCCTGCTGTTCGGCAGCCGGCAATGCCGCCATGCCGTTGACGTAATGATGCCCATTGCGTTCGACATGCGTGATGCCCACCAGGTTGACCAGCGCCAGGTCCTGCTGCACCGACAGGCCCGCCTGCGTGGTCAGGTCTTCAGCCGACATGAAGTAATGCAGGCCGTCGTTCTGTTCGTTCCAGCGCACGCAGCGCGCAGCGTTCAGCACCGACTTGTACAAGCCCTTGCAGGTCTTGCTGGAGATGCCGGTGTAGCCCATGGCGCGCGCCTGCACAAAGGCGTCCAGCGTGCCGTCGCTTTCGTCCACGATGACGGGTTTGTGCGCGGCCACGGCGCGCATGTCGGTGGACAAAGCGGTGGCGCGCGCCACCGGCTGCTCCACAAACAGTATGGATTCATACAGCCGCGCCAGCGTCGGCGTCGCACGCATCTGCGCCAGCAGCTCGGCCACACCGGCGGCGTCGGCGTACTGCTCGTTGCCGTCCAGGCTGGCGAAGTAGGGTTCGCGGCTGCGGTCCAGCACGGCCGCGATGCGCGTCAGGCGCGCCAGGTCGTCGGCGAGCTTGCCGCCCACCTTCAGCTTGAAATAGCGGTAGCCGGCTGCCGCCACCACCTGCTCCAGCGATTCGGGCAAACCGTCGTTCACCGGCTGCGCCAGTTCGGCGGTGGTGATGGCGTCGACCATGCCCACGGTGTGGCGCGCGGCGATGTCGGCGCGCGGCGCCAGGCTGGCCAGGAAACTGCGCCAGTCAAAGCCGGCGAAGTGCTCACCCAGCCCAGGCAAGGCAGCCAGGCCGGCCCGGTTGGCCCGCATCGCGGCGTAGAACGACAGACCTTCCGCTCGACACAGGGCATCGAGCACGGCACGGTCCAGCAAGGCCGGGCCGTAACTGGCCAGCAAAGGGTTGAAGCCGCGCTGCGCACTGGTGGCCAGGTGCGCAGCGTGGTGGCGCGCAAAGTGGCCAAACGCTGTGGCGGGGCTGCTGTCGGCCAGGTAGGCGTCGCGGGCCAGCTGCAGCACACTGCGCAGCTGGTCAAAGTTGTCGTCGTTGCTCAGCGCCAGGTTTTTGTCGAACCACTTGGGCGCCATCATCTCGGCCGCACCACCCCAGGCCGAGCGGCCGTCGGGCAGCTCGATGCGCACCTGCGCAAACGCCTGCGGGCATCGCGTGAGCGTGACCACGCCAAAACGGAAAGGCAGCCGCAGCACCACCGGGCGCTCGAACAGCCGGACTTCGCGGACGCTGAAAACGGGTGCTTCAACCATGGTGGGCCAGCCCCTGCATGACGCCCTTGAGATAACCGATGGAGCGGGCGGCGGCGCCGGGGCCGTCGGGCACGTAGTCAAAAGGCTCCACGGCCAGAATGCCGTTGTAGTGCCCCTGCGCCTGCATCTGCAGCAAGGTCTGCAGGATGGGCGCAAAGTCCATCGCGCCCTGCCCCGGCCCGCGCCGGTTGGGGTCGTTGACCTGGACATGCGCAATGTGACCACTGGGCATCCAGCGCGCCATCAGCGCGGCCACGGTTTCGGTCTCGGCCTGGCCCGCGGCGCTGCAATCGATCATGGTCTTCAGCGCCGGGTTGCCCACACGCTGTATCAGTTCCACGGCTTCGGCCACGGTGTTGATGACGTCGGTTTCAACACGCGACAGCGGTTCCAGGCAATACACCACACCGCAGGCCTGCGCGTGCTGTGCAGCGCGGCGCAGGCAGTCTTCCAGGCGATCCATCGCCACCGGCCGGCTGTCGCCGGGCGGCACCGAGCGCTGCTTGGGCGAGCCGTGCACCAGGTAGCGGCCGCCCATCAGCTGACAGAGTTCAACCAGGCGCTGCATCACCAACACCGTGCGCTGGCGCACCGCTTCGTCGGCACTGACCACCGACAGCCCCAAAGGCGCCACCAGCAGCCAATGCAGACCGGCAATGCCCAGGCCGTGGTCGCGTGCCACGCGGGCGAAGTTGCGCGCCTGCGCGTCGTTCAAGGTCATGGGGTCGTCGGCCAGCGTGAACGGCGCCACCTCCAGCGTGTCATAGCCCAAGGCGGCCGCCATCTGGCACTGCTGCTCAAAAGGCAGGTCTTTCAGGACTTCGTTGCACAGGGCAATCTGCATGGGTTTCCGTTGGTTCGTTCAGACTTAGCGGCGGCCCAGCAGCGCACGCACGCCGCTGCCCAGTGCCGCCTGCCCACGTTGTACGGCCGCCTTGAACGGCGGCACGTACAGCAGGATGGTGAAGATGGTGACCGCCGCAAACACCATGCTGATGGGCCGGTTGAAAAATGGCAGCAAACTGCCGTCACTCAGCACCAGGCCGCGGCGCAGGCTCTTGTCCAACAAAGGCCCCAGCACCAGGCCCAGCACCAGCGGCGCCATTTCGTAACCGCGCCGGCGCAGGAAAAACGCGCCGATGCCGATGGCCAGCATCACGTACACGTCAAACAACCGC
>JAHECB010000085.1:0-1811 GCA_024641925.1 Betaproteobacteria bacterium
GGTGCGTGCCTTGTCGGCCGAGAACCCGCCTTTGTGACCCTGAAGGATTGACAGAACATGCAAGCAGCCATCCGGCCCTCTGCCGGCCGTAACGTGGTCGTGGTGGGTACCCAATGGGGTGATGAAGGCAAGGGCAAGATCGTCGACTGGTTGACCGACCATGCCCAGGGCGTGGTGCGTTTCCAGGGCGGCCACAACGCCGGCCATACCTTGGTCATCAACGGCCGCAAGACGGCCTTGCAGCTGATTCCTTCTGGTGTGATGCGCGACGGTGTGAACTGCTACATCGGCAACGGGGTGGTGGTCGATCCGGCGCACATGCTGCTGGAGATTGAACGCATCGAGCAACTGGGCATCGACGTGCGCTCGCGCCTGTTCCTGTCCGAAGCCTGTCCATTGATCATGCCGTTGCATGTGGAGCTGGATCGCGCGCGCGAGGCGCTGCGCGAAAGCAGTGGCAGCGGCAAGATCGGCACGACGGGCAAGGGCATCGGCCCGGCTTACGAAGACAAGGTGGCACGCCGCGCACTGCGTGTGCAGGACCTGAAGCACCCGGCCCGCTTTGAAGCCAAGCTGCGTGAATTGCTGGAACTGCACAACGCCCAGCTGACCTCGGTGCTGCGCTCGCCGGCGATGGAACTTCAGCCCATGCTGGACAACACCATGAAAGCCGCCGAGCAATTGCAACCCTTGATGGCGGACGTGGGCTACCGCCTGCACCGCGCACACTTGGCGGGTGACAACCTGCTGTTTGAAGGTGCGCAGGGCACGCTGCTGGATATCGACCACGGCACCTATCCCTATGTCACGTCCAGCAACTGCGTGGCAGGCAACGCCGCGGCGGGTTCCGGCGTGGGCCCGGGCATGCTGCATTACGTGCTGGGGATCACCAAGGCTTACACCACGCGTGTCGGCGCCGGGCCTTTCCCGACCGAGTTGGACATGGACACGCCGGGCGGGGTGGGCCACCACCTGTCCACCGTGGGGCAGGAACGTGGCACCGTCACCGGGCGCGCTCGACGCTGCGGCTGGCTGGACGCGGCTGCGCTGAAGCGGTCAATCATCATCAACGGCGTGTCTGGGCTGTGCATCACCAAGCTCGACGTGCTGGACGGGCTGCCCGAAATCAAGATCTGCATCGGCTACAAGCTGGGTTCGGCGGAACTGGACATCCTGCCCCTGGATGGCGACGACGTGGCGGCCTGTGTGCCGCAGTACGAAACGCTGCCGGGCTGGAGCGAAACCACTGCGGGCCTGACCAATTGGGAGCAGTTGCCCCACAACGCCAAGCGTTATCTGGAGCGCATGCAGGCCCTGATCGGTGCGCCCATCGACATGGTGTCGACCGGTCCGGACCGTGTGCACACGATCCTGATTCGTCACCCTTACCGCGCCTGAAACAGCGTCGCCGAATACGCCCACCGCTGCAATGAACCCCATGGAGACCAGCCAGCATGCTCACTGACGATGGCAAGCACCTGTACGTGTCTTGGGACGAATACCACCTGCTGATCGAACGGCTGGCCATGAAGGTGGCCAACAGCGGTTGGGCTTTCGACCAGATCCTGTGTCTGGCACGCGGTGGCATGCGCCCGGGGGACGTGCTGTCGCGGGTTTTTGACAAACCGCTGGCCATCATGTCCACCAGTTCATATCGCGCCGATGCAGGCACGATTCAGGGACGCCTGGACCTGGCCAAATACATCACCATGCCCAAGGGCGAACTGGCGGGCCGTGTGCTGCTGGTTGACGACCTGGCGGATACCGGCCACACGCTGCGCGCGGTGGTGGAGCGGCTGCGAGGCATGCCT
>JAHECB010000085.1:1821-17182 GCA_024641925.1 Betaproteobacteria bacterium
GCGGTGATCTGGGTCAAGGGTGTGTCCACCTACGTGCCCGACTACTTTGTCGAGTCGCTGCCCACCAGCCCTTGGATCCACCAGCCTTTTGAAGAATACGATGCTTTGCGGCCCGAGGGGCTGGCAAAGAAATTTGTCGTCTGATCTGCTGGCCGCCGGCGGCGGCAGTCTCAATCCGCTGCTCGCCCGGCCATCCGGTCCGGCGATGTGGCAGGCCGCTGTGGCATGGCGACCTTGACTGGCGAACGCCCGTCACAGGTGCCTGAGGCGGCCTGTGCTGCCGTCGCCAAACCTTGTTGTTGGCTGTTCAGGTTGGCCACAAGTTCATCTGCGAAGCCGCCGTCAACACGATCGATGCGGCCCATCCATTCAGGCGTGACCAAAAAAATGGCCGACACTGTCGTGTCGGCCATCCGTGGTGCCCAGGAGAGGACTCGAACCTCCACGCCGTTAAGCGCTAGTACCTGAAACTAGTGCGTCTACCAATTCCGCCACCTGGGCAGGTGTATGTTTTCAGTAACCGAGGATACTAACATCAAACTTAGAAATATTTCAAGCGCTGTACAAACAGGTTCCGCATTGCTGGCAGAAATTGTCGGCACGGTTGACGGCCACCGCGACGGCCACGGCTTTGTGGTGCCCGACGAACACGGCCAGGACTGGGTGTACCTGCCCGAACAGGAAATGCGTTCGGTGCTGCACAAGGACCGGGTGCGGGTGCGCATTCAGCGGCTGGACCGCAAAGGCCGGCCCGAGGGCCGCGTGCTGGACATCCTGGAGCGCCGCAAGTCCACCATCATCGGCCGCCTGCTGCATGAAGGTGGACAGTGGGTGGTGGCGCCCGAGGACAGCCGCTATGGCCAGGACATCCTGGTGCCCAAGAACGCCACTGCCAGTGCTGCCGCAGGGCAGGTGGTGGTGGTGGAGCTGACCGAGCCGCCGTCGCTGCATTCGCAGCCCGTGGGCCGTGTCAGCGAAGTGCTGGGCAACATCGACGACTCGGGCATGGAGATCGAGATCGCGGTGCGCAAGTACGAAGTGCCGCACGAATTTTCGCCCGCAGCGCTGGCACAGGCTGCGGAACTGCCCGACAAGTTGCGCGCCGCCGACCGCAAGCACCGCGTGGATCTGCGCGATGTGCCACTGGTCACCATCGACGGTGAAGACGCGCGCGACTTTGACGATGCCGTGTATTGCGAGCCGTTCAAGCGTGGCCGCGGCAAGACCGCGGTGGAGGGCTGGCGCCTGATCGTCGCCATCGCCGACGTCAGCCACTATGTGAAGCCAGGCGAAGCACTGGACGAAGACGCTTACGAACGTGCCACGTCGGTGTACTTTCCGCGCCGCGTGATCCCCATGCTGCCGGAAAAGCTGTCCAACGGCTTGTGTTCGCTGAACCCTGATGTGGAACGCCTGGCGATGGCCTGCGACATGCTGGTCAAGGACGACGGCAGCATTGACGCCTACCAGTTCTACCCAGCCGTGATCAGCTCGCATGCGCGGCTGACCTACACCGAGGTGGCCGCCCTGCTGGCCAACACCAGGGGCCCCGAGGCGCAGCGCAGGAGTGAACTGGTGCCGCACCTGCTGCACCTGCACGAGGTCTACCGGGCACTGCTGAAACAGCGTGCCCGACGCGGCGCGGTGGACTTCGAGACCACCGAGACCCAGATCGTCTGCGACGACCAGGGCCGCATCGAGCGCATCGTGCCGCGCACCCGCACCGACGCGCACCGCCTGATCGAAGAGGCCATGCTGGCTGCCAATGTGTGTGCCGCCGAATTCATCACGGCGTCCGGTCAGGCCGGCCTGTTCCGTGTGCACGAAGGGCCGACGCCAGAAAAACGCGTGGCCTTGCAAGCCCAGCTGCGCGCTCTGGGCGTGCCGGGTCAGCTCAGCGACGAACCAACGCCGGATGAAATCCAGGCCATCGCCAAGGCCACCCAGGGCCGGCCGGATGCGGCGCAGATCCACGCCATGCTGCTGCGCTCCATGCAGCAGGCGATCTACACGTCACGCAATGCCGGTCACTTTGGCCTGGCGTATGACGCGTACACGCACTTCACCAGCCCGATACGCCGTTACCCCGACCTGCTGGTGCACCGCGTCATCAAGGCAGCGCTGGCCGGCAAGCGCTACCACCTGGTTGCCAACGCCAACACGCGTGTGCCGCCACCGCGCAAAGGTGTTCGCGCCAGCGACAAACCCGCCAAACCCTTGAGCCCCGAAATGGCCCTGTGGGAAGCGGCCGGCGGGCACTGCAGCGCCAATGAGCGCCGCGCCGATGAAGCCAGCCGTGACGTTGAAGCCTGGCTGAAGTGCCGCTACATGCGCGAGCACCTGGGCGAGGAGTTTGCGGGTACGGTCAGCAGCGTGGCCGGCTTTGGTCTGTTTGTGACACTGGACGCGATGTACGTCGAAGGCCTGGTGCACATCACCGAGCTGGGTGGTGAGTACTACCGCTTCGACGAAGCGCGACAGGAACTGCGCGGCGAGCGCACCGGCATTCGGTATGCCGTGGGTACCCGGGTGCAGGTTCAGGTCAGCCGCGTGGACCTGGACGGCCGAAAGATCGACTTTCGCCTGGTACCCGACGGCCAGGTCGCGCGAACGGGTGTTCGCAGCGACAAGGTGACACCGGGCAGTGCCACGGCGGAACTGGCGCAGCTGCGCGCGGCTGATCGCCAGCAAAAGGCAGGGCTGCGGACGGCATCGGCCAAGAACCGGGGCAGGGTGCCCAAGGGCAAGGGCGCAGCGTCCCGCCATGCACCGGCCATGGGCACTGGATCAACCGGCAGTGCGGGGTCTTCCGGCGCGGGCAAAGGCCGCGACCGCAAGCCGGGGCCGGTGCGCTCATCGCCCAAGCCCAGAACGCGGCGGTAGATCGCGGGTGGCGCATCCCGCCTTGCCTGGCGGGATGCAGGCACAGACTCAGACGTCGCCAGTTGCCAGCATCGTTTCGATCAGCTGGCTGGCGCGCAGCGGCGCGTTCGGGTGACTCAGCGCAAAGCGGTCGGCGGCCTGACCATGGCGCCAGCAAGCCTGCGCTGCCGCAGTCTGCGCAGGCAGGTTCGGCTGGGCGGACCACAGGCCGCCCAGCCAGCCCGCCAGTACATCGCCCGTGCCGGCTGTTGCCAGTGCCGCATTGCCGGTGCTGTTGATGTGGGGTGTTTGTGCCGCTGAGGCCACCACCGTGCCGGACCCCTTCAACACCACGGTGCAGCGGAACAGGTCTGCCAGTTGCTGTGCGGCTTTCAGTCGGTGGCGCTGGACCTGCGCAGCATCGGTGCCCAGCAGCCGTGCCGCCTCCAGCGGGTGCGGTGTGATGATGGTGCAGGCCTGCCGCCCGCTGCGGTTTTGCAGCGCCGCAGCCAGGGCCGCATCAGCGGCCACCGCATTCAGGGCGTCGGCGTCCAGCACCAACCTGGCAGCATGTGCCAGGAGCGGCGCCAGCACCTCAGGCGAAGGCTGGCCCGCACCACAGCCGCACACCACCGTTTGCCGACCCAGCTGTGTCGGCGCCTGCCGCCATACGTGCTGGCGAAACATCAGTTCGGGTTGAGCCGCCTCCCGCGCGGGCGCCTCGACATCCAGCAAGCAGCAGTAGACGCGTCCTGCACCGGCCGCCAGGGCGGCACGCGCGGCCAGCACAGCGGCGCCGGTCATGCCCTTGGCGCCACCTACAACGGCGACGTCGCCATAGCTGCCCTTGTGTGTGGCGTGGTTGCGCACCGCGGTGTTCGGGGCGCCACCCAGGCAGGCACTGGCAGCACCCAGGTCGTTCACCCCCAGGCGGTCCAGCCACACAGAGCCTGCATGGTCTCGCCCTGCACCGGTGAACGCGCCGGGTTTCAGTGTCAGCAGCGACAGGGTGTCTGCAGCTCGTACAGCCATCGCCCCCCACAGCGCGCCAGTGTCGGCGTTCAGGCCTGAAGGCAGGTCGACCGCCAGCACGTGGCCATCGCCCGCGTTGATGGTGTTGATGGCCGCGGCCATGTCGCCCTCGGGCGCACGGGTGCTGCCGATGCCCAGCAAGGCGTCGACCACCAAGTCGTTTTTGTGGGGCTGGTGCCGCTCTGGGTTCAGGGTTTCGAGCTGCAGGCCCGCGGCCAACGCCTGGTCCAGCCCTTGTTGCGCGTCGGCAGGCCAGGTCGACGTTGCACAGCGCACCAGCACCACACGATGGCCTGCGGCGTTCAGATGCCGTGCTGCGACAAAACCGTCGCCGCCGTTGTTGCCGGGGCCGGCAAAAACCAGCGTACGTCGAGCGTGCGGGGCCAGCGCCAGGCCCAGGCGGGCCACGGCCAAGCCGGCGCGGGCCATCAATTCGCCGGCATGAGTCTGGCGCGCGAGGGCTGCGTGTTCAGCGGCCCGTGACGCGGCCACGTCATGCAAGGGCCAGTCCTGATGGGTGCCCGTGACAACTTGCAGGCGCGATGGGTTGGCGTGCATGCCCCCATTGTCGGCCGGATCAGGCCTGCAAGCGTTCGCGCCCCAGCCGGGCCATGTCCAGCGGCGCTTGCCGGCCGCTGATGCGTTCGGCCAAGGCCAGGGCACAGCCGCAGGCCAGCGCCCAGCCGCTGGAACCATGGCCCAGGTTCAGCCAGACACCCGGCGCGCCGCTTTCGCCAACCACCGGTGGGCCATCGGGCAGCATCGGACGCGCACCTTTCCACACCTGAGCCTGGCTGTTGCGGGTTGCGCCTGGAAACCAGTCGTTCAAGACGCGGTACAGCGTCTGCAACGGTGCCGCGCTCATGGTGCCTGGCTGTCCGCCCAGTTCGGCACTGCCGGCGACGCGCACGCGGCTGCCCAGACGCGAGATGGCAACCTTGTAGCGCTCGTCCATGACGGCGGAGCGTGGGCCCAGGTCGTCGTGGCCGCGATCGCCGCGCAAGGGTGCTGTCACCGAGTAACCGTAAACCGGCGCCAGCGGCAAACGCAATCCAATGCCCTGCAGGACCCGGTTGGCCTGCACGCCGGCACAAACCACGACGGCGTCAAATTCATGATTGCTGCCGTTGGCCAGGGTCAAATGAGGCCGGGCCGCTGCTTTCAGGCTGGTGACCGAGGCGCCAAATTCATAGCGCACGCCCAGCGCCTGTGCTTGTTGCCGCAGCAGGTGGGCAAACTGGCGGCAATTGCCGACACCGTCCTGTGGCAACGAGATGGCGGCCGTCAACGGCGTTTCAGGGCTGAGGCCGGGCTCCAGGACCCGGCAGCGTGCGGCGTCGAGCAGTTCGTGGTGGACATCCAGTTCGCGCAGCAATGCCAAACCGGTCTGTGCCTGGTCCACGGCTTTCTGGTCGCGCAGCAGAACCATGTAGCCTTGGCTCTGCTCGTAGTTGAGCCCCAGCTCCAGGGTCAACAACTGCAGCCGGCGTTGACTGAAGTGGGCCATGCGCTGCATGGCACTGCGATTGGCCACATGGGTGGCCGTGTTGCAGGCGCGCCACCAGCGCCACATCCAGCGCCATTCTCGAAGTGCGCTGACACCGGCCAGGCGCACGGGTGCGCGCTTGTTCAGCAGCTGGCTCATCACTTTCCAAGGCATGCCTGGCGCGGCCCAGGGGGTGACATAACCTGGCGCCACCACGCCTGCATTCGCGTAACTCGTTTCGGCCGCTACGCTGTCGCGGCGCTCGAAGACCGTCACCTCGTGGCCTGAGCGGGCCAGTTCGTAGGCCGTTGTAACGCCCACGATGCCGGCGCCAAGAACGCCTATTCGCATGGTGTCTCGACCTGGGAAATGGGGGGCGCGGTTGTTGCTTGTGCTATCATCATACGGTTTGTCTGGAGAGACGCGACATCGGTCGGTGGTCGTGTGGAGAAGTGTTGCGCGAACAGTCGCCCTGATCGGTGAGGTTGCGCTGCCCAACCGCACACAGTGGCTCGTGGGGTTTAGCCCGGACAAAACAATCGCGAACCCGACCGAACCAAGGTGTCGATGCAGATGCTGCGAAAGGCGTGCCGAACGTCAAGGTGCGCCACCAAGCAGCACTGGTGCAGTTTGGCCGTCAAGGCCAGACAGTGCCCTCAGCCTGTACCGATAAAGCGGCGGGATTCTAGACTCAACCTTTGGAGTATCCATGTCTGTATCCATGCGTGAAATGCTGGAAGCCGGTGTCCACTTTGGCCACCAAACGCGCTTCTGGAACCCCAAGATGGCCCCGTATATCTATGGCCATCGCAACAAGATCCACATCATCAACCTCGAGAAGACGCTGCCGCTCTTCGAAGAGTCGTTGAAGTTCATTCGCCAGTTGGCCTCGCGCCGCGGCACCATCCTGATGATCGGCACCAAGCGCCAGGCGCGTGAGGTCATCGCCATGGAAGCCCAGCGTTGTGGCATGCCCTATGTCGACACGCGCTGGCTGGGCGGCATGATGACCAACTTCAAGACCGTCAAGGGGTCGCTGAAGAAGCTGAAGGACATGCAGGCCATCAAGGAGTCGGGCACCGACACCATGATCAAGAAGGAGGCGTTGCTGTTTGACCGCGACCTCGCCAAGCTTGAAAAAGACATCGGCGGCATCCAGGACATGGGCGCGCTGCCTGACGCCATGTTTGTCATCGACGTGGGCTACCACAAGATTGCGGTGGCTGAAGCCATCAAGTTGGGCATTCCCGTCATTGGCATTGTGGACACCAACCACTCGCCCTTGGGCATCGACTACGTGATCCCGGGTAACGACGACTCTGCCAAGGCCGTGGCGCTGTATGCGCGCGCCGTCGCTGACGCCGTGCTGGAAGGCAAGTCCAATGCCGGCAACGAGGTCGTGCAGGCGGTGGCCGGCGGCGACGAATTTGTCGAAGTCAGCGAAGACGCCTGATCGGTGAAGCGCAGCACGCTCGCGCCTGCGAGCCTGCTGCTTTCAGCCCAAGAATTGGCGGTGGCCTGCGTGAGCAGGGCCACCGCACCCCATGGCGCGGCGCGGTCCTGTGCGACCTGTGCACCCGTGAAGCGCCCGGATGCAACCCCCTGAGGAGATGAAGATGCCCGCGA
The DNA here is from genome assembly GCA_024641925.1 of Betaproteobacteria bacterium. Classification (GTDB taxonomy): domain Bacteria; phylum Pseudomonadota; class Gammaproteobacteria; order Burkholderiales; family Burkholderiaceae_C; genus Rubrivivax. The sequence goes on from JAHECB010000085.1 coordinate 8,828, forward strand.
TCACAGCAAGCATGGTGGCCGAACTGCGCGCCAAGACCGATGCGCCGATGATGGAATGCAAAAAGGCCCTGACCGAGGCCGAAGGCGACCCGGGTCGTGCCGAAGAAATCCTGCGCGTCAAGCTGGGCAACAAGGCCACCAAGGCCGCCGCCCGCGTGACCGCTGAAGGTGTGGTCTCGGCCGCCGTTGACGGCAGCACAGGCGCCCTGGTTGAAATCAACTGCGAAACCGACTTCGTGTCCAAGAACGATTCGTTCCTGGCCTTCACGCAGGCCTGTGCCGATCTGGTGGTCCAGCACAACCCGGTCGACGTCGCGGCGCTGGGTGCGGTGGCGCATGCTCAGGACGGCTTCGGCCCGACGCTGGAAGACGTGCGCAAGGGCCTGATCGGCAAGATTGGCGAAAACATGTCCATCCGCCGCTTCAAGCGCTATGCCGGCGGTGGCGATCTGGCTTACTACCTGCACGGCACGCGCATTGGTGTGATGGTGCAGTTCAAGGGCGACGCCACGGCGGCCAAGGACGTGGCGATGCACGTGGCGGCCATGAAGCCGGTGTCGCTGTCGTCCAGCGAAGTGCCGGTTGACCTGATCGACCGCGAGCGCCGCGTGGCGGCTGAAAAGGCGGCCGAAGATGCCGCTGCAGCCGTCGCCGCGGGCAAGCCCGCACAGTCGGCCGAGATCGTGGCCAAGCGTGTTGAAGGCTCGGTGCAGAAGTACCTGAAAGAGGTGTCCCTGCTGAACCAGACCTTTGTCAAGAACGACAAGCAGACCGTCGAGCAGATGTTGAAAGAGAAGGCCACCCAGGTGGCGTCGTTCACCCTGTACGTGGTGGGCGAGGGTATCGAGAAAAAGGTTGACGACTTTGCCGCCGAAGTGGCCGCGCAGGTGGCGGCTGCAAAGGCGGGCTGATCGTCCACCCGCCCGTTGGCTTGGCGGCTTGTCAACAAGGCATGGCAGGCCCGGCGGTCAGGGCCGCGGGCTGGGGCCTTGGGGAATTGCCGGCACCTGACCCGCATGGCCGCCCTTACACTTGATGCTTTCATCCGATGGAGTCCAATTGATGCCCGCCTACAAGCGCATCTTGCTCAAGTTGTCTGGCGAGGCCCTGATGGGCGAGGATTCCTACGGCATCAACCGGGACACCATCGTACGCATGGTGCAAGAGGTGCAGGAAGTGACGCGGCTGGGCTGCGAGGTGGCGGTGGTCATCGGTGGCGGCAACATCTTCCGCGGCGTGGCCGGCGGCTCCGTGGGCATGGATCGTGCCACTGCCGACTACATGGGCATGCTGGCCACGGTGATGAATGCCCTGGCGCTGGCCGACACCATGCGGCAAGAGGGCATGACCGCCCGCGTGATGTCGGCCATCAGCATCGAACAGATCGTCGAGCCCTACGTCCGCCCCAAGGCGCTGCAGTACCTGGAAGAGGGCAAGGTGGTGGTGTTTGCCGCCGGCACCGGCAATCCTTTTTTCACCACCGACACCGCAGCTGCCCTGCGCGGCGCCGAAATCGGCGCCGAGGTGGTGCTGAAAGCCACCAAGGTGGATGGCGTGTACAGCGCGGACCCGCGCAAGGACGACAAGGCCACACGCTACGCCACCATCACCTTCGACGAAGCCATTGCCCGCAATCTGCAGGTCATGGATGCCGCGGCGTTTGCCCTGTGCCGCGACCAGAAATTACCCATCAAGGTGTTCAGCATCTTCAAGCCGGGCGCGCTGCTGCGCGTGGTGCGCGGCGAAGACGAGGGCACCCTGGTGCATGTTTGAGGAGGTTTTTACGTCATGACACCCGCAGACATCAAACAGACCGCAGACCAGAAAATGGCCAAGTCGGTTGAAGCGTTCAAGAACGAACTGCACAAGATCCGCACCGGGCGTGCGCACCCGGGCCTGCTGGACCAGGTGCAGGTCGACTACTACGGGTCGATGCTGCCCATCAGCCAGGTGGCCAACGTCACCTTGCTGGACGCTCGCACCATCAGCGTGCAGCCTTGGGAAAAGGGCATGGCGTCGAAGATCGAGAAGGCCATTCGCGAGTCTGACCTGGGGCTGAACCCCTCATCGCAAGGTGAGTTGTTGCGCGTGCCGATGCCGGCACTGACCGAAGAGCGTCGCAAGGAATTGACCAAGGTAGTGCGCAACGCGGGCGAAGACGCCAAGATCGCCGTGCGCTCGGTGCGACGCGAGGGCAACGAACACCTGAAGCGCCTGCTCAAGGACAAGGAGGTGTCAGAAGACGACGAGCGCCGCGCCCAGGACGAGGTGCAGCGACTGACCGACCGCACCATCGCTGAAATCGACCGCCTGGTGCAGGCCAAGGAAGCCGAGGTCCTGGCGGTATGAGTCTGGCTCCAGCGCCGTCTTCTTGGATGTCCAGCGCGGCACGGCCCTGCGGTTGGCGATGACCGAGGCCGCTTCGGCAACTGCGCCGCGCACCGGACCGGCGGACACGCGGGCTTCAGTACCGCGCCATGTGGCCGTTGTCATGGACGGCAATGGCCGGTGGGCCCGCCGCCGCTTCATGCCCCGATTTTTTGGCCACAAGCAGGGTGTTGACGCCCTGGTGCGCGCTGTCGACGCGTTTGCCGACCGGGGCGTGCAGTACCTGACCGTCTTTGCGTTTTCTTCCGAGAACTGGAAGCGACCCAGCGAAGAGGTCACCGGTTTGATGAGCCTGGTGCTCGTGGCCGTCTCGAAATACCTGACCAAGATGGCTTCGGACGGTGTGCGCATCCGCATCATCGGCGACCGCACGGCGGTTTCCGACAAACTGCGCAAGGCTTGGGAGCAGGCCGAAACCATGACGCAGCACAACACACGCATCACGCTGGCAGTGGCCTTCAACTACGGCGGCCGCTGGGACGTGGTGCAGGCCTGCCGGCAGGCGCTGGCGCTGGGGCTGGACCCGCAGCAACTGGACGAAAATTGGCTGGCCCAGCACATGGCGCTGTCCTTTGCACCCGACCCCGATTTGTTCATACGCACCGGCGGCGAAATGCGCATCAGCAACTTTCTGCTGTGGCAAACCGCTTATTCCGAGCTTTTTTTCAGTGACTGCCTGTGGCCCGACTTCGGCGAGGCTGACATCGAAGCCGCCTTGTCGGCCTACGCACGACGAGACCGGCGGTTCGGAGGCTTGAATGCAGACGCAGCCAAGCCCGAAGGCCACTGACACCCGATGCTGCTGAAGCGTGTCATCACGGCCTTGGTTCTGGTCGCGGCCTTGTTGCTGACGCTGAAGATGGACAGCCCGTGGCCCTTTGCGCTGCTGACGTTGGTGCTGATGGCGGCGGGTGCCTGGGAATGGGGTCGATTGAACCAGGCCGGCGCGGTGTTGCCCTGGGCATTGGGCGTTACTGTGGCCTTGTCGGGCTTGTTGACCTTGCCCGGACCTTGGGCTGCCCAGGCACCGGCCGCCTTGTGGTGGGCCGCCGTGCTCTTGTGGGTGCTGGCGGGTTCGGCAGCGCTGCGCACAGGCCCGACCCGCTGGCCGGACATGCCCCGCCAGGCGCGTTGGCTGCTGGGCGCCGTAGCGCTGTGGTTGACCTGGCTGGCCGTGGTCAATGCGCGGTCTGTGGGCATCAATTTCCTGCTGTCTGTGCTGTGCCTGGTCTGGATGGCCGACGTGGCGGCCTACTTCGGCGGACGCGCCTTTGGCAAACGCAAACTGGCGCCCAGCATCAGCCCGGGCAAGAGCTGGGCCGGCGTGTGGTCGGGCATGGTCGGCGTGCTGGCCTTGTCTGCGTTGTGGATGCTGCTGGACACCCGTTTCAACTTCGACAGCCCCAGCCTGTACACCCGCTTGCACCAGTCCCTGGGCGTGGTCGGCATGGTGGCAGCGCTGCTGGCGCTGTGTGCACTCAGCGTGATGGGTGACCTCATTGAATCGCTGGTCAAGCGCGCTGCCGGTGCCAAGGACAGCAGCCGCCTGTTGCCGGGGCACGGGGGCGTGCTGGACCGTGTGGACGCTTTGTTGCCCACGCTGCCGGCTGCCATGGCCCTGGCTGGCCTGAGCCTTCGATGAATCAGGGCACAGCCATCGCAAACCAGGCGCCGCTCAAGCAGCGCCTGGCCATCCTGGGCTCGACCGGCTCCATCGGGCTGAGCACGCTGGACGTGGTGGCGCGACACCCCGACCGCTTCGAGGTGTTTGGTTTGAGTGCACACCAGCGCATCGATGTGCTGCTGCAACAGTGCCAACGGTTCAAACCGCGGGTGGTGGTGCTGCCTGAAGAGGCCGTTGCACAGCGCATGCGCCTGCTGCTGCAGGCGCATCGGCTGGATGTCGACGTGCTCAGCGGTGCAAGCGCCTTGACCACGCTGGCTGCCGCACCCGAGGTTGACACTGTCATGGCCGCCATCGTCGGCGCTGCAGGATTGCCAGCCTGCATGGCTGCAGCACGGGCCGGCAAGCGGCTGCTGCTGGCCAACAAGGAGGCGCTGGTAGTGGGCGGCGAGTTGTTCATGCAGGCGGTGCACGATGGCGGCGCCACGCTGCTGCCCATCGACAGCGAACACTCGGCCATCTTCCAGTGCCTGCCGGAAGACCCGTCAACCTGGCTGCAACGTGTTGACCATATCGTGCTGACGGCCAGCGGTGGCCCGTTTCGCAGCCGAGAACATGCCAGCCTGCATGACGTGACACCAGAACAGGCTGTGGCCCACCCCAACTGGGTCATGGGCCGCAAGATTTCGGTGGATTCGGCGACCATGATGAACAAGGCGCTGGAGGTCATCGAAGCGCATTGGCTGTTTGGCCTGCAGCCCGACGACATCCGGGTGGTCATCCACCCGCAGAGCATCATCCATTCGATGGTGGTCTGTCGCGACGGCTCGGTGCTGGCGCAACTGGGCACGCCCGACATGAAAGTGCCCATTGCCTACGGCCTGTCGTTTCCGGAACGCATCGAAGCCGGTGCTTCGCGGCTGGACTTTACAAAGCTGTCGGCCTTGACCTTCGAAGAGCCTGACCGCCGGCGTTTCCCAGGTTTGTTCCTGGCCTGGGATGCCTTGCGCGCCCCGCTGGGCACCACGGCCGTGTTGAATGCGGCCAACGAAGAAGCCGTCACCGCGTTTCTGGACGGAACCATTGGCTTCACTTCGATTCACAAGACCAATGCGCTGACGTTGGAGCGTTTGCCACCCGACCTGGGGCCGCATCCGCGGCTGGAAGATTTGATCGAACTAGACCAACGTGCCCGTGCCGTGGCGCGCGGTGTCATGAAGCAACCATGAAAGCAGGCCTTCGGTGATCAGTACGGTTCTGGCTTTTCTGTTGACCCTGGGCATCCTGGTGGTGATCCACGAGTACGGCCACTACCGTGTGGCCGTGGCTTGTGGTGTGAAGGTGCTGCGCTTCTCGGTGGGTTTTGGTCGCGTGCTGTGGCGCCGTCAAGCCAGCCCGGACAGTACCGAGTTTGTGCTTTGCGCATTGCCCCTGGGCGGCTACGTGCGCATGCTGGACGAACGCGAAGGTGACGTTGCGCCTGGCGAAATGTCCAAGGCGTTCAACCGCAAGCCCTTGTTGCAACGTGCGGCCGTGGTGGTGGCCGGCCCGGTCGCCAATCTGGCCTTGGCGGTGCTGTTGTTTGCATCGGCCTACTGGATCGGCGTTGACGAGCCCAAGGCCCTGCTGGCGCCGCCCGCTGCAGGCAGCCTGGCCGACAAGGCGGGCCTGCGCGCCGGCGACTGGCTGCGCGCCGCGTCCACTGACGGCCAGAGCTGGACCGAACTGCGGTCCATGAATGACTTCCGTTGGCAGCTGACGCAAACGGCGCTCGAGCGCGGTGCGCTGCAACTTCAAGTGTCCGATGCAGATGGCCGTGGAGCGCGCAACGTCAACCTGGACCTCGCCCAGGTTGACCCCCTGGAAGTCGACAATAACTTTGTGCGCAAGGCGGGTCTGGCCGGCTTGGCCAGCGAGCCCGTGCTGTCAGACATCAAGTCGGGCGGGCCGGCAGACCTGGCGGGTTTGCGCAACGGCGACCGCGTGCTGCGCATCGATGGCCAGCCGGTGGTCGATGCTCTGCAGGTGGTGCAATGGGTGCGCGCCTCGCTGGTGAACGGTCAGGCCAGGCCCATGCAGTGGGTGGTGGAGCGTGCGGGTGTGTCCACCAGCGTTCAGGTCACGCCCCGCGTGATGCGGGACGGTGGGCAGGTGGTTGGACGCATCGATGCGCGCCCCGGCCAGCCGCCAGCCATGGCCACGGTGCAACTGGGTGTCTGGGAGGGCCTGGTCCGCGGCGCCGACCGCACCTGGGAACTGTCGGTGCTGACGGTGAAGATGATTGGCCGCATGCTCACTGGCGAGGCCTCCATCAAGAACCTCAGCGGCCCGCTGACCATAGCCGACTATGCCGGCCAGTCGGTGCAACAAGGCCTGCCGTATTACCTGGGTTTCCTGGCGCTGGTCAGTGTCAGCCTGGGGGTGCTGAACCTGTTGCCTTTGCCCATGCTCGATGGGGGGCACCTGATGTATTACATTTTCGAAGGCATCACCGGCCGCCCGGTTTCTGACGAGTGGCTGGGTCGGCTGCAGCGGGGCGGTATTGCCGTCTTGTTGATGATGATGTCGGTGGCCCTGTTCAACGACGTCTCCCGCCTGTTGGGTCTTCACTGAATCTCATGCTCCCTGTACAAGTTTTTGCGCCGCTGCGCCCCGCTGCGGCCTATGTGGTTGCTGCCGCGCTCAGCATCACCACTCTGCCGGCATTGGCCGTTCAACCCTTTGTCATCAAGGACATTCGCGTCGAGGGCCTGCAGCGCACGGACCCCGGCACCGTCTTTGCGTCGCTGCCGTTTCGGGTGGGCGACACCTACACCGACGACAAGGCCGCCGCAGCCCTGCGCGCGCTGTTCGCAACCGGCCTGTTCAAGGATCTGCGCATCGAAATCGATGGCCAGGTGCCGGTGGTCATCGTTGAAGAGCGCAGCGTCATCGCTTCGGTGGTCTTTGTCGGTCTGAAGGAATTCGACAAGGACCCCTTGACCAAGTCCTTGCGCGACGCGGGTATTGGCGAAGGCCTGCCCTTCGACCGGGCCTTGATCGACCGGGCCGAACAGGAAATCAAGCGACAGTACCTGAGCCGCAGCCTCTACGGCGCCGAGGTCGTGACCACCGTGACGCCGCTGGAACGAAACCGTGTCAACGTGACCTTCACCATGACCGAAGGCGACGCGGCGCGCATCAGCGATATCCGGATCGTCGGCAACTCGGTGTTCACGTCGGCCCAGTTGCTGGAAAACTTCGAGCTGACGTCGACAGGCTGGTTCACCTGGTACAGCAAGAACGACCGCTATTCACGCAGCAAGCTCAATGCCGACCTTGAAAAGCTGCGCGCTTACTACGTGAACCGCGGTTACCTGGAATTCGAGATCGAGTCGACGCAAGTCACGATCTCGCCGGACAAGCAGTCGATTTCGGTGGCGGTCTCGGTCAAGGAGGGCCAGCCCTATACGGTCACGGCCGTTCGGCTCGAAGGCGACTACCTGGGCAAGGAAGAAGAGTTCCGAAGCCTGGTGCTGTTGCGCCCTGGCCAGCCCTACCGGGGCGACGCCGTCACCGAAACCACGCGCCGCTTCCAGGACCGGTTTGGCCTGTACGGTTATGCCTTTGCGCGCATGGAGCCGCGGCCCGAGATCGATCGCGCCACGGGCCAGGTGGTGGTGGTCTTTGCCGCCAACCCGCAGCGCCGTGTGTATGTTCGGCGCATCGATGTGGCCGGCAACACGCGCACGCGTGACGAGGTCATCCGACGCGAATTTCGCCAGCTGGAGTCGGCCTGGTACGACGGCGGTCTGATCACGCTGTCCAAGGCGCGTGTTGAGCGGCTGGGCTACTTCAAGGACGTTGAAGTCGAGACCAGTGAAGTGGCGGGCGCGCCCGATCAGGTTGACCTCGTCGTCAACGTGACTGAAAAGCCCACAGGCAGTCTGCAGATCGGTGCCGGTTATTCGAACGCCGAGAAGCTGACTTTCAACGCCGCGATTCGGCAGGACAACGCCTTCGGTTCGGGCAAGAGTATCGGCTTCGAACTCAACACCAGCAAATACCAGCGCACGGTGGTGCTGGGTGTCACCGACCCCTACTGGACGGTGGACGGCATTTCGCTGACGCTGGACGCGCAGTACCGCACCAGCCGCCCCATCAACTACCTGGGCGATTCCTACGACCTGCGCACCCCCAGCCTGAAAGCGGTGTTTGGTGTGCCATTTTCCGAGTACGACACCGTCTTCATGGGCCTGGGCTGGGAAGGCACCGAACTGGGCACCAAGGTGGGCCTGCCCTTGGCCTGGCTGAACTACGCGGCACTGTATGGCAACCGCACCAACGCCTACGCATTGACGGTG
>JAHECB010000341.1 GCA_024641925.1 Betaproteobacteria bacterium
GCCAGGCCGATCTCGTCGGCCGCTTCCATGGCAGCCTGAAATGGCGTCTTGTCCATGCGCAGGTGGCGCATGATGTTTTCGATCTCGACGATGGCGTCGTCCACCAGGATACCCACCACCAGCGACATGCTCAGCAGCGTGACCACGTTCAGCGTGAAACCGAACCCATAGTGCATGACCGCAAAGGCCGGGATGATGGACAAGGGCAGCGCGGTGGCCGCCACCAACGTAGCGCGCCAGTCCCGCAAAAAGAGCCAGACCACCAGCACCGCCAGCAACGCACCTTCGACCAGCAAGGACATGCTGCCGTGGAAGTTTTCCACCACCGGGTCGACAAAATTGAAGGCTTCGGTCACGGTCACATCGGGGTGGTCGGCGCGCAGCTTTTCCAGCGCAGCACGCACGCCGTCTGCCACATCGGTTTCGCCGGCACCTCGAGATCGCACGATCTCGAAACCCACCACCGGCCGACCATTGAGCAAGGCGCCGCTGCGCCGCTCGGCCACCGTGTCGGCCACCTCGGCCACCTGGTCCAGCCGGATGCGCCGGCCGTCGCTGAGTGCCACTTCCAGCCGCGCCAGTTCGGCCGCGCTGTTCACCGTGGCCAGCGTACGCACGTTCTGTTCAACACCGCCGATGTCACTGCGACCGCCCGACGCGTCTTGCTGCACCGCACGCAGTTGGCGCGAGATATCGGCGGCCGACGCATTGAGCGCCAGCAGGCGCGCCGGATTCAGCTCCACCCGCACCTCGCGCGTGACGCCCCCCACACGCGCCACGGCACCCACACCCCGCACCGCCAGCAGCGTCTTGCTGACGGTGTTGTCGACGAACCAGCTCAAGGCCTCGTCGTCCATGCGGCTGGAGCTGACGGTGTAGGTCAGGATCGGTGCGCCGGCAAGGTCAACCTTGTTGATGACCGGGTCGCGCATCTCGGCGGGCAGGTCACTGCGCACCCGCGACACCGCGGCGCGCACGTCGTCCAGCGCTTCCTGCGTGGATTTTTCAAGCCTGAACTCCACCGTCACCAGGGCCACACCATCCTGCACCTTGGTGTAGATGTTTTTCACCCGCTGCAAAGAGGCCACGGCATTTTCGAGTTTGCGTGCGACCTCGGTTTCCATCTGTGCGGGCGCCGTGCCGGGCAGCGATGCCGTGATGGTGATGGTGGGCAGGTCAATGTCGGGGAACTGCTGCACCTTCATGCTCTTGAAACCGAGCACGCCCGCCAGCGTGAGCATGACAAACAGCATCAGCGACGGAATGGGGTTGCGGATGCACCAGGCTGAAACATTCATGGCCTGGCCTTTGAGGCCAGCTTGACTGGCGCGGCCACGACACGCACGGTGTCGCCATCGGCCAGGAAACCGCTGCCACTGGCCACCACACGGGCTCCGCCGCTCAAGCCACCGGTGATCTCGACCTGGGCACCCAGGTAGCGACCCACCTGCACCTTGGTCTGCGTCACCCGATCGGCGCCGCCAACCACAAAAACATAACTGAATCCGTCCCGCATCAACACGGCCGTCTGTGGCAGCGTCAAACCAGTGCTGCTGCCGATCTCGAACACGCCGCTGGCGAACATGCCCGCCCGCGCCGAGCCGCCAGCTGGCAGGTCGACATACACCAGGCCGTTGCGCGACGCCGCGTCCACGGTGGGCGCCACCATGCGCACGGTTCCTTCCATCGTGGTGCCGCCCACGGCCGTCACGCGGGCCGTCTGGCCCACCTTCAATTGGGACAGGTCGCTGGCGGGTACTTCGGCGCGCCATTCCAGCCGGCCCCGTCGAATCAGGCGAAAGAGTTCGGTCCCGGCCGGCACCACGGCGCCGACGGTGGCGCTGCGCGCGGAAATCACGCCACTGTCTGGGGCCAGCACCTTGGCCTGCGCCAGACGCAGGCGCTGCACACGCAGCAACGCTCGCTGCGCCTGCACACGTGCCTGCGCCGTCTTTTCCTGTGTCTGGTACTGGTTGATCTGCTGCGCCGACAAGGCGCCCGTGGCTTGCAGGTCGCGCGCACGCTGGGCGTCTGCTGCGGCGTTCGCCAGCATGGCTTCGGTTTCCGCCAAGGCCGCTTCGGTCTGTGCCAGTTCAGCCTGTTGCAGCTCTGACGCGAAGGTGGCCAGCACCTCGCCCTTGCGCACCTCGTCGCCCACGTTGACACGCACCTCGGCCAAGCGCCAACCGTTGCTTTCGGCACCGACGATGGCTTCTCGCCACGCGGCGATGTTGCCGTTGACGGTGACGGTCTGTGTCAGGCTGGTGCTCTGCGCCTCCACCACGGTCACGGTCAGCGCCGGTTTCGGGGTCGCTGCAGCCGGCGCCGGTTTGTCGGCCCGTGCCTTCAGCCCCAGCAGCGCACCGGCGGTGGCCAGCACCAGGGCGGCGATGCCCAGGACGAGTTTCGACGGCGCGGCCGGCGGCTTGCGCCGAGACGACAATTTAGTGCGGGTCGAAGGGTTCATGGTTGAGTCGACATTCAGCGTTTTGCCACGGGCATCGGATCCTGATTCAACTGCTCAAGGGTCCAGCCACCGCCGAGTGCGCGGTACAGGTCTATCCACGCCAGAACACGCTGTTTCTGTAAATCGATCAGCGCACTTTGCGCTGCAAAAGCGTCACGCCGTGCGCTTTCCAGCTCAAACAGGCTGGCCAAGCCGCCGAGCTGGCGTGATTCCACCGCGCGCACCGACACCGCCAGATCCTGCGCGGCACTGGCCGCGTCGCCTTCGCGGCGCCCGGTGAACTGCAGCGACACCAGACTGCTTTCCACCTCACGCACAGCGCGGCGCACCAGCGCACGGTAGCTCGAAACGGCCTCGTCATAACCCGCACGCGCGGCTTGCAGGTTGGCCACCCGGGAGCCGCCGTCAAACATCGGAAAACTCACCTGCAGTGGCCCCAGCGTCCAGGTCAGGCCATCGTTGCTTTCGCCACCCGTGCGCACGCCAAACAAGCCCAACCGGCCGGCGAGGCTGACCTGCGGGCGCCGACGGGCGTCGGCCTGCGTGACGTCGGCAGCCGCTGCAGCCACCTCCTGTGCCGCCTGCGCCAGATCGGGCCGCTGAGCCAGCAGTGCCGCCGGCAACGTGGGCGGCAGCAGGGCTGGCGGACGTGGCAACACGGTGGCCGTGGCGGCCAGTTGCTGGCGCAGCGCCGGCTCGTCGATGTCGGTGGCCTCTACCAGCGCCTTGACCAACAGTTCACATTGCGCTTCAAACTGCAGCGCAATGTTGCGGGCCTGGGCCGCACCGGCACGTGCCAAGGCTGAGTCTGCCGGGGCGGTAAAGCCGGCTTGTGCCGACCGCGCCGTCAGGTTGGCCGTACGCTCACGTGAAACGGCATCCTGTCGGGCCTGTTCCAGCTGGCCTTGGCAGGCCCTCAATTCGGTGTAGGTGCCGGCTGTTTCAGAGGCGACCGCCACCCACACGCCATGCCAGGCGTGGTGCTGCCCCTGCATGCGCAAGTCTGCAGCCTGGCTGCCCGCGGCAATGGCACCAAAAAGATCCCATTCCCAGGCGCCTTGCAGACCCAGCGCCGCTTGCGTGGTGGTCGGAGTGCTGCCTGACTTGCTGCTGCTGAAGTTGGCGCCAACACCTACCTGTGGCTGCCCCAGGGACTGTGCGGCCACCCGCACTGCGCGGGCGCGCTCGATGCGGGCGCGCGCCGAAACCAAGTCAGCGCTGGCGGCTCGGGCCGCATCGATCAGCACCAGCAGGACAGGATCGTTGAAAGACTGCCACCAGGGGTTCAGGCCGTCCGTGACCAAGGGCGCTTGGGCCGACGCCGGCATCGGGGCCTGCCACCGGGCCGCAACTGGGGGCGCCACCGGCGCAGGCTTGTCAATAGGCGCGCGCAGTGGATGCCCGGCACATCCTGCCAGCCATGCAGTGACGACCCAAAGAGGCCATCTGTAAGGGCACGGCAACAAAAATCTGCGGCAGCCGCCTGCGAGCTGGCATGTCATCCGATAAAGGCCTTTCATACCCGTTGTGGAGCCGCGTCGCCTGTTGTACGGACGCGCTCGGAAACGTGAAGTATGAGGCGATTTTTGGCCTTTTGTCGGACACCGGCCGTTGACAAGGGCACACAGCCAAGTGCATCAGGTCCAGCGACGCCCTCGCCAAGACCAAACCCCGGAAAGGCATGGGCCTGTACCCAGAGGCACGGGCCAGCGCCGGCGGATGGCGCGGCGGTGTCAGACCGCCATGCCGGCCCGGGTGGCGCCAGCTGCGTAGCGCTTCATCAGCGCCAGCAATTCCTGGTCACCATAAGGTTTGCCCAAGAAGTGATCGGCGCCCAGTTCGGAAGCCCGTTCACGATGTTTGTGTGCGATTCGCGAGGTGATCATCACCACCGGCAGGTCGTTCAGCTTGTCGTGTGCACGCACGTTGCGCAGCAGGTCGAAGCCGTCCATGCGCGGCATTTCGATGTCGGTCAGCACCACCTGCGGCACGTCCTCGGCGAGGCGCTCGAGTGCGTCCATGCCATCCTTGGCCAGCGCAACCCGATA
>JAHECB010000086.1 GCA_024641925.1 Betaproteobacteria bacterium
TTGCACCGATGGGTGGCGCGCCGGGGCCCGGCGACCAAAGACCGGCTCTGCCTGTGGCATGCTGCGGCTACCTTGACTTGCCCCCTTCGAATGCCGTCTTGTTGCACTGGCCACCAGGCCGCGGCCCGTGCCGGGTGGGCATCCCTTGTGGCCTGGGCGCTCGGAGTCGCGTTGGCTCTGCCCGCCCTGGCCGGGCCGGCCGCAACCCCGCGGTCACCCCCGGTGTCGGCCCTGCGCAGCACGGCGCCACCTGGGACCGAAGCACCAGTGTTCAGGCCGGCATTCACGCCCGTCGAGCCCGGGCAGATACCGCGCGATGTGGTGGCCAGCATCGTTCAGGACGCGTCGGGCTTCATCTGGCTCGGAACCGGTGACGGGCCGGTGCGCTACGACGGCCACCAGATGCGCGCGATCGAACGCGACGACGCGGTGGCCAGTCGGCGCAACCTCGGCTGGGTGCAGGCCATGCTGGCCAGCGCCAACGGCGCGGTCTGGCTGGGCAGCGAAACCGCCGGCCTGGTGCGGCATGACCCGCGCACCGACGCCGTCCAGACGCTGGGCTGCGGGCTGCGCGCCGACCAGCCGTGCGCGATCATCCGAGCCCTGGCCGAAGACCGGGAAGGCAGCATCTGGGTGGGCACCCAAAGTGCCGGCCTGTTGAAGTTCACGCCCCGCAACGGCCATTTCACCACGGTGGCGCTGCCCGCCGACCCAGACCCGGAAGGGCCGGGCGGCGGGCCGGCGGTGCGCGCGCTGTTGCTGGACAAGGCGGCGCAGCTGTGGGTGGGCACGTCTGCGGGGCTGTTCAGGCGCGGAACTGGCCAGGCGCACTTCGAGCCCATGCTGGCCAGCGTGTTGGCGGGACAGACCGTCACCGCCCTGGCGCAGACCAGCGACGGCCAGGTGTGGGTCGGCACGCAGGAAGGCCAGCTCGCTGCGCTGGATCCCGCCTCTGGCGTGGGCCGTGCATGGCCGGATCTGGCGCACCGAGCGGCCAGCGTGTCGCGCGGCCCGGTCAGCGCCCTGGTCGAAGCCGAGCCCGGCCAGCTCTGGGTGGGGCGCGCACGGGGGCTGGACCTGTGGTCAACCAACCCGGCGCAGCCGCTGCAGGTGATCGACTACGACCGGTTCGAGCCCGGCGGCCCGGGTGGGCATGAGGTCAGCTGCATGATGCGCAGCCGCGACGGCTGGCTCTGGGTGGGCACTTTTGGCGTAGGCCTGCAGAAGTTCAACCCGGGCAAACAGGCGATCCAGGTGCGCGGCGCAGACCGCAACCCCGGCAACGTGCTGGAACAACCCGACATCCGCAGCCTCCTGGCGCTGCGGGATGGCCGGGTGTGGGTCGGCACCCTGGCCGGCGACGTCGCCATGCTGAACCCCCAGTGGCGTCTGGCGGGCAAGCTGCGCCAGCCAACCGGCAGGCCCGAAACCGATGCGGCGTCCACACCCGGCACCATCACCGCGATGGCGCAGGCTGCCAACGCGGAGGTCTGGCTGGGCGCCGACAACCAGCTGCTGAAACTGAGCCCGGACGGCCGGGTACTGCAGCACTGGCGGCATGCAGGCGGTGTGCCTAATCAACTGGTCGCCGCAGACGATGGCAGCCTGTGGATCGCCAGCCAGACCGGCCCTTACCGCCTGCGGCCAGGTGCAGCGGCCGTGCAGCCGGTGGCCATGCAGGACGCCGACGGCCACACCTTGGCGGCGACTGAGTTTTTCACCGCTGTGCAGGGCCGCGATGGCCGCCTGTGGTTTGGTGGCCACCACGGCCTGTTCGTCTTCAACCCCGGGACCGACAGCCTGCTGGCCGTGCGCACAGAGCCGGCGCTGAAGCTGGTGGGCGGCCTGCTGGAAGACCGCAACGGCGTGCTGTGGCTGGACGCGGCTGTCACCGGCCTGCACCGGGTGCGCAGCTGGCAAGGCAGCAAGGCGCTGGTTGATCCGGTGAGCGCGCGCCACGGCATCATCAACAAGCCGTTTGGTGCCAACCTGATGCAGGACAAGCTGGGTCGGATCTGGACGCACATGCATGTGTACGACCCGCGCACAGACCGCCTGACGCCGCTGGGCCCGGCCGATGGCGTGCGCTTCGGCACCGGCCGTTTCCATGTTTATGCCCAGACCGCCGACGGCACCATGCTGTTTGGCGGCAGCCGTGGACTGCTGGTGGTGCAGCCCGAGGCCTTTCAACCCACCGACACTGCACCGCCCCTGGTGGCGTCCGGCCTCAAGGTGAACGGCCTGCCCCGGCCGGTGGCTGACCGGCCGGGGCAGGTCAGCCTGAACGAGACAGAACGCAGCATGAGCCTGGCGTTTGCGGCGCTCGAGTACCAGCGCCCCGATGCCCTGCGCTACCGCTACCGCCTGACCGGCCTGGACAGCCAGTGGCAGGAGACGGGCCCCAGCCTGCGCCAGGCCGCCTACAGCAACCTGGCCCCGGGCGAGTACGAGCTGGAAGTGCAGGTCGCGGCACCCGGCAGCGCGTGGAGCGCCGAGCCGCTCAAGGTGCGCGTGACGGTGCAGCCCGCCTGGTGGCAAACGGCCACGACGCAGGCCGCCTTGGCCGGGCTGACCCTGCTGCTGTTCGGTCTGCTGCTGCAGTGGCGCACGCTGACGCTGCGGCGGCGCCAGGCCGAGCTGGAGCTGAAGGTGGCCGAGCGCACCCAGGCGCTGCAGGCGATGTCGGCGGCCCTGGAAGAGGCCAGCCTGAGCGACCCCTTGACCCGCCTGCGCAACAGGCGGTTTCTGATGCACCACATGGACGCAGAGATGGCGCTGCTGGCACGCCGGGCGACGGAAGCCCGCGCGCAGGGCCGTGTGCCGGGAGCCGAAGCCAGTCTGGTGTTTTTCATGGTCGACATCGACCACTTCAAACAGATCAACGACGACCATGGTCATGCCGCTGGCGACGCCGTTCTGGTGCAGGTGAGCGAGCGCCTGCAGCGGGTGTTTCGCGCCGAGGACTATCTGGTGCGTTGGGGCGGCGAGGAGTTCCTGATCGTGGCCCGGCACACCGAGCACGCTGCCGCGGCCGAGCTGGCCGAACGCGCCTGCAGCGCCGTGTACGAGCAGCCCTTCGAGCTGGGCGAATCGCGCCAGTTGCAGCGCAGTTGCTCGGTCGGTTTTGCCTGTTATCCGCTGCTGGCCGACGATCCGCAGGCCCTGGGCTGGACCGCCACAGCCGACCTGGCCGATGCGGCACTCTTTGCCGCCAAGGCCGCCGGGCGCAACACCTGGGTCGGCGTCCAGGGTGCAACAGGCGTGGATGCACTGACCCTGCGTGCGATGGTGGCGCAACCCTTGGGCCAGCGGCTGCGTGACCCGCGCTGGCAGATCCTGAGGCGCGCGGGGCCCTGCTGACCGCGGGGCGAAGTGCCGCCAACTGCTTCAACGCACGCTCGGCTTTCACATCCGCGTTCTGCAACGCGTTTTCCAACCGCCGGCTGTGGGCCGCGGTGGACATGCGGACGGCGCGGCAAGCGGCGGTGGTCACCTGCCCTTGCTGAGCCTGGCCTTCTGGCACCGTGCCGCTGTCAGCGGGTCAATGGGCGAGTGCGTGGCCATGGCCAGCGGTGTACTCGGGTTCAGCGGAACGCGGACGCTGTTGCGACGATTCTGGCGTCGGCGCTTGCCGCCTACACCTGGTCACAAAAACAGGAATAACGGCGGTCGCAGACCACCTCAGATCCGCCCCAGCAGCACCAGTACCACCAACAGCACCAGGCCCAGCCCGCCCGTGGGCATGTAACCCCAGCCCTTGCTGTGGGGCCAGGTGGGCAACGCGCCGACCAGCATCAGGATCAAGACAATCAACAGGATGGTTCCAAAGCCCATGGGGTTCCCCTTTTCGACCACATGGCCGGTTTTTCAGGCTATGCGTTTGCAGCGCGCTCATCGGTGCGCTGGCGCACGTATCGTCAAGACAAGGTCCTGTTTGTCGGCCCTGACGGCAGGGCATCGCTGGGGCTGCACCCAGCGGTTGGCTTGTGTGCGCCATCGAACAGACAGGCGCATCGCTGCGGCGCAATGTGGACTGGGTCGCGTCGGCACAACGCAGGTCCGCCCGATGGAGGAGACTGCATGAAACCAAGGTTCGATTTGACCGCTGCGGCGGCCCTGGCACTGGGTGCCGGTATGGCACAAGCGCAGGACGGCCATATGATGAATGGCGGCGGCTGGGCTTTCGGCGGCATGGGCAGCTACGGCGGCGTGTGGATTCCGGTGCTGCTGGCGGTCATCGTGGGGCTGCTGATCTGGATCGTCATGCAAAGGCGAAAATGATCATGCTGCTACGTTGTTGCGTCGTGCGCGCCACCGCCTGACTGTGGACAAGCCACCCATGCAAGCCAAAGGACCCGCTGGGCCTCAACACTCCGCGGTAGCGACTGCGCCGGACCAAAACCAGGCGGCCTCCAGCCAGATGGGCAGGGTCTACACCTGCCCCATGCACCCCGAGATCCGGCAGGACAAGCCGGGCAGCTGCCCGAAGTGCGGCATGACCCTGGAGCCGGTTCTGCCCGCCGCAGGCGGGGGCGAGGACCCAAACGAGGAACTTGAAAACTTCCAGCGGCGTTTCTACTGGACGTTGCCCTTGACGTTGGTGGTGTTTGTGCTGGCCATGTTCGGCAAGCAACTGGCTCTGTTTGACCGCGGCACACAAAACTGGATAGAGCTGGCCGTCACCCTGCCCGTGGTGCTGTGGGCGGGCTGGCCGTTTTTTGTGCTCGGCGCGATGTCCATCGTGCACCGCAGCCCCAACATGTGGACGCTGATCAGCCTGGGCACCGGCTCGGCCTTCACCTACAGCGTCATCGCCACGGTGGCGCCGCAGGTGTTTCCGGCATCCTTCATCACCCACGGGCACGTGGCGGTCTATTTCGAGGCTGCGGCCGTCATCATCTCGCTGACGCTGCTGGGGCAGATACTGGAGGGCAAGGCGCGCTCGCAGACCTCGGCGGCCATCAAGTCGCTGTTGGGGCTGGCACCCAAAACCGCGCGCCGACTGAAGGACGATGGCACCGAACATGACGTGCCGCTGGCTGACGTGCAGGCAGGCGACAAGCTGCGAGTGCGCCCGGGCGAAAAAGTGCCTGTGGACGGCGTGGTGCTGGAAGGCCGCAGCGCGGTCGACGAATCCATGCTCACCGGGGAACCCATGCCGGTCGGCAAGGCCAAGGGCGACCCCCTGATCGGCGCCACGCTGAACACCAGCGGCGCGCTGGTGATGCGCGCCGACAAGGTGGGTGCACAGACCGTGCTGGCCGGCATCGTGCAGATGGTGGCGCAGGCCCAGCGTTCACGCGCGCCCATGCAGCGCATGGCCGACCAGGTGGCGGGCTACTTCGTCGTCAGCGTGGTCGGCATCTCGGTGCTGACCTTTTTTGCCTGGGGGCTGTTCGGGCCCTCGGCGGCGGGTGAGTCGAGCTGGGTCTACGGCTTGATCAACGCAGTGGCCGTGCTCATCGTGGCCTGCCCTTGCGCGCTGGGACTGGCCACTCCCATGTCCATCATGGTGGCCACCGGCAAGGCGGCAACACAGGGCGTGCTGTTCCGCGACGCCGCGGCGATCGAGAACCTGCGCAAGGTCGACACGCTGATCGTCGACAAGACCGGCACCTTGACCGAAGGCAAACCCCGGTTCGACCGCTCCGTGGCGGCCACCGGATTCACCGAAGACAAGGTGCTGCGCCTGGCGGCCAGTCTGGACCAGGGCAGCGAACACCCGCTGGCACAGGCCATCGTGGCCGAAGCGCAGACGCGCAAGCTCAAGCTCGACAAGGCCGAAGACTTTGATTCAGGCACAGGCATCGGCGTGCGCGGCACCGTGGGCGGCAAGGCGCTGGCGCTGGGCAACCCTGCCATGATGGAGCAGCTGGGCGTCAGCGTCGAAAGCATGAAAGCCCAGGCCGAAAAACTGCGCGCTGAAGGGGCCAGCGTGATGGCTCTGGCGGTGGAGGGTCAACTGGCCGGCCTGCTGGCCGTGTCCGACCCCGTCAAGGCCAGCACGGCAGAGGCGCTGGCCACACTGAAGGCCTCGGGTCTGCGTGTGATCATGGCCACAGGCGACGGCCTGACCACGGCCAAAGCCATCGCATCCCGACTGGGCATCGACGAAGTTCACGGCGGCGTCAATCCCGAGGACAAACTGGCGCTGGTCACGCAGCTGCAGGCCGAGGGCCGCATCGTGGCCATGGCCGGCGATGGCATCAACGACGCGCCAGCCTTGGCCAAGGCCGATGTGGGTGTCGCCATGGGCACGGGCACCGATGTGGCCATGAACAGCGCCCAGGTGACACTGATCAAGGGTGACCTGCGTGGCATTGCACAGGCTCGCACCATCTCGGACGATACCGTGGCCAACATGAAGCAGAACCTGGCCTTTGCATTTGTCTACAACGCGCTGGGCGTGCCCTTGGCCGCGGGTGTGCTGTACCCGCTGACCGGCTGGTTGCTGTCGCCGATGATCGCGGCACTGGCGATGAGCCTGAGCTCGGTGTCCGTGATCGGCAACGCGCTGCGGCTTCGACATGCCCGCAAGGTGGATGCGGCCGCCGTGACACCAGTGACACCAGTGACACCAGATTGAGCCAGAGCCGCCATGCGGTCACGCCGCATCGCGGGGATCTGCTCAAGCCCGGCCTGGTGCAACTGCCGTCGGTCAGCCCGGCCCGTGGCCCGGCAGCTGGCTTCTGACAGGTGTCAGCGCGCGACTCTCTCCGCTGCTTCCTTGACATCACCCAGCTTCTTCTGGGCCTTGCCGAGAATTTCTTTCGAGGTCCCCCTGACCACCTGCTACGGGCTGTCGATCAGCTCGCCGGCCTTGCGTTGCACGGCGCCAGCAGCTTCCTCGATGGCACCTTTGACTTGGTCCTTGTTCATCTGAATCTCCTGAAGTTGAAACAGCGGGACCAACCCAGTTGTCAGCCCGCTGTACGGTTGAATTCAAGCGACAGACTCATGGTGCCCAGGCCGGCATGGCATGGGCATGGGCGGCCGTCGCCTCGCCCGGTAGGCCGCCACCTACAGCGCCCGGCGCGGGCCTGCCGTTGGCCCATCGGAGCGCCGTCCGGGCTGCCTCTGGTCCCACACGCCCTGCCGCACTTGACCGACCGCGGCCAAAGCGCACCATGTCTAAGCGCTTGGCTGTCGAACGCCACGCCGTGAAGGGATGGCCATGAACTCAGCCGCTGCCAAACCGAGGGCTGGCTGGTTGCCGGAGCATGTGGACCATCTCACCCGGCGCGAAACCGTAGAGCCGATACAGGAACTGCTGGACTCGCCCCATCCCCTGGCGGGCTTCGGCTCGGAGCCCGCCTTGATGCGTCGGTATGTCGATGAAGCCCGCCTGGGCACGCGGTGGCTGCTGGTGAAGGCCAAAGGCAGCGACACGCGGGAACGCGTGGCCACCATGGCGAAGACGCACGACGCCCGGCTGACGGTGAGTGACGGCAGCCTGATCATCGAAGAGCTGATCTGATGCGGCAAGGGGGCGCTATTGCGCCTTTTGCGGGCCGCCGCCTCGTGAACACTTGAGGCATCGCGCGCCTTGGGCCGCAGCCCGCAGACGACATGAAACACGACGGCATTCCCGCGTTCACCCTCAACCCCACGCTCAGGGACCCCGCGCGGCCCGAATTCGAGATCGAAACCTCGAACCGGCCCAGCTTCATTGATGACGTGGCTGCCGGCCGCGTCGAGTTGCCCGTGATTCCCGCCATCGTGCAGCAACTGATCAAGGCACTGCGCGACCCCCATGTGGACACCCGGACGATCGGTGCATCGCTGGCCCGTGATCCGGTACTGACCACCAAAGTGCTGCGGCTGGCGAACTCGTCATTTTTTGGCGGTCAGCGTTCCATATCGTCCATCGATGCTGCGGTCGGCCTGGTGGGCCTGGCCGCCCTGAACCGGCTGATCGTGGCCTGCGGTGTGTCGTCGACCTTTGACGACGTGCCGGGCATCGATCTGAACTTGTTCTGGCGCGAAGCCCGCCTGGCCGCCGACGCCGCCCACAAGCTGGCGCCGCGCCTGGGCGCAGACCCCGACGAAGCCTATCTGTGCGGCCTGCTGCACGCCGTGGGTCACCTGATCCTGTGCCGCAGCTACCCCGACATCGCCAACGCCATGTTCACCGGCTTCGCGCCGGTGCGCGGCACCGAACTGGCCAGCATCGAAGTCAACACCTTTGGCATAGCCCACCCCAACGTGGGTGCCATGTGGGTGGAATCCATCAAGTTTCCGCAGGCCGTTGCAGACACCATCGGCAAAAGCACGCGGCCACCACAAGACATGACCGCTGCGCTGGACCTGTCGCTGCACGGCGCCTGCACGCTGGCCGCCGCGGTGGCCCAGCAGGCCAGCGCCGACATGGCCTTGGCCGCCCTGCACCCGGGCGTTCGCGCACGCTTCACGCTGCCGAGCGGCGAGTCCGATGCAGCGTTTGCAAAAATGTACGACCGCCTTTGTGAGGCCGAAGCGCCCGCCTGAGCGCGTTGCTCCAAATCGCTCGGTCGCCCCCGCTGATGCCCGCTTCAACGCAGCCCACCGCGGCTGCCCACGCCGTCCCTTGCGGTGCGGCTCAGGCCCGGCGAAATCACTTGGCGTAGCGCGCCTCCAGCTGGTCCAGCACGGGCTTGCCCACCAGGCGCTGGCGTTCGGCAAAGGTGGCGACCAGGCCTGAATCTTCTTGCAGCGCATGGGTGTCGCGCAGCACCGTCAGCGCCTTCTGCATGCCCATCACGGCGCCCTGCAATGCGGCGTTGGCGTACAGCACCAGGCCAAAACCCAGCGTGCCCAGCGCATCGGCGTCGAAGATGGGCGTCTTGCCACCAATCACCATGTTGATCAGCTGCGGTTTCTTCAGCCGCTGGGGCAAGGCGCGGATCTCGCTGTCCGTGGTCACGGCTTCGACAAACAGGATGTCGGCCCCCGCGTCGCTGAAACGCTGGGCCCGTTCCACAGCGGCTTCGAAGCCGTGAACGGCGCAGGCGTCGGTGCGCGCCATGATCAGCGTTTCCGGGCTGCGCCGCGCATCCACGGCGGCCTTGATCTTGCCCAGCATCTCGTCGGTGCTGATCACATCCTTGCCGTTGAAATGGCCACAGCGTTTGGGCGACACCTGGTCTTCGAGCTGTATGCAGTCGGCCCCGGCGCGCTCCAGCGTACGCACGGCGTGGTAGGTGTTCAAGGCGTTGCCAAACCCGGTGTCGGCGTCCACGATCAGCGGCAGTTCCACGGCGTCGCGGATGCGGGCAGTGTGGTCGGCGATATCGGTCAAGCCCATGAAGGCCTGGTCGGGCAGGCCCATCCACATGTTGGTCACCCCCGCGCCGGTGATGTACAGCGCTTCAAACCCCAGGTCGGCCACCAGGCGCGCTGAGAGGGCGTTGAACACGCCAGGCACCAGGGCACCGCGCCGCGCCTCGGCCAGTGAACGGAGTTGTGCTTGAGTGCTGGCCATGTGGGCGCTTCTTTCCAAGGTGATGAGGGTGCAGCTGAAAGGGACGGTGTCATGTCCACGAACGTGATGCAGGTGCGTTCATGGACCCCTGCATGGCGGCGGCAACTTTAACCCTGGCGCAGGGGGCTCAGGAGGTCGCCAGCACCTCCGACGGCACCTCCTACGGCACCCGCACCCAGCCTTCCATCAGGATGCGCGCGCTGCGGCCCATCAACACCCTGGGCACCTGCCACTGACCGTTCACCTGTTGCGCCTGTGCGCCCACACGCAAGGTGCCCGAGGGATGACCAAAACGCACGCTGTCGCGTGTGCCGCCGCCCGCCGCCCGGTGCACCAGCGTGTCCGGAATGGCGGCCGCCGTGGCAATGGCCACCGCGGCTGTGCCCATCATGGCGTGGTGCAGCTTGCCCATGGACAAGGCCCGCACCAACAGGTCCACATCGGCTGCCTCCATGGATTTGCCGCTGGACGTGGTGTAAGCCGCCGGCGGCGCAACCCAGGCGATTTTGGGTGTGTGCTGGCGTGTGGCGGCATCGGCCAGCTGGTTGATCAACCCCATCTTCAAGGCACCGCAGGCACGAATGGCCTCCAGCCGCGCCAGCTTGGCGGTGTCGGCATTGAGCACGTCTTGCCGTACACAACCGGTGAAGCCCAGGTCGTGCGCATTCAGAAAAATGGTGGGAATGCCGGCCTGGATGAGCGTGGCGGCCAAACAGCCCACACCGGGCACGTCCAGCATGTCCACCACCTGGCCGGTGGGGAACAAGCCACCACCACCCTCGCCTGCCGTGGCGTCGGCGGGGTCGATGAATTCCAGCGCCACCTCGGCAGCGGCAAAGCTCACACCGTCAAGTTCAAAGTCACCCGACTCCTGCACCTGGCCCTGACTGATGGGCACGTGGGCGATGATGGTCCTGCCCGTATTGGCCTGCCAGATGCGCACGGTGGCCTGCCCGGTGTCGGGACTGCGGGCCGCATCCACCAACCCCATGTGGATGGCACACGGGCCCACGGCAGCCGACAGGTTGCCGCAGTTGCCGCTCCAGTCCACCAGGGGTTGATCGATGGCGACCTGCCCGAACAGGTAGTCCACGTCGTGGCCGGGCTGTTGGCTGCGCGACAGGATCACCGCCTTGCTGGTGCTGGATGTGGCGCCGCCCAGGAAGTCGATCTGCTGGCCGTAGGCGTCGGGGCTGCCCAGCACACGCAGCAAGACGGCGTCGCGCACGGGCCCGGGCTGCTGCGCAGCTTCGGGCAGATCGTCCAACTTGAAAAACACACCCTTGCTGGTGCCGCCGCGCATGTAGACGGCGGCAATTCGGGTCTGCGGTGCAAAGCGGGGCGACATGGCTTGATTCCAGGCGGGCAGTGTGGGCCGGGTGTCGCGCGGTGGAACCGATGCCAACCCGGTGCTGCAATGGTGCAGGCACAGGCCACGGTTGACGCTACGCTGGCGTCCACACCCTGAAGGCGGTGCTCACCATGCGCCAGAGCCCAACCGGAGCCAGACAAACATGAAGATCAAGACGCAGGATTTCAGAGTCGCCGAAGGCGATGCAGTCGACCTCGACCAGTGGGCCACCGAAACCAAGCCGCTGTACAAGTCCAAGAAGGCCTACCGCAAGCTGCTGGAAGACCAGGTCGGGCAGCTCAGCGACCAGCAGCGGCTGCTCTACGCCTCGAACCGCCACGCCTTGCTGCTGGTCTTTCAGGCCATGGACACCGCGGGCAAGGACGGCGCCATTCGCCATGTGATGTCGGGCGTCAACCCGCAAGGCTGCCAGGTGTTCAGCTTTCAGCACCCCAGCGAGCAGGAGCTGAAACACGACTTTCTGTGGCGCACCACGCGCGACCTGCCCGAGCGCGGGCGCATCGGCATCTTCAACCGCTCGTATTACGAAGAGGTGCTGATCGTGCGGGTGCACAGCGGCATTCTGCGCAGCGAGGGGCTGCCCGACAGCGCTACCGACGAAACCGTGTGGCACGACCGCTACCGCTCGATCGTCGACCTGGAAAGGCACCTGCATGCCAACGGCACACGCGTCGTCAAGGTGTTCCTGCACCTGTCAAAAGAAGAGCAGCGCAAGCGCCTGCTGGCGCGCATTGACGAGCCCGACAAGAACTGGAAGTTCAGCGCTGCCGACATCACCGAGCGCCAGTTCTGGGACGACTACTTGCAGGCCTACGGCCAGGCCCTGTCTGCCACCAGCACCACGGATTCGCCCTGGTTTGTGGTGCCCGCCGACGACAAGGACAACGCGCGGCTGATCGTCTCGCAGATCGTGCTGGATGCGCTGGAAGACCTGAAGATGCACTACCCGGTGGTCAGCGCGGCGCGCAAGCGCGAGTTGAAGGCGTTTCGCAGGCAACTGGCGACTTGAAGGCAGGCCAGCAGGTGCACTGGGGCTACCTCGGCGGCCTGCCAGGCCTGCGCCACAGGGCCCGCTGACCATGTGAAACGCCAGCCGCTGCCCGGCTGCTGTAGCGTCGGGGCCTGAGACCGCAATGCCACCCCTGCAGGTGGGCGCATGGACAGCGGTGCTTGACACCAAGGTCGACTCACTGGTTGCCAAATTGCCGTGCAAAGCTTGATCGACGTTCTGTCCCAGCACCCCACATGGGCTTTGGGCTTGCTCTTTGTGGCGGCCTTGCTGGAGTCGGTGGCGGTGATCGGCACCCTTGTGCCCGGCAGTTCGGTGGTGGTCGCCGCCGGTGTGCTCATCGGCGTGCAGGCGCTGGACCCCTGGTGGGCGGCCATCGCGGCCGTGACAGGCGCCACACTGGGCGACGGTTTCAGCTTCTGGCTGGGCCGGCACTACCAGGCGCAGATCCGGGCCTGGCCACCGCTGAAGAACCGTGCAGACCTGCTCGACCGCGGGCAGGCGTTTGTGGCAAAGGACGGCAGCAAGAGCGTGTTCCTGGCGCGTTTTCTGGGCCCCTTGCGGGCCATCGTGCCCGTGGTCGCGGGCATGTCCGGCATGCCGCTGCTCCAGTTCACCGTGGTGAATGTGCTGTCCGCCGTAGCCTGGTCGGCCGCGCATCTGGTGCCGGGCGCGCTGTTTGGCGCTTCGCTGCAGCTGGCGGGCGCCGTCAGTTCACGCCTGCTCATCCTGGTGGCCGGGTTGGCAGCCATGCTGTGGCTGGTCGCCGTGCTGCTGCGGCTGGCCTATCGCTACGGCGGACCGTTTGTCGGCCTGCAGCGCGACCGGTTGGTGGCGTGGGCACGCGCCCGCAACGGATGGGGGCCACGGGTGGCCCGGTCCCTGCTGGACCCTGCACAACCCGAGTCGTTTGGCCTGTTGGTGGCGGCCCTTGGGCTGTTGGGCGGTGCCTGGATGTTTGTCGGCATCACCGAAGACGTCGTGTCCAGCGACGCGCTGGTGCAACTGGACCAGGTCGTGTTCGCGACCCTTCAAGATCTGCGCACCGGCTGGGTGGACCGCGTGATGATCGCAGCCACCGAACTGGGAGGCGCCTGGGTCGCGCTTGCGGTCATTGCCACGGTCTCGGTGGTGCTGGCCCTGGCGCGCTGCTGGCGCACGCTGGTGTACTGGTTGACAGCCGTGGGTTTTGCGCAGGGTCTGGTGTGGATGCTGAAGGCAACGCTGGAACGTGCCAGGCCCGTGGCCATGTATGTCGGCGCCGACCAGTTTTCGTTTCCCAGCGGGCATGCTGTGTCCAGCATCGTGCTGTATGGCTTTCTGGCCATTTTGCTGGCCCGCGGCAGGCGCCCTGGCGCCCGATGGGCCATCAGCTTGATCACGGCCGGGCTCGTGGGGTTGATTGCACTGTCGCGCCTGTACCTGGGCGCGCACTGGCTGTCCGACGTGCTTGCTGGCCTGAGCCTGGGCACAGCCTGGGTAGCGCTGCTCAGCATGGCCTATCTGCAGCATGTGCAAACCGAACAACTCCCGGTGCGCGCCCTGTTGTGGTCTGCGCTGGGCGCGTTGACGCTGGCCGGCAGCGCCGTGGTGGTGACGCACCAAACCAGCGACACCGCACGGTATGCAGCCCGACCCGCCAAGGCCCTTGAAAACCTGGACCATTGGCCCGGCAGCGGCTGGCAACGCCTGCCGGCACGCCGAACCGAGGTGGACGGCGACCACGAAGAGCCGCTGTCGGTGCAATGGGCTGGCACGACCGATCAGATCGTTGAAACGCTTGAGGCGGTCGGCTGGCGGCGGCCGCCGCCCTGGACCTTGCAAACCACGCTGCTGTGGCTGCTGCCCTCTGCTGACTCCAAGGCACTGCCGGTGCTGGCGAAATTTCACCGCGGTGAACCGCCGACGCTGAGCCTGGAGAAGCCAGGGGACGGGTCCAGCCGCCTGGTGATTCGCTTCTGGCCCACCGGTTATGCAACGGGTGCCACCAGCGAAGGGCCGGTGGCACTCTGGGCCGGTGCCGTCACCCTCGAGCGCTTGGCGCGTCCGGCTGGCCTGGCAACCCTGGCCATCACCGACGCGGATTTACGCAGCCCCGTCGCGCAACTGACCGAATCCCTGAAGGCCTCGGGTGTCCATCTGGACATCAAACACGGCGTCACATCGACCGTGTTGCTGGTGCAGAGTGTTGTCAACCGCATGAACTGATCTTCTTCAACCGACCAGCATCCGCGCCCAGCGCTATCCACAGCGCCCCACAGCGCCGGCTTCGTTTCAGCAGCTATTTTCATTCGCTGAATCCTTTTGTCATGGGTCGCGGGCCTTGGCGGGGACTGGCCTGGCTGACACCGCCGGCCCAGGAGGTCAAGGTATAGACTTGTTCCGAATTCACGTTCTGTGCGTTGCAGAACGAAGCGCAAGGTCAATGTGTCAAGGCCGTGGTACACGCGCGCCGATTGCCGTCGTTTGTGCGCCAGCGCACCGACGGCCCGCCTGCGAAAGCAGCCAATGCCTGTCCAGGATCAGACGGCCCCATCCATGGTGTTTGTGCCCAACGTCAGCAGCAAGGCCCTTGAAGAACCGTCAAACCGTGGCGTGGTCACGGCGGTGCGCGGCAGCGTGGTCGACGTGCGTTTCGATGGGCCGCTGCCCGCCATCCATTCCGTTCTGCACACCGGCACAGACGGGAAAATCACCGTCGAGGTGCTCACCCAGCGCGACCAGCGCCATGTGCGCGGCGTGGCACTGACCAGCACCGAAGGCCTGGCGCGCGGCATGGTCGTCACCAACACCGGCGCGCCCTTGCAAGCGCCCGTGGGCAGGGCCATCGTCTCGCGCATGTTCGACGTGTTTGGCAACCTCATCGACGGCGGCGAGCCGCTGGCGGATGTCAGCTGGCGATCGGTGCACCGCGCACCGCCCACACTGGCGCATCGCCGCACGCAGTCCGAGGTGTTCGAAACCGGCATCAAGGTCATCGACGTGCTGACGCCGCTGGAACGCGGCGGCAAGGCCGGGCTGTTTGGCGGTGCCGGGGTGGGCAAGACGGTGCTGCTGACCGAGATGATCCACAACATGATCGACCACCAGGACGGTGTCAGCATCTTCTGCGGCATCGGCGAGCGCTGCCGCGAAGGCGCGGAACTGCACGCCGAGATGAAAGCCGCCGGCGTGCTGAACAAGATGGTGATGATCTTCGCCCAGATGAACGAGCCGCCCGGTGCACGCTTCCGCGTGGGCGACGCGGCCCTGACCATGGCCGAGTATTTTCGCGACGACGAACACCGCGACGTGCTGCTGCTGGTGGACAACATCTTCCGCTTCATCCAGGCCGGCATGGAAGTCTCCAGCCTGATGGGGCAGATGCCTTCGCGCCTGGGCTACCAGCCCACCATGGCCACCGAGCTCGCAGGGCTGGAAGAACGCATCGCCAACACCGACAACGGCGCCATCACGTCCATCCAGGCGGTCTACGTGCCGGCGGACGACTTCACCGACCCGGCGGCGGTGCACACCTTTTCGCACCTGTCGGCGTCCATCGTGCTGTCGCGGCAGCGCGCCAGTGAAGGCCTGTACCCGTCCATCGACCCCCTGCAGTCCAGCTCGCGCATGGCCACGCCGGGCATCGTCGGTGCGCGGCACTATGCGCTGGCGCAGCAGATTCGCCAAACGCTGGCGCAGTACGCCAAGCTGAAGGACATCATCGCCATGCTGGGGCTGGAGCAGCTGTCGCCGGCCGACCGCAAGGTGGTGGCGCGGGCGCGGCGGCTGGAGCGCTTTCTGACACAGCCCTTTTTCACCACCGAGCAGTTCACCGGCCTGAAGGGCAAGCTGGTGAGCCTGAGCGATGCGCTGGACGGCTGTGAACGCATCCTGCAAGACGAATTCAACGACCGGCCCGAGAGCGCGCTGTACATGATCGGGGCCATTGACGAAGTCAAGGTCGGGACCAGCAAGGCAGCCCGGCCTGCCGGGCCGGTCAAGAACGACGGCACGGGCAAGACCGCGTTGCCCCGGAAACCGGAACCTGTCGAGGCGAATGCCGATGTCGATGCGGCTTAAGGTGCTGTTGCCCTACGAGGTCTTTGCAGATGAGCCTGACGTGTTGCGGATCGTGGCCGAAACATCGGCGGGCTCGATGGGCCTGTTGCCGCAACGGCTGGACTGCGTGGCGGCACTGGTGCCCGGCATCCTGTGCTACGAAACCGCGGCGCAGGGCGAAGTGTTCCTGGCGCTGGACGAAGGCGTGCTGGTCAAGGCCGGCGCCGAGGTGCGCATTTCAGCGCGGCGCGCCATCGGCGGTGTCGACTTGGGCCAGTTGCGTGAAGCCGTCAACCACGAATTTGTGCAACTCGACGAACAAGAGCGCAGCCTGCGCGAGGTGATGTCACGGCTGGAAGGTGGCTTTCTGCGCCGCTTTGCGGGGTTGGAGCATGACTGAACCGGACCGTCCAAATGACCGCCCGGAAGACCGCCCGGGTGCCACCCATGACCGCCTGGCCAGCCAGGTGGCCGGCCAGGCCGCGCGCAAGATCAAGGCGCGTCGCGACGGTGCGCCCGGCGTGTGGTCGGGCCTGGGCATGATGGGTCTGGTGGGCTGGTCCATCGTGGTGCCCACGCTGCTGGGTGCTGCGCTGGGGCTGTGGCTGGACCAGCACTACGGCGACCGCCATTCCTGGACGCTGGCCCTGCTGATGGCCGGCCTGACGCTGGGCTGCCTGAACGCCTGGCACTGGGTGGCCAAGGAAGACCGCGCCATGCACGAAGACAGCGGACATGGTGATGCCTGACGTGGCGGTGATGAGCTTCGTGTCCATGGCGATGGTGGTGATCGCCGGATTTGCCCTGGGCCTGATCTTCTATGGTGGCCTGTGGTGGACCGTTCAACACCTGAGCGACTTCCAACGCCCGGCGTTGGTCCTGTTGGTCGGCGCGCTGCTGCGTCTGGGATCGGTGCTGGGTGGTTTCTATGCGCTGGCACGCGGCGAGTGGTCGAACCTGCTGCTGTGCCTGCTGGGTTTTGTGCTGGCGCGGCTGGCCGTGACCTGGGCCACCCGTTTGCCAAAGTCTGCAGTACCAACGTCGGCAATACCAACGCCTGCAATACCAACGCAAGTGCAGCCCAACGCGCCATCCACGCCGGCAAAGGCATCCCATGCGCCTTAGCCCGGACGAATGGATCTTCTGGCAAAGCGGCTTTGTGAAGCTGAACGCCACCATCGTCTTCACCTGGGCGTTGAT
>JAHECB010000342.1 GCA_024641925.1 Betaproteobacteria bacterium
CACCTACAAGGACCAGATCGACAAATTGAAGGATCGCGACCTCGCCACCTACGGCTTCCTGGGTTATCCGCTGCTGCAGGCCGCCGACATCCTGATTTACAAGGCCAACCACGTGCCGGTGGGCGAAGACCAGAGCTCGCACGTGGAGCTGACGCGCGAAGTGGCGCGGCGCTTCAACAACCTGTACGGTCGTTCGTCCAAGACCGAAAGCCTGGTGGCTGCGGCCCTGGCCAAGTTGGGCAAGGACGACGCGCGGTATTTTGAAAAGCAACGCAAGGCCTACGGCGAAACCGGTGAAGCGCAGGCGCTGGCCAAAGGTGAAGGCATGGTGCACAAGGCCAGCGCCAACAACCCCGACTTCACGGCTGACGACAGCGAAGTGCTGTTGGGTCATCTGAAAGGCAGCGGCAAGAGCATCCTGACCGAGCCTGACGCGTTGCACACCGAGGTGCTGCGCCTGCCCGGCCTGGACGGCACCAAGATGAGCAAGAGTTACGGCAACGCCGTGCTGATGCGTGACGAGCCCGCCGAAGTGACGAAGAAAATCCGCGGCATGGTCACCGACCCCGCCCGCGCGCGGCGCACCGACCCTGGCGACCCGGAAAAGTGCCCCGTCTGGCAATTCCACAAGCTGTACAGCAGCGCCGAAACCCAAGGCTGGGTGGTCCAGGGCTGCAAGAGCGCCGGCATCGGCTGCCTGGACTGCAAACAGCCGGTGATTGACGCCGTCATTGCCGAGCAGCAACCCTGGCGTGAACGGGCCGAGCAATACCTGGCCAACCCCAAGCAAGTGCACTGGATCGTCGAGATGGGCACCGAGCGTGCCCGCACCGTGGCCCGCCAGACCATGAAAGAGGTGCGCGGCGCGATGGGCTTGAACTATTGACTGTCAAACGACCTCGCTGAAAACATGGACCTTCAAACCATTGAATTGAACCCGGGCGCCGCGCCGCGTGCCACGGTGGTGATCTTGCACGGCCTGGGCGCCGACGGCACCGACTTCCTGCCCATGGCCGACGAACTGCGCCTGGGTGCCGTCGGCCCGGTGCGCTATGTATTTCCGCGCGCCCCGGTGCAGCCGGTCACCATCAACGGCGGCCAGCCCATGCGCGCCTGGTACGACATCCTGGGTGCCGACCTGGTCCGGCGTGAAGACACTGGGGGTCTGCGCAAGTCCATCGCCGCGGTGAATGCCCTGCTGCTGCGCGAGGCCGAGCGCGGCGTGCCGTCGCACCGCATCGTGCTGGCCGGTTTTTCGCAAGGCTGCGCCATCACGCTGGGCGCTGGCATTCGCCACAACCAGCGCCTGGCGGGGCTGGTGGGCATGTCGGGCTACATGCCGCTTGCAGACACCACCGAGGCCGAACGCCACAGCGCCAATACCCAGACCCCCGTGTTCCTGGCACATGGTGTGCGCGACGGCGTGGTGCCGCTGGCCCGTGGCGAGGCGGCACGTGACCAACTACAAGCCCTGGGCCAGCCGGTGCAGTGGCAGCAGTACCCGATGGAACATTCGGTGTGCATGGAAGAGGTTCAGGCGCTGCAGCAATGGCTGCTGAAGGTGCTGGTCTGAACGTTCAGCGGGGCTCGGCCGGCACCACCGGCGTCTGCATCAAGCGCTCGACAAACGCGCTGCGCTGCTTTTTTTGCTCCGGCGTGCCTTGCCGGGACAGCATCGACTCCCCCACTTCATAGCTGTACAGCGCAAAGGCACGGTATTCGGCTTCGTCGGCGGCAAAACCCAGCGCACCAAAAATCTGCTGGTGGTAACGCAGCCGCGCTCGGTCAGCGGCGTCCACCGCCTGCTGGGCCATGGCGTCGCGCCGGGCCCAGGCGCGGATGGCCAGTTCGATGCGGGCACCCCGCGCCGCAGCACGGCCGCGAAAGGGCAGCGAGATCACGTCGCGCAACTGCTGGCGCGGATCGGTGTGCGCGGACTCCAGCCGCCGGGTCAAGTTCTGTGTGGTGATGTCGGACCAGGTTTGCAGCACCCGGCGCAACAGGTCTTCGCGGTCGCGGAAATGCCAGTAGAAGCTGCCGCGGGTCACCTTCAGTTCGGTGGCCAGCACGTCCACCCGCACGTGGTCGATGCCGCGGTCGACCAGAACCTCGATAGCAGCGCCAATCCACACTTCGGGTGTCAGGCGCGAGCGCGAATCGGCCGCGGGCTCGCTGTCGGGCGAAGCCTTGCGGCGGCGGGCAGTGGGTCCAGCGGTGGCAGTGGTCATCAGAAGAAGCAGCAAAAACTGAGCAAGAGGCACAAGGGACAAAACCAGAGCGCCCTTCGACACGCAGGCGTGATGTTCGCCTGCAATGATGCCATACACATCTGTATGGAAATCAGGGTTTTCCTGGGTTCATAGCCATCAATTGCCCGATAGCATCGGCAATCTTAAAACATACACATCTGTATGGAAACGCCTGAAGCGGCGTGAGCTTGCGAGCCCTTCGGGCACCGCAGCCCACCCGGACACAGGCAGGCCGGAGACAAGCCCCATGGCTGAAGCCTTCATCGACAACCCGCTACTGCTGGCGCCGCGCCAGTCGCTGCGCGAAGAACTGCCCGGCGGTGGTTTTGTGCTTCGTCACCCCGAGGCGCTGGCGCCCTATGCCCGTTGCATCGGTGATTGGCTCGAGCACTGGGCCGTGCAGACACCGCAGGCTGCAGCCTTTGCCGAACCCGACGCCGCCGCGCCTGGCGGCTGGCACACGTTGAGCTACGCCGAACTGCGACGCCAGGTGGGCGCCGTGGCGCAGGCGCTGCTGGACCTGCAACTGCCCGAAGGCAAGCCCATCGTGGCGCTCAGCGACAACGCGCTGGACCACCAGGTGCTGCTGCTGGCGGGCATGCACATCGGCCGCGCGGTGTGCACCATCTCCAGCGCCTATTGCCGACTGGCCGGCACCGACTTCAGCCGCATACACGGCATCCTGCAGACGCTGGACCCGGCACTGGTGTACGCCTCGGACGCCAAGGTCTACGGCCCTGCCGTGAAAGACGCGCCCATCCAGGCCGTGGCCGTGTTCAGCCAGGGCGCCGCCACCCACCCCGGCGCCTTGCCATTTTCGCAATTGCAGGCCGCTGTTGAAACACCCGCCGTGATGCAGGCCTATGCCGCCATCACCCCCGACACCCACGCCAAGTACCTGCTGACCAGCGGCAGCACGGGCCACCCCAAGGTCGTCATCAACACACACCGCATGCTGTGTGCCAACCAGCAGATGCTGGCGCAGACGCTGCGGTTTGTGGAAGTGGAAAAGCCGGTGCTGCTGGACTGGCTGCCCTGGAGCCACACTTTCGGCGGCAACCACAACACCAACCTAGTGCTGCGCAACGGCGGCACGATGTACATCGACGATGGCCGGCCCGTGCCCGGCCTGGTGGACAAGACCCTGGCGCACCTGCGCAGCGTGCAGCCTACTGTCTACTTCAACGTGCCCCACGGCTACGAGATGATGTTGGCGGCGCTGGAAGCCGACGACGCCTTGGCCAGCCGATTCGTGAAACCCCTGCGCATGGTGTTTTACGCCGGCTCGGGCATGCCGCTGTCCACCTGGCAGCGGCTCAGGGCCCTGGCGCAGCGGGTGCGCGACGAACCGCTGTGGATGACCACGTCCTGGGGCAGCACCGAAACCGCGCCGGCCAACACCTTTGTCAACTGGCAGATCGAATCGCCGGGTGTCATCGGCCTGCCCATGCCCGGTGTGAGTCTGAAATTTGTACCCAACGGCAGCAAGCTGGAGATGCGCGTCAAGGGCGACCACATCTTCCCGGGTTACCGCAACAACCCCGAAGCGACCCAAAGCGCATTTGACAACGAACACTATTACTGCATCGGCGACGCCGGCTACCTGCAAGACGAGACCGACCCGCTGCAAGGCGTGGTCTTCAACGGCCGCGTGGCCGAGGACTTCAAGCTCACCAGCGGCACCTGGGTCAGCGTGGGCACGCTGCGTGTGCGGGTGGTGTCCGCCATGGCGCCGTTTGTGCAGGACGCGGTGATCACCGGCCACGACCGCAGTGACATCGGAGCCCTGATTTTCCTGAGCGCCGCAGGCCGTCAATTGCCTGCCGAGGAGTTGGCTGCCAAATTGGCCGACGGCCTGCGCCGCCTGAAAGCCGAAGGTGGCGGCTCGTCACAAACCCCCGCACGCCTGCTGTCGCTGCCCGACGCGCCCAACGCCACCGAGGGCGAAATCACCGACAAGGGTTACGTCAACCAGCGCCTGGTGCTCAGCCGCCGCGCCGCGGACGTTCAGGCGCTGTACGCCTCGCCGGCCGACCCGCGTGTCATCACCCTCAAAAAACCAGCTTGAAAGCCCGCATGACAACAAGATTCGAACCCCTGCAAACCACCGGCCCAATGGTCAGTCTGAACCTGCTGGAATTGCAGCAGGCAGGTGCCGTGCTGCACCTGCGACTGAACCGGCCCGCCAAACGCAATTCCATCAGCGACGAACTGCTGGCCCAGGTGCACACCGTGATGGTGA
>JAHECB010000343.1 GCA_024641925.1 Betaproteobacteria bacterium
TGGATGCTCACGCTCGTCTGCGCCCAGACCCTGAACCAGCCAGGGCAGGGCCGACAGGGCGGTGCCGGTGGACACCTTGTGAGCCTGCGGGTGCAGCTTGCCGAACGCCTTGTTCAGCAGCAGCACCCGACCGCGGTCGTCCAGCACCGCCACACCTTCGGCCATCACGTCGAACGCGTTCTGCACCCGTTCAGGAATGGCCGACGCAGGGTCCAGATGCTGCAACACACGCCGCAAGTACAGGCCGAACACCAGCGAGCCGGCCAGCGAGATGAACAGCAGCGTCGAGACCAGCGGTTGGCGCAGGAAGGCCAGCCACCAGGGCCGCTGGTCGGCCACCAGCGACAACTCCACTGCGCCCCAGGGGCCGGCGTCCGAGAGCAGCGGCAATTTCAGCTGGTCCTGCCCGTTGCGGGGCGCGAACCAGGCTGCTGTGCCGCCTGCAGGGGCGCCGGGCGCTGCGGCGCGACTGGCCTGCGCAATGACCCGGCCGTCGCTGCGGCGTACCGCCACCGATTGCACCTCGGGCGTCTGTTCTACCAGGGCATCCAGCGTGCGCTTCAGCAAGGTCGGGTTGTTGGCCTGCAGCAGCACGGCCACATGCACGGCAATGCCTTCGGCGGTTTTCTGGCGCCAGCGCCGTTCCTGTACCGCCGGGTCGGGCAAGACGCCAAAAAACATGTCGGCCAGCAGCACCAGCGTGCCGCACAGGCCGACCAGGGCCGTGGTCATCTGCAGCCAAGGTCCGGGGCGTTGAAGCTTCAGCCGATGACGAAGCGATTTCATGACGCGCTCCTGTGGCCTGTCGCGTCTGCAGCGTCGTCAAACAGACCGGCCAGCGGGTCAAGGTGGCGCCAGGCCGGTAAGCCCATCGTGATGGAGGTCAGCAAGCCACCGCTGCGGGTCAGCCACCACAACATGCCGGCCGTCAGGCCCACGCCCCTGCTGAAGGCCACGGGCATCATGCCGCCGTCCAGATTGACGCTGTCGATGTCATCGATTGGGGTGCTGATCAACTGCGAAATGAACGGCGCGTCGTTGACGGGTGTGTAGTTGATCGTCGCCGTCATCGTGTTGAACCCCCATGCACCGTCATCGGCGGTGACGTTGAACGCTGGTGCAATTTCATCGCCGTTGTCGACACATTGCACCGACCCGCCCGAGAGGTCGGTAGTTGTAAACCGGGTTATCGGCCTGCCAACCGCATTGCTGAGCTGAAAGTAACCGCCGGTGACCCCACGGACCGTGTCAGGGAAGCTGGCGCTGTCCGGGTCAGTGATGGCCACATCGCCGGTGAGCAGCGTCAGCGTTTGCCCTTCGCTGATCGTCAGGTTCACCGCAGTCAGCAGGGGTGCGTCCTTGACCGCGGTCACCGCCCGATGGTCCATGCGCGGGCCCGAACACGGCAGGGTCCTGAAGAGGCCTTCATGTCTACCCCTCGGCACGGGCGAGTTTTGCCGGTTCGTCGAAGACACCGGCCAAGTCATCGTCGGCATCGTCTGGAAGCTGGGAATCGGGTACCTCTTCGTCCTTCTCCGCCGTTGTGGGTTGTGGTTGGGACAGCACGGGCAGCAGGTCGACGTGACGCCAGGCCGGCACCCCCATCAGGATGCTGGTCAGCAGGCCGCCACTGCGTGTCAGCCAATACAACATGCCCACGGTCAGGCCCGCGCTGACCGCCGGGGTTTGCTCCCTGAGCAGCCGTATCAGGGTCGATGCCGCGTCTTCGCTGGTTTCGCTTGCCTGCGGCGTGGAGCCGTCCTCGCCGCTGCCGTCCAGGCGGGTACCGCCGCTTTTGAGCAGCACTCGCAGTGTGTCCAGCATGGACAGGGGCTGCTCGCCCGGGGCATCAAACGGTACGGCGCCCAGTGCACCGATGTCGAAGTTCACCCCATAGAACGTGGTGCCGGTTTCATTGCCCGTGTTGCTGTCGCGGACCTCGGCCCGACCGCCTGCCAGCACCACCCTGGGGCCCGCCTCATCGTCACTGCCGGCGTTGAAGGCCAGGTCCAAGTCCGACAGGCCGCCCTGCATCAAGTCCAGGCTCACTCGCTGGGCTCCACTGGCAGCCGGCTGCTTCGCCGGCGCAGGGTCTGCGGTCGTCTCGCTGGGCGCAGTCTGCTCCCGGGTCGGGTTGAACGTCAGCTCGGCTGTCGGCGCCGGCATACCGGTGAAATAGGACGCGGACAAGGCCTTGGCGGTGCGGCCCAGCGCCGGGCTGACCAGCGATTCGGCATTGCCCAGGCCGTCGACCCAGCGCAGGCGAACCTGGATTTCGGCGCCGACGTCTTCGGGCTGCAGGGCATAACTGAGTTGCGTGGCGCCAGCGATGTCAACCCCGTCGCGCAACCACTGCAGACTGATGGGGCCCATGCCGTCCGGGTCGCTGACACCACTGATGTCGGCCAACAAGGTCTGGTTCTCTGCAGGGATGCCGACGGCCAGCGGCAAGCCTTGGGGCTCGTCGCCGGCCGCGCTGACCTGCACCGTGACCACCTGGGCCACGGCCTGGCCGCCATCACCATCGGTCAGCGAGATCTGCACCTGCCGCACACCTTCGCTGGGCGAATCGGTGTTGGTGTTCTCGAACGTCAGCTTGTGCAACAAGGCCGTAGCCGTTTGCGGGGTGGCGTTGCTGTTGAACCGAATCACCAAGGGCGCACCCAGGGCACCGCCACTGGTGGTGCCCACGACCACCCCACCGTAGCTGACCTGTGCACCGTCCCAGGCCACCTGCCCCGCACCCAGGCCCTGGTTGAGCAGGCCCAGACGGTCTTCCTGCAGGTTGTGCCCACGGGTGAAGGCCACGGTCAGCACGCCGCCGTCGAAGTTGGCGCTGTCGCTGTCGGTCACGCGCGCCAAAGCAGCGGGGTCGATCAATCGGGCGCCTTCGCCTTCGACGTATTGGAGCGGGTTGCTGTCCAGGCCGGAGATGACCGGCGCGTCGTTGACGGGCGTGTAGTTGATGTTCGCCGCCAGCGTGGTCGAATCCAGCGCGCCGTCATGGGCCGTGACGCTGAAAGCTGGCGCGACCTCGTTGCCGTCGTCCACAAACTGCACCAGGCCACCGGTCAAGTCGGCGGTTGTGAAACTGGTGATGGCAACGCTCGGTGCGCTGCTCAACTGGAAGTAGCCGCCGGTGAGACCGCTCACGGTGTAGGTGAACGCAGCACTGTCGGGATCGGTGACACCGAAATTGCCAGCGCCCAGCGTGACCGTGTCGCCTTCGTTCAGCGTCAGGCTGGCTGCGGTGACCACCGGCGCGTCGTTGACCGGCGTGTAGTTGATGGTGGCCGCCAGCGTGTTCGAGTCCAGCGCGCCGTCATTCGCCGTCACACTGAATCCGGGCGCCACTTCATCGCCGTCATCGACAAACTGCACCAGGCCGCCGCTCAGGTCGGCGCTGGTGAAGGTGGTGATGGCCACGGTTGGTGCCGAACTCAGCTGGAAATAGCCCCCGGCGATGGCACTGACCGTGTAGGTGAAGCTGGCGCTGTCGGGGTCCGCGACGTTGAAGTCGCCTGGCGCCAAGGTCACCGTCTGACCTTCGTTCAGCGTCAGGCTGGCGGCATTGACCACGGGCGGGTCGTTGACTGGCGTGTAGTTGATGGTTGCGGCGAGCGTGTTCGAATCCAGCGCGCCGTCATTGACCGTGACGCTGAACGCTGGCGCCACTTCATTGCCGTCATCCACAAACTGCACCAGGCCGCCGGTCAGGTCCGCAGTCGTGAAGCTGGTGATGGGGACGCCAGCCGCATTACTCAGCTGGAAGTAGCCACCACTGAGGCCGCTCACGGTGTAGGTGAATGCAGCACTGTCGGGGTCGGTGACGCCGAAGTTGCCAGCACCCAGCGTGACCGTCTCGCCTTCGTTCAGCGTCAGTCCGGCGGCGGTGATCACAGGCGCGTCGTTCACAGGCGTGTAGTTGATGGTTGCGGCCAGCGTGTTGGAGTCCAGCGCACCGTCGTTGACCGTCACGTCAAAGGCTGGCGCCACCTCATCGCCGTTGTCCACAAACTGCACCAGGCCACCGATCAGATCAGCGGTGGTGAAGGTGGTGATCGGCACGCCGGCAGCGCTGCTCAACTGGAAGTAGCCACCACTGAGGCCGCTCACGGTGTAGGTGAACGCAGCACTGTCGGGGTCTGTGACACCGAAATTGCCGGCACCCAGCGTGACGGTGTCACCTTCGTTCAGCGTCAGACTCGCGGCATTGAAGACCGGTGCGTCATTGACCGACGTGTAGTTGATCGTCGCCGCCAGCGTGTTCGAATCCAGCGCGCCGTCATTGGCCGTGACGCTGAACGCCGGCGCCACTTCATTGCCGTCATCGACAAACTGCACCAGTCCGCCCGCCAGGTCGGCGGTGGTGAAGGTCGTGATGGCAACCGTCGGTGCGCTGCTCAGTTGGAAGTAACCACCGCTGAGGCCGCTCACGGTGTAGGTGAATGCAGCACTGTCGGGGTCGGTGACGCCGAAGTTGCC
>JAHECB010000087.1 GCA_024641925.1 Betaproteobacteria bacterium
GGCTCATGACGGGGCGGTTGGCAAAGCGGGTGCTTCGGCATCCGTTGTCGTGAGCGTGGGGCGGCACCAGCGAAGGTGCTGGCGTGCTGACAAGTCGCTGACACCGTTCCCAAAACGCAAAAAGCCCAGCCGGTGAGGGCTGGGCTAAGTGCTTGCTATTGCTAGCTTTTCGGTGGCTCCCCGACCTGGGCTCGAACCAGGGACCTACGGATTAACAGTCCGGCGCTCTACCGACTGAGCTATCGAGGAATACAGCCGCGGAGTATAGCCCGAAAACTCAGGCCTTCCAGACAATCCAGACCCCATCTGGTGAGGGCCAAGTGCTCGTCAGAGTCGAATTTGCACGCTGGCGTGCCATTGCCGTGCGGGCAGGGGGTACAGGTAGGCATGGCCAAACTGGTACGGGGCTTCTTTCCAGGCCCTGTAGTCGGTGGCGTTGTCCACGCCCAGGCGCCAGGTGGTGGTGTAGCCGCCCAGCCGTGTGGCGTAACGCACGCCCAGATCCAGACGTGTCCAGCCGGGTGTCGTCACGCTGTTGTCCGGCAGGACCTGGCGCTGGCCTTCGTGTGTGGCAAAGGCCAGCAGGCTCAGGCCAGGCACCGTCTGCAGCGTGTAAGCGGCTTGCAGCTTCAATGTGCGCGCCGGCACGTTGGTGGGCTGCAATCCGTTCTGGCTAGCGTCCAGCGCATCATGGCGGCGGGCACGCAGCAGCATGGCGCTGCCACGCAGGCTCAACGGACCGGCGCTCCATTCGGCATCGGCTTCAATGCCGCGATGTCGCTGGCTGCCGTCGTGTTGGCGCGTGCAACTGCTGTCGACGTCGCAGGTGCCCACGTCATTCCACAAGGGGCGCTCGATGTCGAAGGCGGCCACGTTCCAGGCCAGCGCACCTTGACGTCGTTTCAGGCCCACTTCGACCTGCCGGCTCTTCAGTGCAGCCAGTGGTTGGCCGGCGTTGGTGTAGCGGCTGCGGTTGGGTGCCACTTCGCTTTCGATGCCTTGGCCGGTGTTGGCGTACAGCATCAAGCCGGGTGTCAGGTCATGACTCAGGCCGACCCAGGGTGTGGTGAAGTTCTGGCTGTAGGCGGTGGCGCGGCTGTCGTCGGTGCGCACGCTGTCGCGTTGCAGCCGGGTGTGGCGCAGGCCGCCCCACAGGCTGGTGGCCGACGTCAGCTCAACGCGGTCCTGCACCCGCAGTTCGGTGCTGCTTTCGCTGCGGTTGGTGTTCTGATCTGTCAGGCTCGGGTCGCTGGGCAGTTGAACGCTGCCGTCGATCTGGCCCACACCCACCCAGTTGTAGGCCTGCTCGTTGAAGCGCGCGGTGAAGTGGGTGTTCAGCGCCCCCAGACTGAGGTGATGTTTCATGCCGGCAACCGATACCTGCCCGTTGGCCGAAGCATCGATGGCGCGTGTGGTTCGCTTCTCGCCGTCACTGCGGTAGTCGTACAAGTCGAAACTGCCATCGCTGCAATAGCGGGTGTAGTCGTTCTCGGCGCTGCAGCCATAGGGGAAGGCGATGCGGTCATCGGTAGTCAGGTTCTGCTGCTGCGCGTGCAGCACCAGTGTCCAGTCCTTTGCCAGCGGCTGGCTGTAGCGCACCGAACCTGTTGTGCCCTTGAAGACCACCGGCAGGCTCCAGCGCTGGTTGTTCAGGTTGGTATTGGGGTTGATGCTGCCGGCGTCGGGCAAGCGGCTGCCCAAGAGGCTGAGGCCGGGCATGCTGGGCTGGCTTTGGCGTGACCATTCCAGTTCCACCTCCAGCAGACCCAGGCCGCCAACGCGCGCCTCTGCGGCACCCGCCAGCAAGCTGCGCTGGCCGTTGGCGTTGTGCAGGGCAGGGCGCAGTTGTTCTGTTTCGGCGTTCACGCGCCAGGCCATGCCGTTGTCGTGGTGGTGGCTGGCGTCGATGCCCAAGGCCAGATTGCCGCTGTCGTTGACAGTCATGCCCGCATCCACAAAATTGCCCTGCGGCCGCTTGACCACCAGGTTGGCCAGACCACCCGGCGCACTGGTGCCTGCCTGCAGGCCGCTGGCGCCCTTGATGAGTTCCAGCGCCTGCTTGTTGCCTGTGGGCAATGTGGTCTCGGCGTTGATGGGCAAGCCGTCGCGGCGAAAGTTGTAGCGGGCGTCCAGGGTGTAGCCGCGCACCGCCAGTTGTCCCCAGTAGCCCGGGGCGTTGTAGGCGTCGGTGGTGCCGGCGTCCAGGCGGGTGATGTCGCCCAGGCTGGCGATGCCGGCGTCGGTCAGTTGGCTGCGGCTGATGACCGTGCCGCTGTAGGGCGACTGGGACAAGGCCACGTCGCCAAACCCGGCAACACTGGCGGCATTGCGCAAGCTCGCGCGGCCGGTGATGGTGATGGATTGGGTGGCCTCAACGGTCTTCAAGGCGGGTTGTGACTCGCCCGGCGGGCTGGTCTGGGCGGCAACGTGAAAACTGGCGATGCTGGCCAAGGCCAGGGCGGAACGTGAAAAGAAGGGCGGTTGTGCCATCGTGCTTCCTTCAAAGCGATGGCAGGTCGGCAAACCGAAATGGAAGCGGCCCGAAGCGGGCACCCAAATACCGATTGCTTCCCTGCGCGAGGATTACCTCATTCAGGTTCAAAGGGACTGTCTCAGCCGGGTCTGGAAGGTCCAGACGCAGCACCCCTAGCGAAGGCGCAGCGGGCGAATTCCCGTTGCGCGAAAACGATTATCAGTCGAAAACCGGCGACTCCACGCCCAAGACCTTGTGAAGCTTGGGACTGGTGGTGGTGTATTGCAACAGCACGCGTTTTTCCGGAAACACGATGGGTGACGCACCAAAGGCGGCCAGCGCGGCTTCATGAAAGCCCGACAGGATGAGCTTTTTCTTGCCCGGGTAGACGTTGATGTCGCCCACGGCAAAGATGCCGGGTGTGGTGGTCTGGAATTTTTCCGTGTCTACCGTGATCTGCTTGCGCTCGATGCCCAGGCCCCATTCGGCAATGGGTCCCAGCTTGGGGCTGAGACCAAAAAACACCAGCAACATGTCCAGCGGCACCAGGCGTGTGACGCCGTCGCTGCCCGTCACCTTCAGTTGTTTCAGCGTGCCGCCTGCCGCTTCGATGCCCGTGACCTGGCCGACGATGAACTGCATCTCGTAAGCGTCGCACAACTCCTTCATCTTGGCCACACTGGCAGGCGCCGCCCGAAAGACGTCGCGGCGGTGGATGAGGATGACGCTCTCGGCTTTGTTGGGCCCTTCTTGCGCAAAGTTCAGCGCCCAGTCCAGGGCCGAGTCGCCGCCGCCCACCACGATCAGGTTCTTGCCGGCAAACTGGGCCGGATTCTTGACGCGGTAAAAGACCTGCTGCTCTTCAAAGGCCCGCAAGCCGTCCACCTTCAGTGTGCGCGGCTGGAAACTGCCCACGCCGCCGGCGATGAACACCGTCTTGCTCAGGAATGTGGTGCCTTTGGAGGTGGCCACCAATAACCGCCCGTCGGCCTGCTTCTCAACCTGCGTGACCTCCTGGCCCAGGTGGAAAGTCGCGCCGAAAGGCTCGATCTGCTTGAGCAGGTTGTCGGTCAGTTCCTGCCCGGTGCACACCGGCACGGCCGGGATGTCATAAATGGGTTTGTCGGGGTACAGCTCGACGCATTGGCCACCCGGGTAGGCCAGGCTGTCGATGATGTGGGCCTTGATTTCCAGCAGGCCCAGCTCGAACACCTGAAACAGGCCCACGGGTCCGGCGCCGACGATGACGGCGTCAGTTTCTATGGTTTGCGCGTTCGCGCTCAGGGCTGCTGTGGTCATGTGAGAAATGCAATAGGGGGCCAGCTGCCGTCGTCGCGGGAGACCCGCGCGCTGGGATGGCCCGGCGCAGCAGGCGCCTATTCGAGGAGTCAGCAGTTGCTGCTGGGCTTTCAGCGCACCAACTGGTCCAGCTTGCCGGTCTTGTCTTTCCAGTCGTCGGCATCGGCCGGCGGGGTCTTGCGCTTGGTGATGCTGGGCCACTTGCGTGACAGGTCGGCGTTCAGCTGAATCAGCGCCAACTGGTCGGTGGGTACATCTTCTTCGGGCAGGATGGCGTTGACGGGGCATTCAGGAATGCACACCGCGCAGTCGATGCATTCGTCGGGGTCGATGACCAGCATGTTCGGGCCTTCGCGGAAGCAGTCCACGGGGCAGACGTCAACACAGTCTGTGTATTTGCAGCGGATGCAGGATTCGAGGACAACGTGGGTCATGGGGCCAGACTCGGTGGTGTGCGTCGTTGGGAAGGCGGCTTGGCGCAGCGTGCTGCCAGCCACACAACCCTTGATTTTACGGCCTGGGAAGCGGGATTGCCTGGCGGGCAGATTCAACCGCAAGCCGAGTCGGGTGCTGGTGTGGCCTGTGGCCCGCAGCCGTGCCCAGCGCCGAAGCGCCCACGCCGACCACCACCACGGTCGGCCGACCAGCGTGCACCAGGGCGGCTGCGGCCAAATCGGCCAGGAGGTGGTCGCTGGACAGCGCGTCGGGCCAGCCTGCACGCGACACCACGTTGACGGCGGTGTCGGCCGGCCAGGCTGCAGCCAACAGTTTTCGCCCCAGCAGGCCCAATTGACGGCCCGCCATGTAAAAAACCTCAGTGTCCGCATGGTGACCTGCCTGCAGGGTGTGCATCTGGGTCATGGCGGTGCACAGGCTGGCGCTGCGGCCGGCGCCGCGGCGGGTCAGCGGGCGCTGGGTGCATGCTGCGGCTGCCAATGCGGCCGTGACACCGGGCACCACCTCGCAAGTGATGCCGTGCCGCGACAGTGCCTGCAATTCCTCTTCGAGGCGGCCAAAAACGCTGGGGTCGCCGCCTTTGAGCCGCACCACCAATGCGTGTTGTTGTGCCTGCTGAACCAGCAAGGCGCTGATGGCGGCCTGGTCAGCGCTGTTGCTGCTGTTGCTGAATCCGCGTTTGCCCACGTCCAGCCACTGCGCCTGAGGTGCCAGGGTGCGCAGTTCGGGATCGGTCAAGGCGTCGAACAAGA
The DNA here is from genome assembly GCA_024641925.1 of Betaproteobacteria bacterium. Lineage (GTDB taxonomy): Bacteria > Pseudomonadota > Gammaproteobacteria > Burkholderiales > Burkholderiaceae_C > Rubrivivax. Next base: position 4,981 of record JAHECB010000087.1, read on the forward strand.
CCACATCTGCCCGCGCCAGCCAACGTGCGCCTCGCACCGTGATCAGATCGGCAGCACCAGGCCCGGCACCGATGAACACCACATGTCCGGGGTTGCCCTGGGCCCGTCGTCGGACTTTACCCACTGCGACTACTGCCTCAGGGAATTCCGGGCGGCCTGGCGTTCCGACAACACCTGCTGGTATGGCGTGCTGATGAAGCCCAGTGCACGCTGCGCCGTTTCCAGCTTCTGGTCGGCGCGCATCTGCACGGCGTCGAAACCGCAGCGGCGCAGCAAGGGCAACATGTCGGCCAGCACGTCGCCAACGGCCACGAGTTCGCCGGCATAACGAAGCCTGCCGCGCAGCAGCACGGCCTGGCTGTAGGCTCGGCCGTCGGTCCACTTGGGAAACTGCAAGGCCAGACGCGGCTGCCGGTGCAGCTCGTCGCCCTGGCCCAGCACGTCGGCGTCATTGGCCAACATCGGAACCTGCGCCAGTGCCTCGTCGTCGGCGGCGTAGAACGTGATGGGTTCGCTGGACATGGGGGCCTCAGTCCGCCGCCAGGGCGGTGTCGACGGCAGCCGGGGCTGCGGTGGAGCGACGAGCCGTGTTGGCCGCCTCGCGGAACGCCTGCGTGCCCAGTCGCTGAGCAGTGTGGACGAAGTGCTCGCCAGCTAGGCGCTGGCGCAGGTAGGTGTTGATGACGGCTTCGATGGCGTCGGGCACTTCGTCTGCCGCAAACGACGGGCCGATGACCTTGCCCGCCACGGACGGCCCGCTCAGTGTGCTGCCGTCGGCACCACCCACGGTGAGCTGGTACCACTCGCTGCCATCCTTGTCCACGCCCAGCACGCCGATGTGACCGCTGTGGTGGTGGCCGCAGCTGTTCATGCAGCCGCTGATGTGCAGGTCGATGTCCCCAATGTCGTGCTGCTCGTCCAGGTCGGCAAAGCGCTCGGTGATGGCCGCTGCGATGGGCAACGAACGCGCGTTGGCCAATGCGCACAGATCGCCGCCAGGGCAGGCGATCATGTCGGTGATCAGGCCGATGTTGGGGGTGGCGAAGCCTTCTTCCCGTGCAGCCAACCACAGCGCGCGCAGGTCGGTGCAACGCACCCAGGGCAGCAGCAGGTTCTGGTCGTGCGAGACCCGCAACTCGCCGGCGCTGAAGCGCTCGGCCAGCTGGGCAGCCCGTTCCATCTGGTCGGCCGTGACGTCGCCCGGGTTTTGGCCGGCGCGTTTCAGCGACAGCGTGACCGCGCGGAAACCGCTGAGCTGGTGCGCATGCACGTTGCGCTGCAGCCAGCGGGTGAAAGCGGGCAGGGGTTCGCTCAGGTCGCGTCGGGTTTCGGGAACGGCCTGCACCGGCGCCACAAAACCGGCCTTGACGCGATCCAACTCGACTTGAGGAATGAAGGTCGTCTGCGGGTCGACCAGCAGCGCCGCGAATTCGGCGTTCACGGCATCGACAAACCGTGCGCCTTCGGCCTTGACCAGGATCTTGATGCGCGCCTTGTACTGGTTGTCGCGCCGGCCATACAGGTTGTAGACCCGCACCACGGCTTCGATGAACACCAGAATCTGCTGCCAGGGCACAAAAGGATTGACGGGCGTGGCCACCACCGGGGTGCGGCCCATGCCGCCACCCACGGCCACGGCAAAGCCGACTTCACCGGCGTTGTTGATCTTCAACGTCAGGCCGATGTCGTGCCAGGCGGTGGCGGCGCGGTCTTCGTGGGCACCATTGACGGCGATCTTGAACTTGCGTGGCAAAAACGCAAACTCGGGGTGCAAGCTGGTCCACTGGCGAAGGATCTCGCAATACGGACGCGGGTCAATGACTTCGTCGGCGGCCACACCGGCCAGTGCGTCGCTGGTGATGTTGCGGATGCAGTTGCCGCTGGTCTGGATGCCGTGCATGTCCACGTCGGCCAGCAGGTCCATCACGTCAGCGCTGCGGTCCAAGGGAATCCAGTTGAACTGCAGGTTCTGGCGCGTGGTGAAGTGGCCAAAACCACCCCGTTCCCGTGCGCTGCCGACATCCTGGTGGTCGTGCTCGCGGGCAATGCGCGCCAGCTGCCGCAGTTGCTGACTGTTCAGCTCTCCGTAGGGCACAGCGACCCGCAGCATGGGCGCGTGTCGCTGCACATACCAGCCGTTTTGCAGACGCAAGGGGCGGAAGTCTTCGTCAGGCAGTTCGCCCTTCAAGTGTCGAGAAAGCTGGTCTCGGTATTGCGCCGCGCGTTCGTGCACAAAGCGGCGGTCATGGTCTGTGTAGCGGTACATGCGGTTCGGCGCGCGGCGTCTTCAGGCTTGGGAAACCGGACTCTAGGGACGAGCGCTAATGCATGGAACTACATAATTTTCCGATGTATATATCTAAAGAAATATAAAGAAGCCTGATTACCAAGCGTACGGTACGCAAAAAAATAGGCCCGGGGGCCGTTGCCGGCCGCCGGGCTGAGAAGCACCTGGTCGAATGGTGCGGAGGAGAACCTCAAGAGTCATGCCACGGGCCCTATTTCCCACAGCATGACGAATCAGACACGCTGCGGCCAACAAAGTTCCGTTTGATGACACCGCAAACAGCAACAAAGCGTTCGCCCCAGAAAAAAGGCCAGCCTGGAGGCTGGCCTGTGGCCTTCACGAGCGGCGAAACGCCCGCCGTTCGGCGAGCAGTTTGCAGCGTTATCAGGCGGCGCGTTTGCCCTTGGAAGCAGACTTTGCGGCGCTGACAGCGGTTGTGGTCATGGCTTGCAGGTTGGCTTCGGCCACTTCAGTAGCTTGTTTGGCAGCTTTGTTCATGCTGTCATAGGCGTTGTTGGCGGCGGCAACAGCCGACTTCACCAGGGCCACGGCGCTTTCGGTGCCGGCAGGTGCGTTCTTGACCGCGGTGTCCACCATGGCCACAACACGCTTCTGGCCTTCGGCCACGTTGGCTTCGGCAGCCTTGGTGAACTCGGCGTTGGCGCTGGTGATGATGTCGTACACGTGCTTGCTGTAGGCGGTCGCCTTTTCAGCGGCAGGTTGCAGCAGACCGGCTTGCAGTGCCAGCAGCTCTTGCGCGTCCTTCACCGACAGAGCAGTGTGCGCGGTCTCAGACGCTTCGGCCAGGCTGGCCTTGGCAACCTGCAGGTTCAGTTCAACCAGCTTTTCAACGCCTTCAAAGGCCTTGGTGGTCAGACCGAACAGGGTTTCAAGGCTGGCCTTCTGGGCGGCGATGAATTGGTCGGCGGTGAAAGGGGCAGCGGTGTTCATGCAATGGCTCCTGATTTGAAAGTGGGATTGCGGTGCGGATATTTATTGCTGCACTGCAACATGGATCGAAGTATAGGTCGCCGCCAGCCCATTGCAAGCACTTTTTGCTGCAATGCAACATTCTAGAGCACCATTTCTAGAATCGGGCTGATGCTGGCCTTTCACGCTGATCACCTGGCCTTGCCGCTACCTGCCGGCCACAGCTTTCCCATGACCAAATACCGGTTGCTGCGCGAGGCCGCCGAGACGTCGCTGCCAGGTCTTCGGGTGCAGGAAGCGCTGCCGGCCAGCGACGGCGAATTGGCGCTGGCGCACGACCCCGACTGGATCACCGCCGTTGTTGAAGGCACGCTGAGTGCCGCGCAGGAACGCGAGATCGGCTTTCCGTGGAGCGAGCGCATGGTGCAACGCGCCCGATGTTCGGTCGGCGCCACGGTGGCAGCGGCGCGAACGGCCTTGTTTGCTCAGGAGGGCGTGGCCGCCAACCTGGCAGGTGGCACCCACCACGCCTACGCCCACAAAGGGTCAGGTTATTGCGTGTTCAACGACGTGGCCGTGGCTGCACGGTTGATGCAGGCCGAATGGCATCGTCAATGTCGGCGGTTGCTGCGGGTGTGGGTGATTGACCTGGACGTGCACCAGGGCAATGGCACGGCCGCGATCTTCCGCGACGACCCGACGGTGTTCACGCTGTCGCTGCACGGCGAACGCAACTTTCCGTTCCGCAAAGAGGCCAGCGACCTGGATGTGGCCCTGCCTGACGGCTGCACGGACGGCCCATACCTGGACGCCCTGGACCTTGCTTTGGCCGCCGCGTGGCAGGCACAGCCCGAGCCACCGTCGTTGGCGTTTTACCTGGCCGGCGCCGACCCGCACGAAAACGACCGCCTGGGCCGCCTGAAACTGAGCAGCGAGGGCCTGGCCGAGCGCGACCGGCGCGTGCTGAACTGGCTGCACCAGCGCCGCGTGCCCGTGGCGCTGTCCATGGCAGGTGGCTACGGCCGCGACTTGCACACCACAGTGGCGGTGCAGCGACACACCCTGGAACTGGCGCTGGGGTCCTGGCAACGCTGGCAGGGCGGACAAGCGCAGGTGGACAGCGCGGCAGAATCGCAGGCATGAGTGCTAACAGACCGGCGCCGCTGTTGCGTGATGGCTTCCGCCACTTCGAGACCCTGTCCACACGCTGTAGGGACAACGACATTCACGGACGCCTGCACAACATTGTGCATCTCGGCTTGTTCGACACCGCAGTGAACCGCATGCTCATCCCACAAGGCGCGCTGGACATCCAAGGCAGCCAGGTGGTCGGCCTTGATGTGCACTCGCAATGCATCCACCACGACAGCAGCAGCTTGCCTCAAACGGTGCATGCGGGCATTTGGGTGGCGTTGCCGGGGCGCACCAGCGTGCGCTATGAACTGGCCCTGTTTGCCGACCAGGCGGCGCCGTCGGCCGCGCCCGGCGAGTTCACGCATGTGGACCTTGACCGCACCACTCAACACCCCAAGCCGCTGCCCGAGAAGCGGCGCGCTGTACTTGAATCCTTGAAAGTGAACCCATGACCCTTGCCAGCCCTGACCGCAGCCCCGCCCCCTCCGCCACTGGCGCACCAACCACGGCAACTGCCACGTCATTGAACACGGCCGCGGTTGACGCGGCCATCACCTCTCGCCATTCCCTGAGGGCCTTCCTGCCCAAGCCGGTGCCGCGCCCGCTGATTGAAGAACTGCTGACCGTGGCCGCGCGCGCGCCCTCGGGCACCAACACCCAGCCTTGGCAGGTGCACGTGCTGACGGGCACCGCCAAGCAAGCGCTGAGCCGCGACATCCTGGCTGCGTTCAACGATCCGGTGCAACGCGCCCAGCACACCGAGCCGTATGCCTACTACCCCACCGAGTGGCGCAGCCCCTATGTCGACCGCCGTCGCAAGGTGGGCTGGGACCTGTACAGCCTGCTGGGAATCGGCAAGGCCGACAAGGCGCGGATGCATGCGCAGCATGCGCGCAACTACGAATTTTTCGGCGCGCCGGTGGGTCTGATGTTCACCATTGACAGCGTCATGCAGCAAGGCAGTTGGCTGGACTACGGCATGTTTTTGCAGAACGTCATGGTGGCGGCGCGTGCCCGTGGTCTGGACACCTGCCCGCAGGCGGCCTTCACGCAGTTTCACCGCATCATCAGGCAGCACCTGGGCCTGGGTGAGGAACAGATGCTGGTCTGTGGCATGTCGCTGGGGTATGCCGACCCCGCTGCCATCGAAAATGCCCTGGTCACCGAACGCGAGCCGGTGGCGGGTTTCACGCGCTTTCTGGGCGAAGGCTGACAACCACTGCATACCGACCTCGCGCATGCGATATCGCGGGCAAACCCCAGGCGCCGCAAGACGTCCCGGCGGCGGTTGGGGCTATGCGCATGCCTAGAATGGCGCGACCTCTTGAGACAGGCAGCGATCGCGCGGCCGCAGACTGAACCCTTTTGATGAGCTTGCTTGCGCTGATCGTCTTGCTGCCTTTGTTGGCTGGCACCAGCCTGTGTTTCGGGATCGGCCGCAGCAGCACGCCTTTTCGCCGGGGGCTGACGGCCGCCGCAGCGGCGCTGGTCACGGCCTCCGCGTTGGCCTTGCTGCTGAGTCAGGCGCCCGCCGTCTTTGCCGGCCAAACCTTGCTGACCCAGACGCCCTGGGTGCCTGCCATCGGGCTGAATGCCAACTTCAGGCTCGATGGTCTGGGTTTGATGTTTGCCGGGCTCATTACCGGCATCGGCTTGCTGGTGATCCTGTATGCCGCGTTCTACCTGCACGCCGAAGACCCGGCGGGCAAGTTCTTCGGCACGCTGATGTTGTTCATGGCGGCCATGCTGGGCATCGTCTTGTCGGACAACCTGGTGCTGCTGCTGGTGTTCTGGGAGCTCACCAGCATTTCCAGTTTCCTGCTCATCGGCTACTGGGGCGGGCGAGAAGAATCACGCACCGGCGCACGCATGGCATTGGCCATCACGGGTGGTGGTGGCCTGATCATGCTGGCCGGCATCGTGGTGCTGGGGCAGATCGCCGGCACCTTCGAGCTGTCGCAACTGCTCACCCGGGGTTCGGACATTCAGGCACACCCGCTGTATCCGCTGGCCCTGATCCTGATTCTGGGCGGCTGTTTCACCAAGAGCGCGCAGGTGCCATTTCACTTCTGGCTGCCCGCCGCCATGGCCGCGCCCACACCCGTGTCGGCCTACCTGCACTCGGCCACCATGGTCAAGGCGGGTCTGTTCATGATGATGCGCATCTACCCAGTGCTGGGTGGCACGGCGCTGTTTGAGAACATCGTCGCCAGCGTGGGCCTGGCGACCATGGTGTTTGCCGCTTTCGTGGCCATGTTCAAGCACGACATGAAGGGGCTCCTGGCCTATTCCACCGTCAGTCACCTGGGTCTGATCACCTTCCTGATCGGCCTGTCGTCGCCACTGGCCACGGTGGCGGCGGTGTTTCACATCCTGAACCACGCCTGCTTCAAGGCCGCGCTGTTCATGAGCGCAGGCATCGTCGACCACGAAACCGGCACCCGCGACATGCGCCGCCTGGGTGGCCTGCTGGCGCTGCTGCCGGTGATGGGCGGGCTGGTCATCGTGGCTGCGGCAGCCATGGCCGGCCTGCCGCCGTTCAACGGCTTCATCAGCAAGGAAATGATGCTGCACGAGGCCGTGGTGGCCGGTGGCACCGGCGGCTTGCACGGGCCGCTGTGGGGCAGCGCCGGCTGGCTGGTGCCGGTGCTGGCGACCCTGGGCGGCTTGTTTTCGGCGGCGTATTCGTTGCGCCTGGTGCACGACACGTTCTTCAACGGCCCGCCGCGTGACCTGCCCAAGGCCCACCCGCACGAGCCGCCCTGGGGCATGAAAGCGCCGGTGCTGTTGCTGGTGCTGATGTGCATCGCGATTGGCCTGGCGCCGATGGCGCTGGCCGGCCCGCTGGTGACACTGGTCGCGGGCGCCGTGCTGGGTGCGCCGCCGCCAGAGTTTCACCTGGCGCTGTGGCATGGCCTGAACCTGCCGCTGGCATTGAGCGGCATGGCCGTGGTGGGCGGAGCCTTGCTCTACGCGCGCATGGCCAGCGGCCGGCGTCTGCATCGCTACGTCGCCAGCCATCGCAGCGGCCAGAATTTCTTTGCCAACATCACCGACGGCGTGTTCGGCCTGGCCGGCCGCACCACGCACGTGCTTGAAAACGGATCCTTTCAGCGCTACGCATCGTGGATGGTGGCCAGCGCGGTGCTGCTGGGTGCCGTGCCGTTCATGGCCGGCCCGCACCTGGGCACGGGCACGCGCAGTCTGTTGCCCGCGCCGGCACTGGCCGTGGGCGTGTGGCTGGCGCTGTTTTGCATCGGGCTGGTGTTGATCCGGCTGCAGCACCAGCGCTTCATTGCCACCATCCTGGTCGGTGGCGTGGGTCTGGTGTGCTCGCTGACCTTCATCGCCTTTTCGGCGCCTGACCTGGCCATGACGCAGTTGTCGGTGGACCTGGTGTCCACCGCGCTGCTGTTGATGGGCCTGGCGCTGCTGCCACAAACCTCGCCGCCAGAAACCGAAGCTTGGCGCCATTGGCGCGATGGCGGCCTGGCGCTGGCCGCCGGTGCCGGCATCGCCTGGCTGACCTGGCTGGCGCTGACCCGCAACCACGACTCCATCGCCTGGTACTTCCTGGAAAACAGCCTGAGCGGCGGCGGCGGCACCAACGCGGTCAACGTGATCCTGGTCGACTTTCGGGGCTATGACACCTTTGGCGAGATCACCGTGCTGGGCATTGCCGGCGTGGGCGTGCTGGCGTTGATGGATGGCCTGCGTGTGCGCCGCCCCACCACCGCGCCCGACGGCCGGCCCTGGAGCTTTGCCCGACAGCCGTTACTGCTGCGTGTGGTGGCGCGGGTGGTGCTGCCAATGGCGCTGGTGCTGTCAGGCTACATCTACTGGCGCGGCCACAACCTGCCGGGCGGCGGCTTCATTGCCGGGCTGGTCACGGCGGTGGCGCTGGTCTTGCAATACATGGCGCTGGGCCAGGAGAAGGCCGACGCCTTGCTGCATGGTGAGGGCGGCCGGCGCTTCACGCGCTGGATTGGCGGCGGCCTGGCCACCGCCGGCCTGACCGGTGTTGGCGCTTTCCTGTGGGGCCGGCCGTTCATGACCAGTGCTCACGGTCACCCCACTGTGCCGGTGCTGGGTGAACTGCCGCTGGCCTCGGCGGCGCTGTTTGACCTGGGTGTCTACGTGACCGTGGTGGGCTCGACGATGCTGATGCTGTCGGTCCTGGTGGCGGTGACCCGCGGCCAGACACCAGCCTCGGCCCGGGTTCGGCAGGCGGTGCCGGGAGCCGCACGATGAACCTTTCCATGGAATTCCTGGTGTCCACCGGCATCGGCCTGGTGGTGGCCTGTGGTGTGTACCTGTTGCTGCGGCCGCGCAGTTTCAGTGTCGTGCTGGGGCTGTCGTTGCTGGGTTATGCGGTGAACATCTTCATCTTCGCCATGGGCCGGTTGTGGACCGCCTCGCCCCCGGTGCTCAGCGGCACCGAGCCCTTTGCCGACCCGCTGCCCCAGGCGCTGGTGCTGACGGCCATCGTGATCGGATTTGCCACCACCGGGTTTGTCATCGAACTGGCGCTGCGCGGCAAGCAGGAAACCGGCACCGACCAGGTGGACGGGCACGCCACGCCCGGCGAAGAAAGCCACTCGTCATGATGGCCTTTGTCAGCACGCATCTACCGGCGCTGATGGTGCTGCTGCCGTCCTTCACGGCGATGCTGTTGCTGCTGCTCGGCGACCACGGCGGCGACGCCCACGGCAGCCACGCCACGCACCGCCTGCTGTGGGCGCGGCGCATTGCACTGACCTCGGTGGTGCTGGGCCTGGTGCTGGCCGCGCTGGCGGTGCGCCAGGCGGCGGGTGGCGAGTTGCAGGTCTACCGCATGGGCGACTGGCCGGCGCCCTACGGCATCGTGCTGGTGCTGGACCGCCTGAGCGCCATGATGGTGATGCTGACCTCGCTGGTGGCGCTGCCGGTGCTGTGGTACGCCACTGGGGGCTGGGACGCGCACGGCCGCTATTTCCACGCCATGTTCCAGTTCCAGCTGATGGGCCTGAACGGCGCCTTTGTCACTGGCGACCTGTTCAACCTGTTTGTCTTCTTTGAAGTGCTGTTGATTGCGTCCTACGTGCTGATGCTGCATGGCCAGGGCAAGGAGCGCATGCGTGTGGGCCTGCACTATGTAGCGCTGAACCTGACAGCTTCGGCGCTGTTCCTCATCGGCGTATCGCTGCTCTACGCCAAGACCGGCACGCTGAACTTTGCCGACCTGGCCGTGCGGGTGCCTCAGGTAGCGGCGCCCGACGCCAAGCTGCTGCAGGCCGGCGCCTGGATCTTGCTGGTGGTGTTTGGCTTCAAGGCCGCGCTGGCGCCGCTGTCGATGTGGCTGCCGGCCACCTATGCGGCCTCTACGGCACCGGTTGCCGCGCTGTTTGCCATCATGACCAAGGTCGGCGTGTACGGCATCTTGCGCCTGCACGGCGTGGTGTTTGGCGTGGACGCCGGCGCGTCAGCGCTGCTGGCCGCGCCCGTGCTGCTGCCGCTGGCGCTGGCCACCAGTGTCATGGGTGTGCTGGGGGCGCTGGCGGCGCGCACGCTGGAGCGTCTGGTGGCCTGGCTGACGGTGGCCTCGGTGGGCACGGCGCTGGTGGCGGTGGGTCTGTACAACAACGCGGGCTGGGCGGCGGCGATGTACTACATGGCCAACAGCACGCTGGTGGTGGCGGGCTTGTTTCTGCTGGCCGAACTGGTGGCGGCGCAGCGCGGCAACGCCGGCGGCAATCTGGAGCCCGCTTCGGCTGTGGCTCAGCCGGCCATGCTGGGCTTGATGATGTTGCTGGCTGCCGCGTCGGCCGCCGGCCTGCCGCCCTTGCCGGGTTTCATCGGCAAGCTGATGCTGCTGGAGGCGTCGTACACCCACGTCTGGCAAAGCGCCGTCTGGTTCACCGTGCTGGGTGTGGGCTTCCTGACGCTGGTCGGCCTGGCGCGTGCTGGCAGCATTCTTTTCTGGCATGTGCGCGACGATGTGCCGGCCACCACCTCGGGCGCCAGCCCCAAGCTGGTCAGCGCCACGCTGGCCTTGATTGCCGCCACCCTGGCCATGAGCATCTTTGGTGACGCCATGGTGCGCTACACCACCGATGCGGCCGCTCAGCTGCGTGACCGTGAAGCCTATGCCCGTGCGGTGCTGGGGCCGGCTGGGCTGTCCACCAACACCACGCGTCCCTATCAGTTTGCGCCTGCGCCCGCGGCGCCGCCACCGGTGCGGAACAAGCCATGAGCGCAGCGCCGGGCCGCCCCAAGCAAACTCGCTCCCGCCTGGCGGGACAGGCCGCAGGCCGAAGGGTGCACCCATGAGCAAGCCACCCACCCGTCCCACTGGCTGGTTGCCACACCCGGCGCTGTCGGTGGTGCTGGCCGCGTTGTGGCTGGTGCTGCAGCAAAGCGTGGCCGTGCCCAACCTCATCACCGCCGCCTTGCTGGGTTTGCTGTTGCCGCGGGTGCTGGCGCCTTTTCTCGGGCCACCCTCGCATCCCAGAAACTGGGGCGTGATCGTGCGTTTCACCGGCATCGTGCTGTGGGACATCGTGATGTCGAACATTGCGGTGGCCAAGCTGGTGCTGGCGCCAGCGGGCCGGCCCAAGCCAGCCTGGGTGCCGATCGAGCTGGACGTTCAGCACCCCATGGCGATCGCGTTGCTGGCCATCATCATCACCACCACGCCGGGCACGGTGTCCTGTGTGGTCGACGATGAAACCGGCAACATCCTGGTGCATGCGCTGGACTGCGACGACGCGGCCGAGATGGCGCAACAGATCAAGCAGCGCTACGAATGGCCGCTGCGTCAGATCTTTGAAGGAGCCGTTGCATGATCGTGGTGTGGGCCCTGAACTTTGCCACTGGCGCCGCTGGCCTGGCCTTGCTGCTGTGTGTGTGGCGCTTGCTGCGCGGCCCGGAAATAACCGACCGCGTGATGGCGCTGGACACCATGTACATCAACGTGGTGGCGCTGATCGTGCTGCTGGGCATGCGCCAGGGCTTTGGTGTGTATTTCGAAGCCGCGCTGCTGGTGGCGCTGCTGGGTTTTGCCTCGACCGTGGCGCTGGCGCGCTACCTGAGCCGTGGCGACATCATCGACTGAGGACCGCGCATGCTGAACGATTTGCAGAATCTGCATCTGGCCTGGCAAATCGCCATCGCCGCTGCCTTGGTGGTGGCGGGCGTGTTCTCGATACTGGGCTCGGTGGGCATGTTGCGTTTTCCGGACTTTTTCATGCGCCTGCACGCACCCACCAAGGCCACCACGCTGGGCGTGGGCGGCGCCCTGGTGGCCAGCATGATGCTGGCCTGGTCGCGGGGCAGCTTTGGTGTCCAGGAACTGCTGATCACGCTGTTTCTGTTCATCACCGCGCCGGTGTCGGCCAGCCTGCTGGCCAAGGCCGCGCTGCACCTCGAGGTGCCTTGCCAAGCTCACAAGGTGGCCCAGTCCAGCAAGGACCACCTGGACCAGGGCGTCGACAAGGTATGAGCCGGCCCCGCATTCTGGTGGCGCGCGCGGTGTTTGAAACAACGCTGCAGCGACTGCAAACCCACTTCGACGTGCAGGCCAACCAGCAGGACTTGGTCTTCACCCCGGCGCAGCTGCAGGCCGCTTTGCAGGGCGTGAACGGTGCGCTGACCACCGGCAGTGAGCGCATCGACGCGGGTCTGCTGGCGGCCTGTCCGCAACTGCGGGTGGTGGCCAACATGGCCGTGGG
>JAHECB010000344.1 GCA_024641925.1 Betaproteobacteria bacterium
GCGGGTGGGCACCCGCATGGCCGAATTCGAGATTCTTGACTTGATCGGCGAAGGCGGTTTCGCCATGGTCTACCGCGCCATGGACCATTCATTGCAGCGCACGGTTGCGCTGAAGGAGTTCATGCCCGCGACACTGGCGGCACGGGGCAATGATGCATCGGTCAGCGTGCGGTCTGAGCGCCAACGCGAGACGTTCATGATCGGCTTGCGCAGCTTCATCAACGAAGCGCGCATCCTGGCTCGATTCGACCATCCGGCCTTGGTGAAGGTCTACCGCTTCTGGGAGGCCAACGGCACAGCCTACATGGCCATGCCACTGCTGCAAGGCTCCAACCTGCTGGACGTGCTTCGGGCCAGGCCTGAGGCACCGACCGAGGCCTGGATCAAACAGGTGATCACACCGTTGATGGAAGCGCTGGCGCTGATCCACGGTGAACATATCTACCACCGGGACATTGCGCCTGACAACATCATGCTGGCGGACGATGACCGCCCCATCCTGCTGGACTTTGGTGCCGCGCGCCACGTGATCAGCGACATGACGCAGGCGCTGACCGTGATCCTCAAGCCCGGTTACGCACCCATCGAGCAATACGCCGAAATGCCCGGCATGAAGCAGGGGCCGTGGACCGACGTGTACGGCCTGGCAGCCACCATGTATTTCATGATCCTGGGCCGCAAGCCGCCCGCTGCGGTGGCCAGGACCTTGAAGGACGAATACCAGCCCCTGTTGCAAAGCGAGGCTGTGGGCCATTACAGCGATCGTCTGCTGGCCGGCATCGACCGCTGCCTGAGCGTGCGATCCGAAGACCGCGCCCAGTCCATGAACGACATGCGCGAACTGGTGGGCTTCGGACAAGCCGCCGCGGCGCCATTGGCCGCAGCCGTCGCGCCCCAGGCCAAATCGCCTGATTCCGCGCTGCGAACCGAACCGCGGCTGTTCACCACGGCGCCCTCGACCGGCACGGGGCGCACGGTCGAGCCCACGACACCCATCACCGCGGCGCCCGAGGCGACCGCCGGGTCTGCCAAGCCCGGGAAACCCTGGTTGATGGGGGGTGTGGGCCTGGGCGTAGTAGTCGTCGCCATCGGTGGCTACAGCTGGTTTGCCAGCCGGGACAGCAGTCGCGAGCAAGACCGTAGCCCCAGCATGTCCGGCGCGGCTTCAGCGCCCGCAGCTGTGCAGGCCGCGGCCTCCGATGCGGCAGCGGTGGTGGCATCGACGGCACCGACAACGCCCGCGGCGACTACAGCAGCGGCGGCTCCTTTGGCTGACGTGCAGGCATCGGCAACCGCCACCAGCGCAGCGATAAGTCCCGCCCCGCCGGTTGCACTCAAGCTGCTGGTGCAGCAGCCCTTTACGCAGCTGGCTGCTGCGCTGGACGCCGCCGTCACAGCCTCTGCACCCGCCTTGAATTTCAAGCTGGACATCGGGCCACGGCTCAATGTGGGCATTGAACTGAAGGCCAGCGGCGTCAGCCCGGTCGATGGCTATTTGTACCTTTTTGCCTGGGACGAAGCGGACAGCAAGGTCTATCGGCTGCGCCCCAACAACAAGGAATCGGACATTGTGGTCAAGGCCAATGTGCCGTTTGCCATGCCTCGCCAGCGCTACAGTGGAGCGGGCTTGCGCGCGCGGGAGCCCTTGGGGAGACTGCGCGTCGTGGCGCTGCTGTCCAGCACCGAGCGCAATCTTTCGGGCACAGCGTTCCAGCTCGACGATGCCTTGCCCACGGCCCATCTCGACGCCCTGGAAGGCAGCGTCGGCAAGGCAGGACTGGCTGCCCTGTTCGGGACACCGGCCTGCTTGGGGCAACCCGGTTGCACCGACACTTTTGCCGTCAAACTGCTGTCGGTGAGCAAAACGCCCGCCCAGGCGCCACCGACGGCAACGACAGCCGCGCCTGGGCCTTCAACGGCACCCGCACCTGCAACAGTGCCGGCACCCGAACCCGCCCCCAAGCCCGCGCCGCCGCCGGTTGCTCGCGCAAAACCAGGCTCGCCTCCTGCCAGTGCGGCCGGCGCCAGCGAGCGAGACTATGTCAAACGCTTGAACAAGGATCTGGACGAGTTGCTGGGCAAGTGAAGCTGTGTCTCGTGCAGGGCCGGCTTGGGCTTCGCCGACTTCAGCTCATCGCTGACAGGCGCCCACAAACCAGCTCTTGATTTCGGCAGCCGGCATCACGCGACCGGCATATTTTTCGATGCCTTCGTCAAATGTGCAGCTTGCGCCTTCAAGCCCCGTGCAGTGGTAGATGAGTTGAATCTGCAGCGATTGGGCCTGGCAGTCGTACTTGATGCCGATCTGGCGCGCCGACGTGCTGTCGCCCGAACGCAGCCACGAAAAGACATTGCCGTTTTCAAGGACCGACTGGGTGTCAACATCAAACACCTTGTCCTTGTCGCGCACCATCGTTTTCCAGGCATGCTTGAACAAGGTGTTCCCCACCACGCCCGATGCGACCTGATCGCGGCAGTCTGACTTGGAAACGCCACCACAGATACGCAACTCCTTGGCCACCATGGGAATGGCGAGCAACTGAGTGCGGTCCAACGTGCTGACCGCACCAGCCCCCGTCGCACCCTTTGGGCTCGCCGCGGGCGCCGTCGCGGCCGCCGCCTGGCGAGCCACTTCGCTCACGTTGGAGCCCGGCGCATCCAGCTTGGTGGCGAAATACTGGCGCCCCACCGCAGTGGGTTTGTCTTCGGCGAATTCACCCTCCCAGTAGTCGCCCGACGCCCAGGTGTAGCGCCCCTGACCCGACTTCACACCGCCCTGCCAACTGCCCACATAGCGGTCGCCATTGCTGGCCTGGTAGGTGCCGGCGCCTTGCCGCAAGCCGTCCACAAAATCGCCTACATAACGGTCACCCGACGCACCCAGCACCATGAGGCCCTTGCCATTCGGCTTGCCGGCCTTCACCATGCCATCGTAGCTGTCACCGCTGGCGTATTTCAAGACACCCTTGCCCTCAGGCTTGTCGTCCACCCAGGACCCGGTGAACGCCTGACCATCGGGCCAAACATGGTGACCGGTACCGTTTTTCCGGCCCGCGCGCCACTCGCCGTCGTAACGGCTGCCGTCACGACCGACAAACACCGCCCGACCGTCGACCACGCCGTTGACAAAATGACCGTCCAGGCTGTCGCCATTGGCCACCGTCTTCACACCCTGGCCGTTGGGTACGCCCTGGGTGACCTCACCAACGTAGCGATCGCCGTTGGAAAACCCGATCTCCGCGCGTCCCGTGGCGATGTCGTTGACCCAATCGCCGTCGTAGTAGGCGCCATTGGCCCAGGTGAACCGGCCCTTGCCCACACGGCGGCCATCAACCATCTGACCTTCAAAACGGTCGCCGTTTTTCCAATCGATGCGCACCTGACCCGTGGCTGTACCCGTCACCTTGTCGACCGTGTAGGTTCCCGTCATGACGGAATCCTGGGACACATCGGGGGCGCGACCCTGTGCTGCCACGGGTTTTGCTGCTGCCGCGGCTTGTTGAACAACCGGCGCAGCAGGCGTCGGCGCCGCAGCGGCCGGACGCGACTTGAGACCCACGGCGGCGGCGATCCTGGACAGCAGCGAGGTGCTCTCGACGCGTTTCAGACTGCCTTCGTTACGACCCGTTCGGCAGATTTCGACATAGCGTGAAAAATCAGCGGAGATCTGCACGGTGCAGCCAGGCAAACATGCGCCGGACTGAAGGTTCTGCTTGAACTCGTAGCCCAGCGCGGTCTCGCCGGTGTAAACCAAGTCGCCCTTGCAGTCGGGCTTGTGGTAACAGAACGAACCGCAGGCCTTGCCTTTGACAAGGCAGTCGATCGTGAATTCAGCTTCCTGGCCGCCCGATTCGGCGTACACACCCACCGGCACCTCGGCCGCTCGGCTGTCGAATGCGACCATGCCCAGGCACGCCATGCTCAGCATCAGCAAGGTGCCCATGCCCGCGGGCGATACGGCCCGCAGCACGGTAGGGGCTGCCAGTCGACGAAGCCAATTCATACCCGCCACGGGTCAATCCTCCAAGAAGGGTGGCGCGAGCCGCCGGCAGAATGTCGCTGCGGAGCGTACGCGAAGGTGTGCAGGAACCGACGGAGCACAATGGCCACGTCCAACCATGCCATTGAACACGATTCAATGTTAATCCCAATCGCTGCCGGGCTTCGCAGGGCACGCCAGCGGCTTGGGTTGCCAACGCAGCCCACGACCAGTCCCCTGCCCACTTGCCGACGCCCGCGGGCGCTCCCAAAAACAACGTGCTGCGGCGCGGACCTTGAAGGCCGCCACATGCTCGGCTCACAACGACAGCATGAACGGACAACGCGCCACGAGTGCCAGCAGACTGGGTTTGACCACGGCCGGTCAGGGCACGCGCTCCAGTTCTGCCACCAGTTGTGCCCTGTCGGCTTGCGGCACCGCTTCTGCCAGTTTCAAGATGAAGCTGGCCCGGTCTGGCGACTG
>JAHECB010000345.1 GCA_024641925.1 Betaproteobacteria bacterium
GAAGTCGGGGATGCCATAACGCAGCAGGCCACCGATGCGGCTGTTTTTCTCGAACACCGTGACGGCATGCCCCGCGCGCGCCAACTGCTGCGCCGCGGCCAGGCCGGCCGGGCCGCTGCCCACCACGGCCACTTTTTTGCCGGTTTTCTGTGTGGCGGGGGCGGGCACCACCCAGCCTTCTTGCCAGCCGCGGTCGATGATGGCGTGTTCGATGCTCTTGATGCCCACCGGGTCGTCATTGACGTTCAGTGTGCAGGCCGCTTCGCAGGGGGCAGGGCAGACCCGGCTGGTGAATTCAGGGAAATTGTTGGTGCTGTGCAGAGTCTCCAGCGCCGACTTCCACTGGCCGTTGAAGACCAGGTCGTTGAAGTCCGGAATGATGTTGTTCACCGGGCAGCCGCTGTTGCAAAACGGCGTGCCGCAATCCATGCAGCGTGCGCTCTGCACCTTGGACTGCTCTTCACCCAGGGTGATGACAAATTCCTTCCAGGTTTTCAAGCGTGCCTTGACCGGCTCGTAGCCTTCTTCCTGCCGCTCAAACTCCAAAAAACCGGTGACCTTGCCCATGTGCTTGTCCTGCCAATGCGGGCCCCGCCTTGGGCGGGGCTGGCGTGTTGAATGCCGTTGTTGAAAAAAGTGAGATCGGGCGCTGACTGACGGGCGCCGATTACTTGGCGGCGACCGTGCCGCTTGACTTGGTGCGCGTCTTGCCACCCTTGGGCGCGCCCGCTGCAGGGGTCGCCTGAGGCAGTGCTGCCGCCGGCGTCCGCATGGCGCGTTCGGACAGGACACGTTTGTACTCATGCGGCAGCACTTTGACAAAGCGGCCCAGCGACGCTTTCCAGTTGTCCATGATGTCGCGAGCACGCAGGCTGCCGGTCCACTTGTGGTGCTCTTCGATCAATTCCTTCAGCAGTACCTCGTCGGCCTGGCCGTTGTGCCAACCGGCGGCATGGCCTGGCTGCTCGGCCTTGGGCAGCACCTTTTCAAGCGCCACCATGCTGGTGTTGCAGCGGCGCGCAAATTCGCCGTCTTCGTCGTAGACAAAAGCCACGCCACCACTCATGCCCGCGGCAAAGTTGCGGCCGGTCTTGCCCATCACGACCACGGTGCCACCGGTCATGTATTCACAGCCATGGTCGCCGGTGCCTTCGACCACGGCGCTGGCGCCGCTCAGGCGCACGGCAAAACGTTCGCCGGCCACGCCGCGGAAGAAGGCCTCGCCGCTGGTGGCGCCGTACAGCGCGGTGTTGCCGATGATGATGTTCTGCGTGGTGTCGCCCCGGAACTCGATGCTGGGCCGCACGACGATGATGCCGCCCGACATGCCCTTGCCGGTGTAGTCGTTGGCGTCGCCGATCAGGTACAGCGTGATGCCCTTGGCCAGGAAGGCGCCAAAGCTCTGGCCGCCGGTGCCTTCCAGCTGGATCATGATGGTCTGGTCCGGTAGGCCTTCGGGGCGCTGGCGGATCAGTTCACCCGACAACATGGCGCCCAGGCTGCGGTTGCGGTTGCGTGCCTCTTCCATGAACTGCACACGCTCGCCCTTTTCGATGGCGGGGCGGCAGCGCTCGATCAGCTTCACGTCCAGCGCCTTGTGCAGGCCGTGGTCCTGTTCCTGGGTGTGGAAACGTTCCACCTGGTCATCATGCGGTGGCATGTGGAAGACCCGGCTGAAGTCCAGCCCCTTGGCTTTCCAGTGTGTGATGCCCTTGCGGGTGTCCAGCAAGTCAGCGCGGCCGATCAGTTCGTTGAAAGTGCGGATGCCCAGTTGCGCCATGATCTGGCGCGCTTCTTCAGCCACGAAGAAAAAGTAGTTCACCACGTGCTCGGGCTTGCCGCTGAACTTCTTGCGCAGCACCGGGTCTTGTGTGGCTACGCCCACGGGGCAGGTGTTGAGGTGGCATTTGCGCATCATGATGCAGCCTTCCACCACCAGCGGTGCCGTGGCGAAGCCGAACTCATCGGCACCCAGCAGTGCACCGATGACCACGTCGCGGCCGGTCTTGATCTGCCCGTCGGTCTGAACGCGGACGCGGCTGCGCAGCCGGTTCAGCACCAGCGTCTGCTGCGTTTCGGCCAGGCCCAGTTCCCAGGGTGTGCCGGCGTGTTTGATGCTGCTCCAGGGGCTGGCGCCGGTGCCGCCATCGTGGCCGGCAATGACGACATGGTCGGCCTTGCACTTGGCCACACCCGCGGCGATGGTGCCCACGCCCACTTCCGACACCAGCTTGACGCTGACGCTGGCGCGCGGATTGGCATTTTTCAGGTCGTGGATGAGCTGGGCCAGGTCTTCGATGGAGTAGATGTCGTGGTGCGGCGGCGGGCTGATCAGGCCCACACCCGGCACGCTGTAGCGCAGCATGCCGATGTATTCGCTGACCTTGCCGCCGGGCAGCTGGCCGCCTTCGCCGGGCTTGGCACCCTGCGCCATCTTGATCTGGATCTGGTCCGCACTGGACAGGTATTCGGTGGTGACGCCAAACCGCCCACTGGCCACCTGCTTGATGCGGCTGCGCAGGCTGTCACCGGCCTGCAGCACGTAGTCGGCCTCGACGACGCCGGCGCCCACGATGTCCGACACCTTGGTGCCGGCCACCACCGGGATGCCCTTCAATTCATTGCGGTAACGCGCCGGGTCTTCACCCCCTTCGCCGGTGTTGCTCTTGCCGCCAATGCGGTTCATGGCAATGGCCAGCGTGCTGTGCGCTTCGGTGCTGATGCTGCCCAGGCTCATGGCGCCGGTGGCAAAGCGCTTGACGATTTCCGTGGCGGGCTCCACCTCGTCCAGCGGGATCGCCTTGGACGGGTCGAGCTTGAACTCAAACAGGCCACGCAAGGTCATGTGGCGCTTGCTCTGGTCGTTGATGATCTGCGCGTATTCCTTGTAGGTGTCCCACTTGTTGGCGCGCGTGCTGTGCTGCAGCTTGGCGATGGCGTCAGGCGTCCACATGTGTTCTTCGCCACGCACGCGCCAGGCGTATTCACCGCCGGTGTCCAGTGCTGCCGCCAGCACCGGGTCGGGCCCAAAAGCGGCCAAGTGACGACGCCGGGCTTCTTCGGCCACGTCAAACACGCCGATGCCGCCCACCTGGCTGGCAGTGCCGCGGAAGTACTGCTTCACAAACGACTCTTCAAGCCCGATGGCCTCAAAGAGCTGCGCACCGCAATAGCTCATGTAGGTGCTCACGCCCATCTTGGACATGATCTTGGACAGCCCCTTGCCGATGGCCTTGACATAGTTGGCGATGGCCTTGTCGGCGCTGAGTTCGCCAGGCAGCGTCTGGTGCAGCTGGGCCAGTGTTTCCATGGCCAGGTAGGGGTGAACGGCCTCGGCGCCAAAACCGGCCAGCACGGCAAAGTGGTGCACCTCGCGTGCCGAGCCGGTTTCCACGACCAGGCCGGCGGTGGTGCGCAAGCCGGCCCGCACCAGGTGGTGGTGCACGGCCGACAGCGCCAGCAGTGCCGGAATGGCCATCTGGTCACGCGACATGTGGCGGTCGGTGACGATAAGGATGTTGTTGCCGATCTTCAGCGCGTCCACGGCCTCGGCGCACAACGACGCCAGCTTGGCCTCGATGCCTTCCGGCCCCCAGGCCAGCGGGTAGGTGACGTCGAGTTCGTGCGTGCGGAACTTGCCGCCGGTGTGCTGCTCGATGGTGCGCAGGCGCGCCATGTCCTTGAAGTCCAGCACCGGCTGGGTCACCTCCAGCCGCATGGGCGGGTTGACGGCGTTGATGTCCAGCAGGTTGGGCTTGGGGCCGATGAAGCAGTTCAGGCTCATCACGATCGCCTCCCGGATGGGGTCGATCGGCGGGTTGGTCACCTGGGCAAACAACTGCTTGAAGTAGTTGTACAGCGGCTTGTTCTTGTCCGACAGCACGGCCAGCGGGCTGTCGTTGCCCATCGAGCCCGTGGCTTCTTCGCCGTTGGCGGCCATGGGCGCCAGCAGGAACTTGATGTCTTCCTGCGTGAAGCCAAAGGCCTGCTGGCGGTCGAGCAGGTTTTCGCTGAACTGTGCCGGTGTGGGCTCGGCGTCGATGCTGCTGAGCTGGATGCGCACGTTCTCGATCCACTGCCGGTAGGGCCGCGCACTGGCGTACTGGATCTTCAGTTCTTCGTCGTCGATGATGCGGCCCTGTTCCAGGTCGATCAGGAACATCTTGCCGGGCTGCAGTCGCCACTTCTTGACGATGCGGCTTTCAGGCACCGGCAGCACACCGGATTCGCTGGCCATGACCACCAGGTCGTCGTCGGTGACGATGTAGCGCGCCGGGCGCAGGCCGTTGCGGTCCAATGTGGCGCCGATCTGCTTGCCGTCGGTGAAGACCATCGCCGCCGGGCCGTCCCAGGGTTCCATCATGGCCGCGTGGTATTCATAGAACGCACGCCGGCGTTCGTCCATCATTTCGTGATTTTCCCAGGCCTCGGGAATCATCATCATCGCGGCGTGCGCCAGGG
>JAHECB010000088.1 GCA_024641925.1 Betaproteobacteria bacterium
CATGGCTGTCGCCATCGTGATCTCGGGCTGGCTCGGCTTGAATCCGCCAGGGTTCGCGGCCGGTACCGTGGCGCTGGCCTTCGGTATCGCGGCGAGCTCGCTGTTCCCGGCGATCATGATGGGCATCTTCAGCAAGAAGATGAACAAGGAAGGGGCCATGGCAGGCATGCTGTCGGGCCTGTTCATCACCCTGTTCTACGTGTTCGCGCACAAGGGCATCTTCTTCATCAAGGGCACGGACTTCCTGCCCATGATCGGGGGCGCCAACAGCTTCTTCGGCATCACGCCTGAGGCCTTTGGTGCGATCGGTGCTGCGGTCAACTTCATCGTCGCATTTGCGGTCGACAAGGTGACCAAGGAGCCGCCAGCACACATCCAGGCCATGGTTGAGGCTGTGCGCATTCCGCGTGGCTCCAAGGCTGTGGACGGCGCTCACTGAGCGTGGTTCGGGTCTAGTCTGATGGCCATGCCCCGGCTTCGCTGGGGCTGGCAGCAGAATCGGGGTCCCGCTGGCATGGCTGGCGGGGCCCTTCGTTTTTTCTGGCCGGAGCGTTGTAAATGGCTTTTGATGTCGGTGTCGCACTGACCTGGATCTTGTTTCTGGCGCTGTTTCCGATGGCGTTTTTCTGGCTGCGTCGTGCTTGGCGCATCGGGGCCAAACGCGATTTCTCGGAGGTGGCCTTGAAAGGTGGTGAGCCACCAGCCCATGCCGAGCGCTGGGCAAGCTACGCCATGCTGATCAACGGCGTGGCCGGTGCGGTGGTGAGTGCCGTGATCTTCATGGTCCTGTTCACGGGCGTGCCTTATGCAACGTGGACGGCTATCGCCGGCAGCACGATCTGGTGCAAGTTTTTTCTCGACTTCGCGCTGAGCCGTCAAGCCCATGGCTTTCTGAAAAAAAAGGCTTGACCCGACCTGCGCAGGAATTTGGGCAGGCAGGGGTGTCGGCATGGACGGGTCTTTCAAAATGCGGATTGATGCGCACTTCTTGGCCACCATGACCGTTTGCCCAACGCACATCAAGCTGGCGTTGGCGGCATGACGGCCCCTGTGGCGCCACCGGTCGCCGCGTCAGCCAAAAAGCTGAAGCAGGCGGCGTTTTCACGGAGCCTGAACAAGATTTATCTCTTGTACACGGTGGGCTTTCTGTTTTTTGTCCTGTGCCTGGCCGTGGGCGAGCACCTGGGTCTGTCGCGGCGCGCCATCGGCGTCATCCTGTTGTTGTCTACGGTGACGCTGTATGCCGGCATCGGCATCCTGTGCCGAACCAATGACGCGGCTGAGTACTACGTCGCTGGCCGGCGTGTGCCGGCCGTCTACAACGGCATGGCCACAGGTGCCGACTGGATGAGCGCTGCGTCGTTCATGGGTCTTGCCGGCACCCTGTACCTGACGGGTTATGGCGGCTTGGCCTTTGTGATGGGCTGGACCGGCGGCTTCTGCCTGGTGGCCTTGTTGCTGGCGCCGTACCTGCGCAAGTTTGGTCAGTACACGATTCCCGATTTCCTGGGCGTGCGCTACGGCGGCAACCTGCCTCGCGTGGTGGGCCTGCTGGCCACCATCCTGTGTTCGTTCATCTACGTGGTGGCGCAGATCTACGGCGTGGGTCTGATCACATCGCAATTGTCCGGGCTGGCCTTTGAAGTCGGCATCTTTGTCGGTCTGGGCGGCATTCTGGTGTGTTCATTTCTGGGCGGCATGCGTGCCGTGACCTGGACGCAGGTGGCTCAGTACATCATCCTCATCATTGCCTACCTGGTACCGGTGGTCTGGCTGTCGGTCAAGCAGACGGGCAACCCCGTGCCACAGGCCATCTTCGGCTACCAGCTGGCCAAGGTCACGGCCAAGGAAACGGCGCTGATGCAGGACCCGCGCGAGCGCCAGGTGGTGGCCATCTACCGCTACCAGGCCGACGACCTGGCCCGGAAACTGCAGGACGTGCCGGCCGCGCTGGCGGCGGCGCGCAAGGCGGCCGATGAAAAGGTGGCCCGTCTGCAGGCCAGCCGCGCGCCCTTGGCCGAAATTCAGCTGGCCGAGCGAGCCCGGGCGGCCTTGCCGCGCAACCCCAAGACGGCTGCGGCGGTGTGGACCCGTGCCCGTGCTGCCGCCGAAGCGCGTGCGCAGCCTTTGGCGGGCATGCCGCGCCACGCGCAACAGTTTGCAGGTGACCCCGATGGCAATGCCGGCGAGCGCCTGACCTACGAGAGCTCGCGGCGCAATTTCCTGGCGCTGGTGTTCTGCCTGATGGTGGGCACGGCCGCGCTGCCGCACATTCTGACCCGCTACTACACCACGCCTTCGGTGCGGGCGGCGCGCAATTCGGTGGGTTGGTCGCTGTTGTTCATTTCACTGCTGTACTTCACCGCGCCGGCGCTGGCCGTGCTGGTCAAGTACGAAATTTTTCATGTATTGGTGGGCACGTCCTTCGACCGTCTGCCGGCGTGGATCTCGGTGTGGTCGCACATCGATCCGGCGCTGTTGTCGGTGGTGGACATCAACCGCGACGGGGTGCTGCAACTGGGTGAACTGCGCATAGACGGCGACATCATGATGCTGGCCACACCCGAGATCGCAGGTCTGCCGTATGTGATTTCGGGCATGGTGGCCGCCGGTGGGCTGGCGGCGGCGCTGTCCACCGCCGACGGCCTGCTGCTGACCATATCCAATGCGCTGGGCCACGACACCTACTTCAAGATGATCGACCCCAACGCACCCACGGCGCGTCGGGTGGTGGTGTCCAAGGTGCTGCTGCTGGTGGTGGCGCTGGTGGCGGCCATGGTGGCGGCACAGAAGCCGGCCAACATCCTGTTCCTGGTGACGGCGGCCTTTTCGCTGGCGGGTGCCGCGTTTTTCCCGGCATTGGTGCTGGGCATCTTCTGGAAACGGGCCAACAAATGGGGCGCCACGCTGGGCATGCTGGCCGGGCTGGGCATCACGACCTACTATCTCGTGACGGCGGACCCCTGGCTGCGCGGGGTGTTTGGCATCACGCAGCCCATCGACCTGTGGTGGGGGATCCTGCCGATATCCGCCGGTGTGTTTGGCGTACCGCTGGGCTGTTTGGTGATCGTGGTGGTCAGCCTGCTGACACCCGCGCCCAATGCGCGTTCGGACATGGTGGTGGACTACATCCGCTACCCACGCCTGGGGTCTGTCAAGGCCGGGCCGCGATCACGCACCTGAAGCCACTGGAGTGAGGGGCTCAGCCGTGCAAGCGCGAATTGCGCGGCACCGACGCCAGCAGAAACTCCATCTGGTCGGCCACGATGCGCCGCCCGCGCAAGATCATGTCTTCGTGCAGGCTGGGCACATAAGGCAGGAACAGCAGTGTCATGCGCGCTTCTTCGGGCATGCGGTTGCCCTTGTGTCCGTTGCAGCTTCTGCAGGCGGTGATGCAGTTCATCCAACTGTCGGCACCACCCCGCGACACCGGTACGATGTGTTCGCGTGTCAGCTCGTCAAAATCGAACCGCCCGCCGCAGTAAGCGCAGACATGGCGGTCACGCACGAACAACTTGGGGTTGGACAGGGCCGGTGACTGGCGCCAGGCGCGTGACGGTACGGCTCCGCGCACGGCGATGATGGGCTGCAATTCAATGCGACTTTGCCGGCCGGTGCTGCGCTGCATGCCACCGCGCAGCACCTGAAAGGTGTCTCCCAGCGTCCACGCAACGGCGTCACAGGCCACCAGCACCGCGGCCTCGCGGGGGCTGATCCAGGCCTGAGGCCGACCCGAAATGTCGAGTTGCAGCACGTCCATACCGCGAGCGTAGCGTATTGGCGCCAAGGCGCACGGCTTGCTCAGGGGTGCCCTTGGTGCGCTCAGGCCAGTCCGGGCGCGTTTGCGGGCTGTTCTAGTGCAACGCCCCTACAAAAATCACGTGTTCGGCAGCGCACAGGTCGCGCTTTTCTGCAAAATAGCACGACCGTTCGATTTTTGCCCTTGCGACCCGAGACCCACCAGCCGAAACCCGATTGCGATGACCGAGACTCCTCTGCCCCTGCCCAATCCGCTCCCGGCCTTGGCGCGTGACCAGAACGCGCTCAAAGCGCATGCCCGGCAGGCAGACAAGCCGGCAAGCAAGGCCTTGCACAAGGGCCAGCAGACGCGCGCCGTCATTCTGGATGCCGCCCTGGGCCAGGCGTCGCATGTGGGGCTGGAAGGCCTGTCCATTGGGGCGCTGGCCGAAGTGACGCAGATGAGCAAGTCGGGTGTGTTTGCACATTTCGGCTCGCGCGAAGAACTGCAGATTGCCGTCATCCGCGAATACCACGCGCGGTTTGAAGAAGAGGTTTTTGTGCCCGCCGTGCGAGCCCCCAAGGGCCTGCCCCGCTTGCTGGCGCTTTTTGAGAACTGGGTGCGGCGCGTGTCGGTGGAACTGGACTCGGGCTGCATCTACATCAGTGGCGCCGTCGAATTCGACGATCGGCCTGGCCCGGTGCGCGACGCGCTGGCGGACATGGTGCGCACCTGGCACCAGGCGCTGGAGCGTGCGATCCGGCTGTCCATGCAGACCGGTGAACTGCGTGCCGACACCGACCCTACCCAGATGCTGTTTGAACTGCATGGCCTGATCCTGGCGCTGCACCACGACGCCCGCTTTCTGCGTCTGCCCGGTGCGCTGGACCGCGCCAGAACCGGTTTTGCCCGTGTTGTTGCCTTCTACCAGTCGGCCCCCGTGCGCTGACGCTTTTCGAAACCCATTCCCCGCAATCCAGCTGACCAGGAGTCAACCCCATGGCCCACTACACCCCGCCCTTGCGCGACATGCAGTTTGTGCTGCACGAGTTGCTTCATGTAGAAGATGAACTGAAGCGCCTGCCCCGACACGCCGACGTGGACGCCGACACCATCAACGCTGTGCTGGAAGAAGGGGGTCGATTTGCCGCCGAGGTGCTGTTTCCGCTGAACATCAGCGGTGACGCCGAAGGCTGCACGCTGGACAAGACCACCCACGAGGTCACGCCGCCCAAGGGTTTCAAGGCCGCCTACAAGCAATACGTGGAAGGCGGCTGGCCCGCGCTGAGCTGCGACCCGGCCTATGGCGGTCAGGGCCTGCCCATCGTGCTGAACCAGTGCATGTACGAGATGATGAACTCGGCCAACCAGGCGTGGACCATGTACCCCGGCCTGTCGCACGGCGCCTACGAATGCCTGAAGGCGCATGGCACCGACGAGCAGAAAAAAACCTACCTGCCCAAGCTGACCAGCGGTGAATGGACCGGCACCATGTGCCTGACCGAACCCCATTGCGGCACCGACCTGGGCATGCTGCGCACCAAGGCCGAAGCGCTGCCCGACGGCGGTTACAAGCTCACCGGCCAGAAGATCTTCATCAGCGCCGGCGAGCACGACATGGCAGACAACATCATCCACCTGGTGCTGGCCCGCCTGCCCGACGCGCCGGCCGGCAGCAAGGGCATCAGCCTGTTCGTGGTGCCCAAGTTCCACGTCAAGGCCGACGGCAGCCTGGGCGAACGCAACCCCATCTTCTGCGGTGCGCTGGAGCACAAGATGGGCATTCATGGCAACGCCACCTGCCAGATCAACCTGGACGGTGCCCACGCCACGCTGGTGGGCCAGCCCAACAAGGGCCTGGCGGCCATGTTCGTGATGATGAACGCCGCGCGCCTGGGCGTGGGCAACCAGAGCCTGGGCCTGACCGAGGTGGCTTACCA
This sequence comes from Betaproteobacteria bacterium, assembly GCA_024641925.1. Taxonomy (GTDB): domain Bacteria; phylum Pseudomonadota; class Gammaproteobacteria; order Burkholderiales; family Burkholderiaceae_C; genus Rubrivivax. Next base: position 5,680 of record JAHECB010000088.1, read on the forward strand.
GAACGCCGCGGCCTACGCCAAGGACCGCATCCAGATGCGCAGCCTGTCCGGTCCCAAGGACCCGGACAAACCCGCCGACACCATCATCGTGCACCCTGACGTACGCAAGATGCTGCTGACCGCGCGCGCCTATGCCGAAGGTGGCCGCGCCCTGGCCATCTACATTGCGCTGCTGATCGACAAGGAACTGTCCAGCGACGACGAAGCTGAACGCAAGCAGTGCGCCGACACCGTGGCGCTGCTGACCCCCATCGTCAAGGCCTTTCTCACCGACAACGGCTGGATCGCCACCAGCCACTGCATGCAGGTGTATGGCGGTCACGGCTACATCCACGAGTGGGGCATGGAGCAGTATGTGCGTGACTCGCGCATCAACATGATCTACGAAGGTACCAACACCATCCAGAGCCTGGACCTGCTGGGCCGCAAGGTGCTGGGCGACAACGGCGCCAAGCTCAAGGCCTTTGGCAAGCTGATCGCCGACTTTGTCGAAGCAGAAGGAACCGATGAAGCCATGCAGGAGTTCATCAACCCGCTGGCCGACCTGGGTGACAAGGTCACCAAGTTGACCACCGAGCTGGGCATGAAGGCCTTTGGCAATGCCGACGAAGTGGGCGGCGCCGCGGTGGATTACCTGCGTGTGGTGGGCCACCTGGTCTTTGCCTGGCTGTGGGCGCGCATGGCCAAGGAGGCGCTGGCCAAACAAGGCAGCGGCGACCCCTTCTACACCGCCAAATTGCACACAGCACGCTTTTATTTTGCCAAACTGCTGCCTGAAACCGCCAGCCTGATCCGTACCGCGCGGGCTGGTGTGGCGCCACTGATGGCGATGGACGAAGCCTTGTTCTGAAAAAAACCTGTTCCCACCTACAACTGCAACGGAGAGAGCGATGAAAAAGTTCCTGACTGCCCTGGCCCTGAGTTTTGCGGCTGCCACGGCGTTTGCACAAGCCACGCCAGTGGGCCTGTGGAAAACCATTGACGACGAAACCAAACAAGAAAAGTCCTATGTACGGGTGGTCGACAACGGCGGCGTGCTGTCCGGCAAGATCGAAAAGCTGATCGATCCCACCAAACAAGATGCCGTCTGCGACAAGTGCGGCGATGCCCGCAAGGACCAGAAGATCATCGGCATGGCCATCGTCCAGGGCGTGAAAAAGAACGCCGACGAGGGCTACTGGGACGGCGGGGAAATCCTGGACCCGAACAATGGCAAGACCTACAAGGTGCGCATGACGCCCAAAGAAGGTGGCAAGGCCCTGGAAGTGCGCGGCTTCATCGGCCCCTTCTACCGAAACCAGACCTGGATCCGCGCCGAATAACTGTGACTGGAGCTTGAACACATGAACCGATTCCCCGTGCGCAAGGTGGCCGTTCTCGGCGCCGGCGTGATGGGCGCGCAGATTGCCGCCCATCTGGTCAATTGCAAGGTGCCCGTGGTGCTGTTTGACCTGGCCGCAAAAGAGGGCCCCAAGAACGGCATTGTCAGCAAGGCCGTTGAGGGCTTGAAAAAGCTCAAGCCCGCGCCTTTGGGTCTGGCGGAAAACGCCGCCCTGATCGAGCAGGCCAACTACGAAGAGCACCTGGGCCTGCTGGCCGGCTGCGACCTCGTCATCGAGGCCATTGCCGAGCGCATGGACTGGAAGCTGGACCTGTACAAGCGCATCGCGCCGGCGCTGGCGGCCCACACCATCGTGGCCAGCAACACCTCGGGCCTGTCCATCACCAAGCTCAGCGAAGCGCTGCCCGACAGCATCAAGCCGCGCTTCTGTGGCATCCACTTCTTCAACCCGCCGCGTTACATGGCGCTGGTGGAACTGATCAACACACCCACCACGCAGCCTGAAGTGCTGGACCAGCTGGAGGCCTTTGTCACAACCGGGCTGGGCAAGAGTGTGGTGCGCGCCAAGGACAGCCCCAACTTCATCGCCAACCGTGTGGGCATTGCCGGCATGCTGGCCACGATGAAAGAGGCCGAGACCTTTGGCCTGAGCTACGACGTGGTGGACGACCTGACCGGCAAGAAGCTGGGCCGGGCCAGCAGTGGCACCTTCCGCACCGCCGACGTGGTGGGCCTGGACACGATGGCGCACGTCATCAAGACGCTGCAGGACAACCTGCAGGACGATCCCTTCTTCGGCAGCTACACCACGCCGCCCGTGCTGGCCAGGCTGCTGGAACAAGGCGCGCTGGGCCAGAAGACCGGTGCCGGCTTTTTCAAGAAGGTGGGCCGCGACATCCTGCGCCTGGACCCGGCCAAGGGCGACTACGTGCCCGCCGGCGCCAAGGCCGACCCCATCGTCGACCGCATGTTGAAAAAGCCTGCGGCCGAGCGCCTGAAGCTGCTGCGCGAAAGCGGCAACCCGCAGGCGCAGTTCCTGTGGGCCATCCAGCGCGACGCCTTCCACTACGCCGCGGTGCACCTGGAAAGCATCGCCGACAGCGCGCGCGATATCGACTTCGCCATGCGCTGGGGCTTTGGCGCCAAGCAGGGCCCGTTCGAGATCTGGCAAGACGCCGGCTGGGTGCAGGTGGCCCACTGGATCAAGGAAGACATCGACGCGGGCAAGGCACTGAGCACCGCGCCCTTGCCCGACTGGGTGTTCGACGGCCGCAGCGGCGTGCACACCGACCATGGCAGCTGGGGCCCGGCGCACAAGGCTTATGTGCCGCGCAGCGACCTGCAGGTCTACCAGCGCCAGCACTTCCCGGAAAGTGTGCTGGGCTCGGGCGCCATCAACCCGCTGACCGCCGGCCAGGAGATGTTTCGCAACGACGAGGTGCGGGTGTGGACGCTGGATGGCGAAGTGGTCATCGCCAGCATCACCTGCAAGCTGCACCTGATCAGCGCCACCGTCACCGAAGGCCTGCTGAAGGCGGTGGAACTGGCCGAGCAGCTGTGCAAGGGCCTGGTGATCTGGTCGCCTGACGAGGTGTTCAGCGCCGGTGCCAACCTGGAATCGATGATGCCGGTGTTCATGAAGATGGGCGCCAAGGGCATCGCGCCTGAAGAGAAAAAACTGCAGGACCTGATGCTGCGCCTGCGGTATGCGCAGGTGCCGGTGGTGGCGGCCATGCGCGGCCTGGCCTTGGGCGGCGGCTGCGAAATTGCTGTGCACTGCGCCCGCCGTGTGGCGGCGATGGAAAGCTACATCGGCCTGGTGGAAGTGGGCGTGGGCCTGATCCCCGGTGGTGGTGGCCTGGCCTATATCGCGCGGCGCGCCGCCGAGATGTCCGCCGCAGGCAACGCCAACGCCGACATCAGCAAGTTCCTGTTTGACGGCTTCACCAACGCTGCCATGGCCAAGGTCAGCACCAGTGCGCTGGAAGCCCGCAAGATGGGCTACCTGCTGTGGAGCGACGTCATCGTGCCGCACAAGGACGAGTTGCTGTTTGTCGCCACCGCACAGGCCAAGGCGATGTACGACAGCGGTTACCGCCCGCCCACCAAGGCCCTGTTCCCGGTGGCCGGCCGCAGTGCCATTGCCACCATCCAGGGCCAGTTGGCCAACATGCGCGACGGCGGTTTCATCAGCGCCCACGACTTCCACATCAGCACGCTGATTGCCGAGGTGGTGTGTGGAGGTGACGTCGACGCCGGCAGCCTGGTGACCGAGGACTACCTGATGGCCATGGAACGTGAACGCTTCTGCGGCCTGCTGGAACACCCGAAATCGCAAGAACGCATCATGGGCATGCTGCAAACCGGCAAGCCGGTAAGGAATTGATGATGATCACCAAACAAGTTCAAGACGCCTACATCGTTGCCGCCACACGCAGCCCCATCGGCAAAAGCGGCCGCGGTGTTTTCCGCAACACACGCCCTGACGACCTGCTGGTGGCCGTGTTGAAAAGCGCACTGGCCCAGGTGCCGACGCTGGACCCCAAGGCCATCGAAGACGCCATCATCGGCTGCAGCTTTCCGGAAGGTGAGCAAGGCATGAACATGGCCCGCGTGGCCATGGTGCTGGCGGGTCTGCCGCACAGCGTCGGCGGGGTCACCGTCAACCGCTTCTGTGCCAGCGGGCTGACGGCCTTGCAGATGGCGGCCGACCGCATCCGCGTCGGTGAAGCCGACGTGATGATCGCCGGTGGCGCCGAAAGCATGAGCATGGTGCCCATGGGCGGCAACAAACCCAGCTTCAACCCCGAGATCTTTTTGCACGATGAAAACGTGGGCATTGCCTACGGCATGGGGCTGACGGCCGAGAAGGTCGCGTCGCAGTGGAAGGTCAGTCGCGAAGACCAGGACGCCTTTGCATTGGCGTCGCACCAGCGCGCCTTGGCGGCCATGAAGGCAGGGCACTTTGCGGCGGAGATGACCCCCATCACCGTGGTCGACCGTTTCCCCAACCTGGCCACCGGTGAAGTCAGCACCAAGACCCGCACGGTGGAACTGGACGAAGGCGCGCGGCCCGATACGTCGCTGGAAGGCCTGGCCAAGCTGCGCCCGGTGTTTGCGGCCAAGGGCAGCGTGACCGCGGGCAACAGCAGCCAGACCAGCGACGGCGCTGGCGCACTGATTCTGGCCAGCGACAAGGCCGTCAAGCAGTTTGGCCTGAAGCCGCTGGCGCGTTTTGTCAGCTACGCCGCGCGCGGTGTGGCGCCCGAGATCATGGGCATCGGCCCCATCGAAGCCATTCCGGCTGCGCTGCGTTACGCTGGCCTGAAGCTGGACGACCTGGGCTGGATCGAACTGAACGAAGCCTTTGCTGCGCAGGCGCTGGCGGTCATGCGCACGGTGGGCCTGAACCCGGAACTCGTCAACCCCATGGGCGGCGCCATTGCGCTGGGCCACCCGCTGGGCGCCACCGGTGCCATCCGGGCCGCCACGGTGGTGCACGGCCTGCAACGCATGAAACAGAAGTACGGCATGGTCACCATGTGCGTGGGCATGGGGCAGGGTGCCGCCGGCATCATCGAACGAGTCTAAGAGGACACCAGCATGAGCATCAAGACCGCCACCATCAACGGTGTGTGCACCATCGAGATTGCGCGACCTGAAAAGAAAAACGCACTCACCGTGGCCATGTACCAGGCCATGGCCAATGCGCTGATCTCGGCGCATGAGGACAAGGCTGTGCGCGCGGTGCTGATCACCGGGCAACCGGGCATCTTCACCAGTGGCAATGACATCGAAGACTTCATGAGTCGCCCGCCCGGTCAGGGCAGTGACAGCATGGACTCGCCGGTGTTCCTGTTCATGCGCGCCTTGCTGGCCTGCGAAAAGCCGGTGGTGGCGGCGGTCACGGGTGCGGCCATCGGAATCGGCACGACCATGCTGCTGCATTGCGACTTTGTGTACGTGTCCGACGAAGCGCGCCTGGCCATGCCTTTTGTGGCGCTGGGCCTGGTGCCGGAATTTGCCAGCAGCCTGGTGGTGCCGCAGTTGATGGGGCACCGGCGTGCCGCTGAAAAACTGCTGCTGGGCGACCCCTTCACCGGTGAGCAGGCTGTGGAATGCGGCATTGCCAATGCGGTCCTGCCGGCCGGCGAGGTGGTGAACCACGCCCGCCGTGTGGCCGAGCGTTTCAATGCGCTACCGCCGGGTGCTGTTCGCGAAGCCAAACAGCTGATTCGCGGGCCGCAGCACGAAGCGCTGCTGGCCACCATCCGTACCGAAGGTGAACTGTTTAGCAAGCGGCTGCGCAGCCCCGAAGCCATGGAAGCGTTCCAGGCGTTTTTCCAGAAGCGCAAGCCCGACTTCTCGAAGTTCTGACCGGCTGTCCAACAACCGCCAAAACGCCAAACGCCATGTCGCTTACCGCCAAGGTCCTGCTCAGCCCTTTACTGGTCGCGCAGGTGGTTGCCACCCGAAAGCGTTTGCCGCGCCTGCCTGAGCCTGCCGGGCCCCGCCTGGGCGTGGTGGGGCAGGGGCGCCCGCTGCGCCTGCTGGTGGCCGGCGACTCGTCCGCGGCGGGAGTGGGCGTGGCTCACCAGGCCGATGCCCTGGCCCTGCGGCTGGCGCAGCGGCTGGCCCATACCGTGCCGGCGCAGGTGTTGTGGCAACTGCGGGCACGGTCGGGCCTGAACACGGCCATGACCTGGGCGCTGTTGCAAGACGAAGGTGTCGAAGTGCACAACCGCAGCGCCGATCTGGCGGTGATCGTGACCGGCGTCAACGACGTGGTGGAGCAGGTGCCTTCGCACCGCGCCGTAATGGCCCGTGAAGCCCTGGCCAACTGGTTGCGCAATGCACACGGTGTGCAGCATGTGGTGTTTGCGCCGCTGCCGCCGGTGCACGAATTCCCGGGCCTGCCGCAGCCGCTGCGCTGGGTGGCCGGTGCCGACGCCCGGCGCCACAACCGTGCGCTGCAGGACTGGGCTGCCACGCGTCAGGACGTGTCGAGGGTGGACATGACACTGCCGCTGAATCCGGGGGTCATGGCGTCAGATGGTTTCCATCCTGGCGAGCCCGTCTATCGCTACTGCGCCGGCGCCATCGCCGAGCACATCGCCACCCGCGTGTGGCCCCTGCTGCATCTGCAGCGACATCACGAGCCAGCAACATGACTGCTACCCACTCCCTGCGCGGCAAGACCATCGTCATCACCGGCGCCAGCCGGGGCATCGGGCTGGCCATTGCCAACCGGGCGGCGCGCGAAGGCGCCAACCTCGTGCTGCTGGCCAAGACGGTGGACCCCAATCCCAAGCTGCCGGGCACGCTGCACAGTGCTGCGACCGAGGTTGAAGCGGCCGGCGGCCAGGCGCTGGCGGTACAGACGGATATCCGCGACGACCACGCGGTGGCGGCAGCCGTTGAGGCGGCGGTCAGACGTTTTGGGGGCATCGACATCCTGGTCAACAACGCCAGTGCCATCAGCCTGACACCCACGCAGGCCACGCCCATGAAGCGCTTTGACCTGATGTTTGGCGTCAACGTGCGCGGCACTTACGCCTGCACACAGGCCTGCCTGCCTGAACTGATCAAGAGCGCCAAGGCCGGGCGCAACCCGCATGTGCTGAACATGAGCCCGCCGCTGAGCATGAAAGAACACTGGTTCAAGGGTCACGTGGCCTACACCATGGCCAAGTACGGCATGAGCGAATGCACGCTGGGGCATGCCGGTGAATTTCGCCCTCTGGGCATTGCCGTCAACAGCCTGTGGCCGCGTACCGCCATTGCCACGGCTGCTTTGCAGATGATTCCGGGTGTCGACCTGGCGCTGTGCCGCAAGCCCGAGATCCTGGCCGATGCCGCGTATTTCATCCTGACCAGCGACGCCAGGACCACCACGGGCCGGTTTTTCATCGATGACGAATTGCTGGCCCAGCACGGCGTGACCGACCTGGATCGCTACGCCATGACGCCGGGCAACAAGAACTTCATCCCGGACTTTTTTGTGGACTGAGCGCCAGGGCTGCCATTGGGGCGCCTGCTCGTGTACGGGTCGGGTGCCAACGGCAGACACGCACCCCGGCGCATCAACCGCCGTCAGACGAGGTCGCCCCTGATCAGTTCGGCGAACAGCAGCACGTCGTTTTCGCCGGTGCCGTAACAGTCGCCGAGCAGACCGGGAAACAGTGTCCCAAATTCTTTCAGAGGCAACTTGATTTCCCCGATGTTGGGGTCGAAGACATGCGCGTGTTTGCCGGTGCCCAGCAGGCCGCCGTCTGACGTGTAGATGGCGATCGCGTGATTGCCACCCAGATTGGGGCATTTGATGCCGGCCACGAAATAGGCGTGGGGCTGGGCCATCACGGTCTTGCACAACCGCGTCATGGGTATGGCGGCGTCCCAGTATGGCTTGGGCGTCACATGAAACTGGTTCATCGCTTCTTCAAACGAACGCGTGAAGACCTGAACGGCCGTGGACGCTGACATCTTCTGCAACACCTTGTCCAGCCGTGGCGGGTCACGAAGTTGATCCAGTCGCGTGCGCGGGTCAACCTTGTTCTTGCCCGTCATGCCCGCAGCCTGCTCCTTCATCTTGAGCTTCAACCACTTGATGGCCAGACATTGGCACGCGCCTTCACGGTTGTTGTGGGCGTTTTTGAGCAGATCCACATTCTTGCCGTAGAGCGTCTTGGCAACCTCCGTCATGCTGGCGGGGTTGCTGACCATCATGTCTCTGGCGGCTTGAAGCACCGACATGTAATGGTTTGCCCGCTTCTGGATCTCGTCAGCCTGATCGAACGTGCCGGTCAGATAGCGCTTGTATTTCGCTGGGATGATCATCATCAGTTCCTCGGTGATGCGATTGCCGTGCAAACAATGTTGAGCCGTTCGGAGCATCCGATTGAAGGGGAGATGCGCTCTGCAATCATGTGCCTGCAACGACACCCGGTGCGACTGCAGGCCGCTTGCCGCCTTCGCCGGGCACGGATTCGTCAAGTCGGCAACGGCAGCGGCCTGGGCCGCCCGTTGGCATCGATGGCCACATAGGTCAGGTCCGCTTCGGTGACCTTCACCACATGCAGGTTGGCGGGGTCGCGTTCGGCGTAGACGTCCACATGCACACTGACGCTGGTGCGGCCCACGCGGGTCACGCGGGCGTAGAAGCTCAGCAGGTCACCCAGGCTCACCGCCTGTTTGAAAATGAACTGGTTGACGGCCACGGTCGCAATGCGCCCTTTGGCGACGCGGCCCGGCAGCACGGCGCCGGCCAGGTCGACCTGCGCCATGATCCAGCCGCCGAAGATATCGCCATTGGCATTCACGTCTGCCGGCAGCGGAATGACCCGCAGCACCAGTTCACGCTGGCCACTCAGGCTGGGTGGTGCCATCAGGGGAGGGTCTTCTGACGCGGGGTGTTCGGGCAAGACGGGCATGGGGGTTCCTGTACTGATGACCCCGGCGCCAGGGTCGCGTGCCTTCAGCGGCGACAATGGTTCAAGGTGATGCCCGGCACTGTACCCCGCCTGTGCGGCGCGGCCGGTGCCGCCCAACCATTCAAGGAACCCAGAACCCATGCGCGGTCACCCCAGCGCGGCCCTGCCCGTCGTCCCAGCAACCGATCCCAAGGCGCCCCGTTCAGACTGGGCCACGCTGAACAAGCTGCTGCCCTACCTGTGGCAGTACCGTTTTCGTGTGGGCATTGCTTTACTGTTCATGTTTGCCGCCAAGGGCGCCAATGTGGGTGTGCCACTGCTGTTGAAGCAGCTGGTGGATGCGCTGGCCTTCAAGCCCGGCGACCCGGTGTCACTGCTGGTGGTGCCCATCGGGCTGCTGGTGGCCTACGGCCTGCTGCGGCTGTCGACCACGGTGTTCACCGAGTTGCGTGAACTCATCTTTGCCAAGGCCACCGAAGGCACAGCCCGCAGCATCAGCCTGCAGGTCTTCCGCCACCTGCATGCCTTGAGCCTGCGTTTCCACCTGGAACGCCAGACCGGCGGCATGACCCGCGACATTGAGCGCGGCACACGTGCCGTGCATTCGCTGATCTCGTATTCGCTCTACAGCATCCTGCCCACGCTGATTGAAGTGACGCTGGTCATCGGCATCCTGGCCTACAAGTTTGACGTCGGGTTTGCCTGGATCACCGGCATTGCAGTGCTGCTGTACGCGGTCTTCACCGTCAGTGTGACGGAATGGCGCACCAAATTCCGCATCCAGATGAACGAGTTCGACTCGCGCGCCAACAGCAAGGCCATCGACGCCTTGCTGAACTACGAAACCGTGAAGTACTTCAACAACGAGGACTTCGAAACCCGCCGCTACGATGAAAGCCTGGAGCAGCTGCGCCGCGCCTCGCTGAAGAGCAAAAGCACGCTGTCGCTGCTGAACACGGGGCAGCAGCTGATCATCGTCACCGCCCTGGTGGCCATTCTGTGGCGGGCCACCCAGGGTGTGGTGGCCGGCACGCTGACCATCGGCGACCTGGTGATGGTCAACGCCTTCATGATCCAGCTGTACATCCCGCTGGGCTTTCTGGGCACGCTGTACCGCGAGATCAAGCAGGCACTGACCGACCTGGACAAGATGTTCGGCCTGCTGGAAAAAAACCGCGAAGTGGACGACGCCCCCGGCGCCACCGAATTGCAGGTGCACAGCGGCGTGGTGCGCTTCGACGACGTGAACTTTGCCTACGAATCCAGCCGGCCCATCCTGCACGGCGTGTCGTTTCAGATTCCGGCGGGCAAGACGGTGGCCGTGGTGGGGCCGTCGGGTGCCGGCAAGTCCACGCTGGCGCGTTTGCTGTTCCGCTTCTACGACGCCACCAGCGGCCAGATCAGCATCGACGGGCAGAACATCCGCGGCGTCACCCAGAGCAGCCTGCGCCAGGCCATCGGTATCGTGCCGCAGGACACCGTGCTGTTCAACGACACCGTGCAATACAACATCGCCTATGGCCGGCCCGGCGCCACGCTGGAAGATGTACAGGGCGCTGCCCGCGCAGCGCACATCCACGACTTCATCACCAGCACGCCCAAGGGTTACGACACCATGGTGGGCGAACGCGGTCTGAAGCTGTCGGGCGGTGAAAAACAGCGCGTGGCCATTGCGCGTACGCTGCTGAAAAATCCGCCTGTACTGATCTTCGACGAAGCCACCTCGGCGCTGGACTCGGCCAACGAGCGCGCCATTCAGGCCGAACTGCGGGCGGTGTCCAAGGGCAAGACCGCACTGGTGATTGCACACCGCCTGAGCACGGTGGTGGATGCCCATGAAATCGTGGTGCTGCAGGCCGGCCGTGTGGTCGAGCGTGGACCGCACACGGCGCTGCTGGCCTTGAACGGCACCTACGCGCAGATGTGGCGCCTGCAGCAGAGCGGGCAGGACACCGACTGAGCCCGGGCTTTACGATTGACGGCTGAACCCTGAGAGCCGTATCAAGGACCGCCATGACCGCCAAGCTCCCGAAGGACCTGCGCAGCGCGCGCTGGTTTGCCCCCGACGACTTCCGCAGCTTCGGCCACCGCAGCCGCTTCATGCAGATGGGCTACGGCCCCGACGATTTTGTCGGCAAGCCGGTGATCGCCATCATCAACACCTGGAGCGACGCCAACCAGTGCCATACGCACTTCAAGCAGCGCGTGGAAGACGTCAAGCGCGGCGTGCTGCAGGCGGGCGGGTTTCCGCTGGAGCTGCCCGCCATCAGCCTGAGCGAGCCCATCGTCAAGCCCACGACCATGCTGTACCGCAACTTCCTGGCCATGGAAACCGAAGAGTTGCTGCGCAGCCACCCGGTGGACGGTGCGGTGCTGATGGGTGGCTGCGACAAGACCACGCCCGGCTTGCTGATG
>JAHECB010000089.1 GCA_024641925.1 Betaproteobacteria bacterium
ACTTCCATGGCCTGCAGCCAGTTGCAGTTCCACAGGCCCTTGAAGGCAAAAGTCTGGCTGTGCGGCGCCACAAAGGCGTCAAACGCGGGCAGTTCGGGCGGCGTCGAGCCTTCGGGCCCCAGGTAGGCCCAGACCACGCCAGCCGTCACGCGTACCGGGTAACTGCGCTGGCGCACCCGTTCACACAGCCGGCTGGGCATGCCCTTGATGGCGGGTTCGGCCGGGGTTTCCAGGCAGCGGCCGTCGGCGGCGAACTTCCAGCCGTGGAAGGGGCAGCGGATGCCGTCTCCTTCAAAACGCGCAAAGGCCAGGTCGGCGCCGCGGTGCGGGCAGTCGCGGTCGAGCAGGCCGAATTGCCCGGTGCTGTCCTTGAACAGCACCAGGTCCTGCCCCAGCAGGCGCACGGCCTTGACGGGGCGGTGGGCCATCGATGCGTCTTGCGCCGGATCGAATTCGTCCAGCAAGGCTGCCGGCTGCCAATAGCGGCGCAGCAAGGCGCCGCAGGGGGTGTCGGGGCCGATGCGGGTGAGTCGTTCATTCTGTTGGGCTTGCATGGCGTGGCGTCCGGGTTAGAACGCTGTCTAGGGTAACGCTGAACCGGGTCAGCGCTTCGGCCAGGGCGCAGCCGCCGCGTGGCGGTCTTGTAGCATCGGCGCATGAAATGGATCCGATTCCGCGACCAGGCTGGTCGCGCTGTACATGCCCATGTGAATGGTGACCTTGCGCAGCCTGTTGAAGGCTCGCCGTTTGGCGACTGGGTGGACCACGGCAGCCCCGTGGCGCTGGCCGATGTCGACTGGCTGCCACCGGTGCAGCCGTCCAAGGTGATTGCGCTGTGGAAAAATTTCCACGCGCTGGCCACCAAGCAGCAGCAGACCATTCCCGAAGAGCCGCTGTTTGCGCTGCGTGCGCCCAGCAGCCTGGCGGCGCATCGCCAGCCGGTGTTGAAGCCCTTGCGCTACGACGGCGCGGTGTTTTACGAAGGTGAACTGGCGCTGGTAGTGGGCAAGACCCTGCGCGCCGTGGAACCGGCTGCGGTACGTGCTCATCTGCTGGGTTGCACGATTGCCAACGACGTGACGGCCATGGAACTGATCAGCCGCGACCCCAGTTTTGCGCAATGGTCACGTGCCAAGAGTTTTGACACCTTTGGCGTGCTGGGTCCGTGGATTGACACCGATTTCGACTGGGCCGGGGCCAGTGTGCACACGCGTGTGAACGGCCGCGAGCGGCAGAACTACCCCCTGGCCGACATGATCTTCGAGCCCACCGAACTGCTGTCGCGCCTGTCCTTCGACATGACGCTGGAGCCCGGCGACGTGGTGCTGTGTGGCACCTCGGTGGGCAGCCTGCCCATGCGCCCGGGCAGCGAGATCGAAGTCGAGATCGACGGGCTGGGTGTGCTGGCCAACCGCTACGGCTGACCGCCGTACCAGCGTCCCAACTTCTGCAGTGCCCAGCGGCGCTGACCTGATGCTTTTCTCGGATACGACCTGACCCATGACCAAGCCCGACTTGCGCACCATCGGCCCTTTCAAGGTCTCGCCCATCGGCCTGGGCTGCATGAACTTCAGCCACGCCTATGGCAAACCGCCGCCCGCTGAACAAAGCGAAGCGGTAATGCTGGCCGCGCTGGACGCCGGTGTGACCTTGTTTGACACCGCGGCCCTGTACGGCTTTGGCGCCAACGAAACGCTGGTGGGCCGGGTGCTGAAAAACCACCGCAGCCGCATCGTGCTGTGCAGCAAGGGCGGCCTGGGCGGCGTGACGCAGGCCGACGGCAGCGTCAAGCGGGTCATCGACGGTCGGCCTGAAAGCCTGCGCCGCAACTGCGAAGACAGCCTGAAACGGCTGGGCACCGACGTCATCGACCTGTACTACCTGCACCGCTGGCACAAGCTGGGTGCGGATGCCGTGCCCATCGAGGACAGCGTGGGTGAACTGTCGCGCCTGGTGGCGGCGGGCAAGGTGCGCGCCATCGGCCTGAGCGAGGTGTCCGCACCCATCTTGAAACGCGCGCATGCGGTGCACCCGATTGCGGCTTTGCAGACCGAGTATTCGCTGTGGTCGCGCAATGCCGAGATTGCCGTGCTGCAGGCCTGCCGGGACATCGGCGCGGCCTTTGTCGCCTTCAGCCCGGTGGCGCGCGGATACCTGACCGACGCCGCGCCGGACATGGGCCGCCTGGACCCGAAGGACCTGCGCCTGGCCATGCCGCGTTTCCAGGGCGAGCACTGGACCGCCAACCTGGCGCTGCGCCAGGGCGTGGTGGCGCTGGCGCAGCAGCAGGGCTGCACGGTGGCGCAACTTGCGCTGGCCTGGGTGTTGTCGCGTGGCCCGCATGTGCTGGCCATTCCGGGCACGACGCAGGTGGCGCATTTGCAGGAAGACGTGGCGGCGTCTGCGCTGGTGCTGCCGCCGGCCACGCTGCAAGCGCTGGACAGTCTGATCAATCAGGCCACCGTGTCGGGCCCCCGCTATGCGCCCCAGTCCACTGCCGAGGTGGACACCGAGAACTTTCCCGACTGAGACCGCAGCAGCGCCGCCCACCGACTGACCCGCTGAACGCCGCTTACACCTGCCCAAGATTGCAACCAAGGCCACCAGATGCAACCCCTTCGCGGCCTGACCATCGTCACCCTGGAACACGCCATTGCAGCGCCCTTTGCCACGCGCCAGTTGGCCGACCTGGGTGCCCGGGTCATCAAGATCGAACGCCCCGGCGTGGGCGACTTTGCGCGCGGTTACGACCAGCGTGTGAAGGGTCTGGCGTCACACTTCGTGTGGACCAACCGCAGCAAGCAGAGCCTGACGTTGGACGTCAAGCACCCGCGTGCGGCGGAGCTGCTGATCCAGCTCATCGTCGACAAGGCCGACTGTGTGGTGCAGAACCTGGCGCCGGGCGCGGCTGCGCGGCTGGGCGTGTCCTGGGCGGCGCTGAAAGAGCGTCGACCCGATCTGATCCTGTGTGACATTTCGGGCTATGGCGACGACCCAGTCTCGCCTGGCCCCTACCGTGACAAGAAGGCCTACGACCTGCTGATCCAGAGCGAAAGTGGTTTTGTCAGCATCACCGGCACACCCGACGAACCCAGCAAGGCCGGCATGTCCATTGCCGATATTGCCGCCGGCATGTACGCCTACAGCAATATCCTGGCCGCCTTGCTGCAGCGGAACATCGACGGCCGCGGTCGGCGCATCGACATCAGCATGCTGGAAGCCATGGGCGAGTGGATGGGCTACCCCCTGTACTACGCATTTGACGGCGCCGCGCCGCCGCCGCGCGCCGGTGCGGCACACGCCACCATCTACCCTTACGGCCCGTTTCCCTGCGGCGACGGCAAAACCGTGATGCTGGGCCTGCAGAACGAACGCGAATGGCTGCAGTTCTGCTCCAAGGTGCTGCAACAGCCCGCGCTGGCCCAGGACGCGCGTTTTGTGGGTAATGCATTGCGCAGCGCCAACCGCGAAACCCTGCGCGACATCATCGTGCAGGCCTTTGCCGGCATGACCGTGCAGCAGGTGACCGAGCGGCTGGAAGCCGCGCAGATTGCCAACGCCGAATTGCGCGACATGGCTGGCCTGTGGCAGCACGAACAGCTGGCTGCCCGCAACCGCTGGCGCCCGGTGGAGACCAGCGCCGGGCCGGTGCCGTCGCTGCTGCCGCCAGGCAGCTGGGACGATGGCGACCCGCAGATCGAACCCGTGCCGGCGCTGGGCGCGCACACCGACCAGGTGCTGGCTGAGCTGGGCGTTTCCGCCCAGGAAATCAGCGAACTGCGCGCTGCGCAGGCGATCTGACCGCAGTCCTGCGGCGGCAGGTCTTGCTTCAGGCCACGCGGTCCACCCGCATCGCCAGCAGCACCGACGTGGTGGTGCGGATGACCCCGTCGATGGTGCCGATCTCGTCCAGCAGCATGTCCAGGCGTTGGGTGGTGGGCGCACGCAGCACGGCCAGGTAGTCGAACTCGCCGCTCACGGCGGCCAGTTGCCGCAATTCGGGCAGCAGGCTCAGGCGCTCGATGACGGCGCGTGCCGACTTGGCGCTGACCGCCAGATTCACATAGGCCAACACCCCTTGTTCGCCTTCGGTGGCGGCCAGGCGAACGGTGTAGCCGGTGATGACGCCGCTTCGTTCCAGCCGCGCCAGCCGCGCCACCACGGTGGTGCGCGCCACGCCCAGGCGCCGCGCCAGATCGGCCGTGGGGGCGCGGGCGTTGGCCTGCAGCAGGGCAATCAGCTGGCGGTCCAGAGGGTCTTGGGCTGTGGTCAAGAGTGGTCCTGCCTGATCGTTTCGTTCAGTAAAGACGTCATTATGACGAAAGTATAAATTTATTCGACGAAGTCATGCTTTCATGTGTCACCACTCTTGCATAGAGTTTGTGAACACAGACCACGCTGGAAAACCACCATGAAAATCGCCCTGCTCGGCGCTGGCCACATCGGCCAGACCATTGCCCGCCTGCTGCACACATCCGGCGACTA
The DNA here is from genome assembly GCA_024641925.1 of Betaproteobacteria bacterium. Classification (GTDB taxonomy): domain Bacteria; phylum Pseudomonadota; class Gammaproteobacteria; order Burkholderiales; family Burkholderiaceae_C; genus Rubrivivax. The sequence goes on from JAHECB010000089.1 coordinate 4,486, forward strand.
CGCTGTGACGGTGCTGGACCAGAACCCCGCCGCCTTGCCGATGCTGGCCGCCGAAGGACTGGCCACGGCCGCGATGGACAGCGGCAACCCCGCGGCGCTGCGCGCGGCGCTGAAGGGCCACGACGCCGTCGTCAATGCGCTGCCGTACCACCTGGCCATCACCGCCGCGCAGTGTGCGCTGGACAGCGGCTGCCATTACTTCGACCTGACTGAAGATGTGCATGCCACCCGGGCCATCCAGCAAATGGCAAAAGGCGCGGCCACCGCCTTCATGCCGCAGTGCGGCCTGGCACCGGGTTTCATCGGTATCGTGGCGCACCACCTGGCCTTGCAGTTCGACAAGGTCCGCGACGTACAGATGCGGGTGGGCGCCTTGCCGGCCTTCCCCACCAACGCGCTCAAATACAACCTGACCTGGAGCGTGGACGGCCTCATCAACGAGTACTGCCACCCCTGCGAGGCCATCCACGGCGGGCAGCTGATTTCGGCCTTGCCGCTGGAAGGGCTGGAGCATTTCAGCCTGGACGGCACCGAGTACGAGGCCTTCAACACCAGCGGCGGACTGGGCACCTTGTGTGAAACCTGGGCCGGCAAGGTGCGCACGCTGGATTACAAGACCGTGCGCTACCCCGGCCACCGCGACCTGATGCAGTTTTTGCTGGGCGACCTGGGCATGGCGGCCGACCAGGACAATCTGAAAGCCATCATGCGCAAAAGCATGCCGGCCACCATGCAGGACGTGGTGCTGGTGTTTGTCACCGTCAGCGGCATGAAAAACGGCGTCCTGCTGCAAGAGGTGTTTGCGCGAAAGATCTTTGCCGACCGCGAAGTGACGGCACCCTTGAGCGCGATCCAGATCACCACGGCCGCGGGCATCTGCGCCGCGGTGGACCTGTTCCGCGAAGGACGCTTGCCGGCGCGCGGTTTTGTGCGGCAGGAACAAGTAGCCCTGCCCAACTTTCTGGCCAACCGCTTTGGCAAGGCGTATCAGCAGTCGCGCCAGGTCGAGTCGATCGCCTGACGTTTCAGCGACGCGGCGGCGCTGCCGGGTGCGGCCTGCGTGGGGTGTATAAGTTGCGCCAGTTCACAACCGCATCTGCAGGCGCATCCATGAAAGCAAACAACGTCCTGGCCACCATCGGCCACACCCCCCATATTCGCATCAACCGCCTGTTTGGTCCGGCTGCCCAGGTGTGGGTCAAGTCCGAGCGCAGCAACCCCGGCGGCTCGATCAAGGATCGCATTGCGCTGGCCATGGTGGAAGACGCCGAAAAGTCCGGTGCCTTGAAGCCGGGCGGCACCATCGTCGAGCCCACCTCGGGCAACACCGGCATCGGCCTGGCCATGGTGGCGGCCGTGAAGGGCTACAAGCTGGTGCTGGTGATGCCCGACAGCATGAGCATCGAACGCCGCCGCCTGATGCTGGCCTACGGCGCCAGCTTTGAACTGACGCCGCGCGAAAAGGGCATGAAGGGCTCGATCGCCAAGGCGCAGGAAATCGTGGCCGCCACGCCCGGCGCCTGGATGCCGCAGCAGTTTGAAAACCCGGCCAACATCGACGTGCATGTGCGCACCACCGCCGAAGAAATTGCCGCCGACTTTCCCGAAGGGCTGGACGCGCTGATCACCGGCGTGGGCACCGGCGGCCACCTGACCGGCTGCGCGCAGGTGCTGAAAGCCCGCTGGCCCAAGTTGAAGGTTTTTGCCGTCGAACCCAGCGCCAGCCCCGTCATCAGCGGCGGGCAGCCCGCGCCACACCCCATTCAGGGCATCGGTGCGGGTTTTGTGCCGGCCAACCTGCACACGGCGCTGCTGGACGGGGTGATCCAGGTCGAGGCCGACGCGGCACGCGACATGGCGCGGCGCAGTGCGCGCGAAGAAGGCCTGCTGGTGGGCCTGAGCAGCGGCGCCACGCTGGCGGCCATTGCGCAGAAGTTGCCTGATCTGCCGGCCGGCAGCAAGGTGCTGGGTTTCAACTACGACACTGGCGAGCGGTACCTGTCGATTGAAGGTTTTCTGCCCACATGAGTCTCTTGCCGCCGCTGCGGTCATTGCTCTTTCTGCCGGCCACTGCCAGCCATCTGCTGGCCAAGGCCACGCAGCGCGGCGCCGACGCGCTGGTGGTGGACCTGGAAGATTCGATTCCGCCCGATCGCAAGGCCGAAGCCCGCGTGATGGCGCGCGCTGCCATCAGCGACCTGGCGGCCCGCGGCGCCACGGTGGTGCTGCGTGTGAACAGTGAACCCGACCAGTGGCGTGCCGATTTTGTGGACCTGCCCTGGCGCCAGGTCTCGGCGCTGATGCTGCCCAAACTGGAGCAGCCGCAGCAGTTGGCCTTGTTTGCCAACGCGCTGGCCGCCCATGCCGGCGACAGCGCGCCGCCGGTGGTGGCGCTGCTGGAAACACCGCGTGGTGTGCTGGTGGCGCAGGCGCTGTCGGAACACCCGGCGCTCTGTGCCTTGGCCTTTGGATCTGAAGACTATGCCGCGGCCCTGGGTGTGGCGCCGGCACCCGCTGCGCTGACCTGGCCTGCCAGCCAGGTGCTGACCTGCGCGCATGCGATGGGCTTGCAGTGCTGGGGTTTGGCCGCCAGCATTGCCGAGGTGCAAGACATTCAGGCCTTCGAGCAATCCGCGCAGACCGCCCGCGCCATGGGTTTCACCGGCGCCTTGTGCATCCACCCTGCTCAGGTGGCGGTGGTGAACCGGGCGTTTTCGCCCAGCGCTGAAGAGCGCGCCTGGGCGGCGCGGGTGGTGCACGCCGACGACACGGCACACGCGGCCGGCCTGGGCGCCGTGCTGCTGGACGGGCGCATGGTGGACCGGCCCATCGTCCAGCGTGCGCGGCGCTGGTTATTGGCACCGCACTGACACGCCGCGGGCAGCCGGCAGGCGCGGGCTAGCGCGGCCGTTGCTGCCAAGCCTGACAATCACGGCATGTCTGCCGCCACGCCTGCCGCCACTTCCACCAGCCCATTGCCTGTGACCGCTGCCGTCGCCGCGGTGGCTGCACCTTTGTCCAAGGCCGCCTTTGCCACGCTGTTGTTGATCGCCATGATGATGGGCGCCAACCACGTTGCGGCGCGCCTGGCTTTCAACAACGGCGTTGACGTGGCCACCGCGGTCACCGCCCGCAGTGCCGTCACGGCCGTGGTGGTGGGCCTGATCCTGTGGTGGATGAAAGTGCCGCTGGCCCTGGCGCCGCGGCACCGCCTGGCCCTGCCGGCCATGGGCCTGCTGGTGGCCGGTCAAAGCCTGTGCCTGTATTCGGCCGTGGCCCGCCTGCCAGTGGCGCTGGCGCTGCTGGCCTTCAACACCTACCCCTTGTGGACGGCCTTGTGGGCGCGGGTGTTTTACGGCCACCGTGCCGAACGCCGGGTGCTGCTGGCCATGCCGGTGCTGCTGCTGGGCCTGGCGATGGCGCTGGACGTGCTGGGCGCAGCATCCGGCCTGGGGGCGGCGTTGCAGTGGGGGCACATCGGGGTGGGCGTGGCTTTTGCCGTGGCGGCCGCTGCGCTGTTCGGGCTGGCCCTGGTGCTGACCCAGCACGAAGCTGGCGGTCTGGATGGCCGCCTGCGCACCTTCAGCACCCTGGCCCTGGTGGCCGTGGTGGTGGGTGTGGGCGCGCAGATGAATGGCGGGTTCCACTGGCCGCAGGCGGCGATGGGCTGGGGCGCGCTGGCGGCGCTGACCTTTTTGTACGGCACGGCTTTCACCATCATGTTCACCGTGCTGCCGCGGCTGGGGGTGGTGGGCGGTTCGGTGATCATGAACATCGAGCCCATCTTTGCGCTGGCGCTGGCCTGGGTGGTGCTGGGCCAATCGATTGCCCTGGCGCAGGTGGCCGGCGGACTGCTGGTGGTGGCCACGGTGATGTGGCTGGGCCTGGGTCGGCGCTGAAGGCGGCGCTGCATTCATGTCTGACAGTCCCGCGTCGGCACCGTACCCCAGGCTGCACGCCTTGGGCGATGCGGCCTGGATCGTGGAATTCGGGCAGGTTATCGACACCACCACGCAGGCACGTGTGCAAGGCCTGGCACAGGCGCTTGCGCAGGCCCGAGTGCGCGCCGAGTGGCCTGATGTGCTGGAGACCGTGCCGGCCTACACCACGTTGACGGTCCACTTCAAGCTCAAGCCCGACGTTGACGTGACGGCCGATGCCCAGCAGGCCTTGCTGGACCTGGCGCGCAGCGTGGCACCCCAGCTGCAAGCCGGCCGGCGTTGGCGCCTGCCGGTTTGTTTTGACAGCGAATTTGCGCCCGACCTGCAGGCGCTGGCCGACACCCGCGGTTTGTCGCCCGAAGCCGTGGTGCAGTTGATGACCAGCACCGTCTTTCGGGTCTACATGCTGGGCTTTCAGCCCGGCTTTCCGTACATGGGCGGTCTGCCGGCCGCGCTGGACGTGCCGCGGCTGCAAACACCGCGCACGTCGGTGCCTGAGCGATCGGTGGCGGTTGCCGGCCGCATGTGCGCCGTGTACCCCTGGCGCAGCCCCGGTGGCTGGCATCTGCTGGGACGCTTGCCCTTGCGTCTGTTTGATGCCGCCGCCGAATCACCTGCCTGGCTGCGCAGCGGCGACGACGTGACCTGGTTTGCCGTGGAGCGTGGGCAGTTTGACGAACTCGAAGCGCGCAGTGCCGCAGGGCAGATCGTGCATGCCGACTGGCTGATACCGGGTCCGGGCACGCCATGACGGGCCAACTGGAGTTTGTCGACGCTGGCGTGGCCGTCACTGTGCAGGACCTGGGCCGCTTCGGCCACCGCGACATCGGGGTGCCGCTGGCTGGTGCTGCCGACCCGGTGTTGATGGCATGCGCCAACGCTTTGCTGGGCCAGGCGCAGGACCTGGCGGTACTGGAAGTGGGCCTGGTCGGTCCGCAGTTGCGTGCACTGGACCAGCCCGTGTACCTGGCCGTGGCTGGAAATTTCAAACCCGTGCTGGTGTTGGCAGATGGCCAGCGCACGCCCCTGGCGGCCTGGCGCGGCATCTGCCTGCAGCCTGGCCAGCAACTGGTACTGGGCCCCTGTCGAACGGGTGTGGGTTATGTGGCCGTGGCGGGCGGTGTTGAAGTCAACCGGGTTCTGGGCAGCCGGTCCACCTATGCGCGCGCCGCGCTGGGCGGCATTGATGGCCGCGCACCGCAGGCAGGCGACCGCCTGCCGGTAGGTGCTGTGCCGGAGCCTGAACGGCAATCGAAGATGCCCTTTGTGCACCAGACCGGCCCGCTGCGGGTACTGCCCGGCCCGCAAGACCAGCACTTCACCGACGAGGCCTGGGCGCTGTTCACCAGCGGCGCATACCGTGTCACCCGCGACGCCGACCGCATGGGCCTGCGCCTGCAGGGGCCCGCATTGGCGCACCGCGACGGGCTCGGTGCCGACATCGTCTCAGAAGCCGTGGCGCCGGGCGCGGTGCAGGTGCCCGGTGCGGGCCAGCCCATCGTGCTGGGTGTGGATGCGCAGACCATTGGCGGCTACACCAAGATCGCCACCGTCATTGCAGCTGACCTGCCGCGGCTGGCGCACCTGCGGCCGGGTGACACCGTGTGTTTTCAGCGCGTGACGCGGGCGCAGGCGCTGGCGGCCAGAACCGCCCAGCAGCAAGCGCTGGCCGCCTGGGTGCGCCAGATCGTGGGCCTGGGCAGCGGCGGCGCGGTTGACGAGCGTGCGCTCTATGCCCACAACCTGATCAGCGGCATGATGGACGCCCAAAGCGGCGACGGGCCGCTGTCCTGAAACCGGAAAACCGACCCATGAGCCCAAAGCACAAGCGCATCAACCTGAACGCCGACCTGGGCGAATCTTTCGGCGCCTGGACCATGGGCCGCGACGAGCAGATGCTGCAGCTGGTGAATTCGGCCAACGTGGCTTGCGGCTTCCACGCCGGCGACCCGCTGGTGATGCGCCAGACGGTGGCCACGGCCCAGCGCCATGGCGTCAGCATCGGCGCCCACCCCAGTTACCCGGATCTGCAGGGTTTTGGCCGCCGCCGCATGGACCTGAAGCCTGCCGAGCTGGAAGCCATGGTGGTCTACCAGATCGGCGCGCTGCAGGCCGTGGCCGCCGCCGAAGGCCACCGCGTCACGCACGTCAAAGCTCACGGCGCCTTGAGCAACCTGGCCAGCGAAGATGCTGGTGCGGCGGGCTGCGTGGCACGTGCCATGCGGGCCGTCGACCCCAGCCTGATCCTGCTGGCGCCTGCGCTGTCGGCGCTGGTGCGAGCGGGTCAGGACTGTGACCTGCCCGTGGTGGAGGAAGTGTTTGCCGACCGCCAGTACACCGACGAAGGCCACCTGGTGCCGCGTGGGCACCCACAGGCCATGGTGCACGGTGCCGACAACAGCGCCCGCCATGTCATGACCATGGTGGAAGGCCAGGCGCTGGTGTCCATCAACGGCAGGCGTCTGCCGTGCCGGCCCGGCAGCGTGTGTGTGCACGGTGACAACGCCCAAGCCGTGGCCACGGCGCAGGCGGTGCGGGATGCGCTGGCAGCGGCGGGCTGGGCGCTGGTGCCCTTGCCGGACCTGGCCGCGCGCTGACACTGGCGGCGCCGTTCGACGACCCGGTCGGGCCGACGCGCGCTTTCCCGTGCGTCCCCGCGCAACCTGCGCTTTGCACATGGGTGCCCAAAGTGCTGGCCTCCTTCAGGCCTCAGAATCGCCGGATGAAAGCACCCCCTCGCCTGCAGGTCCTGGTTGATGAAGGCCTGATCGACACCGTCGTGCGCCAGCTCATGAGCGGCAAGGAAGCCGAGGTGTACGTGGTGCGCCGCGGCGGCGACACCTGGTGCGCCAAGATCTACAAGGAAGCCACCAATCGCAGTTTTCGCCAGGCCGTGGACTACACCGAGAACCGCAAGGTGAAAAACTCGCGCCAGGCCCGCGCCATGGCCAAGGGCACGCGTTTTGGCCGCCAGGCCCAGGAAGCCGCCTGGCAAAGCGCCGAAGTCGACGCGCTGTACCGCCTGGCCGCCGCCGGTGTGCGGGTGCCCAAGCCGCACAATTTCATGGAAGGTGTGCTGCTGATGGAGCTGGTGACGGGCGCCGATGGCGACGCCGCGCCGCGCCTGAACGACAGCATCTTCACCGCCAAAGAGGCGGTGTTGCACCACAGTTCGCTGATACGGGAAGTGGTGCGCATGCTGTGCGCCGGGGTCATCCACGGCGACCTGTCGGAGTTCAACATTCTGCTGGCGGCCGACGGCCCGGTGATCATCGATTTGCCGCAGGCCGTGGACGCCGCCGGCAACAACCACGCCCAGCGTCTGCTGCTGCGCGACGTGGACAACCTGCGCGACTTTTTCGGCCGCAGTGCACCGGCCTTGCTGGACACGGCCTACGGCCCGGAAATCTGGGCGCTGTATGAAAAAGGCCTGCTCAGCACCGACAGCGTGTTGACCGGCCGCCACCAGGCATCCAGCAAGCCAGTGGACCTGGCCAGCGTGGTGCGTGAAATCGACGACGCCCAGGCCGAAGAATCCGCGCGCCGCCTGCGCATGCAAAATCCTGGCGCTTGAAATAGGGCTTCCTGCCCCCAGGTGCCTGATGCGATGCCGGGCTTTGCGCCGCCGCACCCAATCCCAACACTACATTGACGACCATGGACAAACAAACCCTGTCATTCCAGGCCGAGGTCAAGCAGATCCTGCACCTCGTCACCCACAGCCTGTACAGCAACAAGGAAATTTTCCTGCGTGAGCTGGTCAGCAACGCCAGCGATGCCTGCGACAAGCTGCGTTTTGAGGCGCTGGACAACAACGCCCTGTTTGAAGACGCACCTAACCTGGAGGTGCGCGTCTGGTTTGACGAAAAAGCCAAGACCATCACCATCCGCGACAACGGCATCGGCATGAGCGGCGAAGAGGCCGTGGCGCATCTGGGCACCATCGCCAAGAGCGGCACGCGCGAATTCATGGCCAAGCTGGAAGGCGATCAGAAAAAGGACGCCAACCTGATCGGGCAGTTTGGCGTGGGCTTCTACAGCGGCTTCATCGTGGCCGACCGCTTGACGGTGGAAACCCGCCGTGCCGGCGCACCCGCCGCTGACGGCGTTCGCTGGAGCAGCGAAGGCACGGGCGACTTCGAGGTCGAGACCATCGACCGGCCGCAGCGCGGCACCGATGTCATCCTGCACCTGCGTGACGGCGAAGAAGAGTTCCTGTCGGCCTGGAAGCTGAAGTCCATCATCAGCAAGTACAGCGACCACATCAGCCTGCCGGTGCTGATGGCCAAGTCCGAGTGGGACGAAGAGAAAAAAGAGCAGGTCACCACTGACGAGTGGGAACCGGTGAACAAGGCTGCGGCGCTGTGGACGCGCCCAAAAAGCGAAGTCACCGACCAGCAGTACCAGGACTTCTACAAGCAGATCAGCTACGACACCGATGCGCCACTGGCCTACACGCACAATCGCGTGGAAGGTCGCACGGAATACACGCAGCTGCTGTTCATTCCCAAGAAGGCGCCGTTTGATCTGTGGAACCGTGACAAGCGCGGTGGTGTCAAGCTGTACGTGAAACGCGTGTTCATCATGGACGACGCCGAGGCGCTGATGCCGGTGTACCTGCGCTTCGTCAAGGGTGTGATCGACAGCGCCGACTTGCCGCTGAACGTGAGCCGCGAACTGCTGCAGGAAAGCCGCGACGTCAAGGCCATTCGCGACGGCAGCACCAAGAAGGTGTTGTCCATGCTGGAAGACGTGGCCGAAAACCAGAAAGAGACCTACGCGGCCTTCTGGGAACAGTTTGGCACCGTGCTGAAAGAAGGCATCGGCGAAGACCACGCCAACCGCGAGCGCCTGGCCAAGCTGTTCCGTTTTGCCAGCACCCACGCCGACAGCGGCGTCAGCCTGGAAGACTACGTGTCGCGCATGAAAGAAGGCCAGGAAGAGATCTATGTCGTTACCGCCGACAGTCTGGCCACCGCCAAGAACAGCCCGCAGCTGGAGATCTTCCGCAAGAAGGGCATCGAGGTGCTGCTGCTGATCGACCGTGTGGACGAGTGGATGCTGAGCCACTTGTATGAATTTGACGGCAAGGCGTTGACCAGTGTGGCCAAGGGTGGTGTCGACCTGGGCAAGCTGCAGGACGAAGAGGAAAAGAAACAGGCTGAAGCCGCCGCCGAGGCCGCCAAGCCCCTGATCGAGCGCCTGAAGGTAGCCTTGAAAGACCGCGCCAAGGATGTGCGGACCACGACACGGCTGGTGGATTCACCCGCCTGTATCGTGGTGGACGAGGGCGACATGAGTTCGCACTTGTCGCGCTTGTTGAAACAGGCGGGGCAGGAGGCGCCGAAGTCGCAGCCGGTGCTGGAGGTCAACGTCGAGCACGCGCTGGTCAAGCGGCTGGACAGTGCCGATGGGGGTGAGCGTTTTGACGACCTGGCGCAGATCCTGTTTGACCAGGCCATGCTGGCCGAAGGCGGGCAGTTGGAAGATCCGGCAGCCTACGTGCGGCGCGTGAATGCGCTGCTGACGGCTTGACCCTCGGCAACTGAGCGCGGTGCGGGGCACTGGGCCCGCACCGCACCTCACCGCATCATTCAGCGGCAGACTCCATTGCCTCGATCTGCTCGCGCAGCTGGGTCGTCTGCTGGCTCCAGTAGGCGGCGCTGCCGAAGTAGGGAAAGTTCAGCGGAAAGGTCGGGTCGGTCCAGCGTGCGGCCAGCCAGGCGCTGTGCCGCACCATGCGCAATGTGCGCAGCGGCTCGATCAGCACGCGTTCGCGGTCGTCAAAGTCGCAGAAGTCTTCGTAGCCCTGCAGCAGCAGGTTCAGCTGCTGCGCCAGGGTGCTGCGGTCGCCCGAGACCAGCATCCACAGGTCTTGCATGGCGGGGCCCTGCATGGCGTCGTCCAGGTCCACCACGTGGGGTGACCCGCCTTCGGCATTGGCCCGCCACAGCACATTGCCCAGGTGGCAGTCGCCGTGCAAGCGCAGCTGCACCAGTGGCGCTTCCGCGCTGAAATTGTTCTCGAAAGCCTCGGCCGCGAGTTGCAGCGCCGTTTCGCAGGCCTGCTGCCAGGCCGGGCGTTCAGCGTCGCTGACAAAGCCACCCTGCAGCAAGGCCTGCAGCGCCTGCCGGCCGTCGGCTCGCGGCTGCAGGTGGTGTCGATGCGCAAACGGTTTCAGCCGGCCCACCGCATGCATGCGGCCGATGAAGCGGCCCAGCTGCCGCATGGCTGCCGGGTCTTCAAGTTCCGGCTCGCGACCGGCGCATCGTGCGGCCACGGTAAACCGCAACTCGCCGGGGGCGGCGCCGGCTTGGCGGGGGCTTACCGGCGACCAGCACGCCAGCGTCGGCGGCGCACCGTGCAACACCAGGCCCTGGGGCATGTCGTCGGGCTGCAGAACCAACGGCGGAATGGCGGGCACTTCAGCGGCCGCCAGCTCCAGGGCAAATGCATGCTCTTCCAGAATCTGCGGGTTGCTCCAGCGGCCGGGCCGGTAGAACTTGGCCACCACGGCAGCGCCGTCTTCCAAGAAGACCTGGAAAACCCGATTTTCATACGAATTCAGCTGCAGGACACGGCCGTCACCGTGCAGACCGACGGTCTGCAAGGCGTCCAGCACCTGCTGCGGATCAAGTTGGCTGAAATCGGCGGCAGCCGAGACTGTGGTCATCTGCACCCCTTGCCGGGGGCAGGGCAGGGCGTCAATGGCGCAGCCACGAACCTGCGGTGTCGCTGATCACGCCGCCGGACTCCATGGGTGCATCGGGGATTTCACGCACGCTCATGCCGCTTCGCGAATGGCTAAAACCGCTCTGGGTGTTGAGTGCACCAAAGGCGCTGGCGCCGGTGTCGACCCGACCGCCTGTTTCATTGCCGAAAAACGAGTCTTGCAGGAAGTTGGAGTCCTGCCACAGTGTTGCGCGTTCACGCCGGCGCGACGCTGTCGCGGCGTGCAGAACATCGCGTACCGGAGCGCGCGCCGGCGCAGACTGCGGCGCACGCGCAGCCGTACCGGTGACGGGAACCAGCAATTGCAGTTCGGGCAGCGAAGGCAGTTCGTGCGGCGCACAGCGCAGATAACGTATCTTGCAGGCCGCCAGCATGGATTGCTTGATCTTGACCGAGCGGCGCGAGGTGTGGCGATCCTGTTCCAGGTCGATGGCCGCCAGCACACGCCCATTGGCGCTGCAAATGGCAAAACTGACATGGTTGGAGCCCAGCAATTCGTACCAGTAGCGAACTTGCGAGGGGTCTGTGGGCTGGCAAAAGCGCACCAGTGGCAATTTGGACAGCACCACATGGTGCGGCAATGCTTCGCGCAACTGGCGGTAAACGCGGCGTTCATCAACCGTGAATACGGGTCGTGCCGTCAACGTCCACTCGTTGGGCAGTGGCTTGGCGCGTGGCTTGGCACGGCCACCGAAGCGCAGCCACAGGGCGCCCGCCAGGAGGGCGATTGAAACGGCTGCAAGGAACCAGCTCAAGGCAGATGGCATGAAAGATCAGAAGTGGGCGGGTTGGGCATGGAGTCGGGTGCACAGCGTCGGCAGGGTCAACACCGCGCCGCGTATGTTACGGCTTGCTTGCGACGGTGCCATCCCGTGATCACGCGGCGACCGAGGGCATGGTGGCTTCTGGTGCCGGCCAGAAATCACGATTGCCCGAAGGGGCTGGTAACCGGCTGCGGTCCGGTTGTTGCGGCGGTCTGACGACGAGGTCAAATGTTTCAGGATGAGTCGTCGCCAAGGCCGGTGGGCGACCGAGGGGCTCCCTTGTGGCCCTAAGCACCAACGCAGACTGACACTGTTTCGATATACAATCAAAGGCTTTTCCGGATTCGGCCGGGAAGTTTTGGCAGCTTGACCGGCGGCTTCATGGCGATGTTTCGCTGAGATATCAACGGTCGAGCACGATTCTTGTTGACGCAGGCCAGAGGCTGCGGACAGCCCCCGCATCGGGGCGGTTCGATTGAAAAACAGTTCCTGGCGGGCGTCGCGCGATTTTTTGCCAAAGCTGCATGGGGCAGTAATTCCGAAAGGTTGTGTGTCGCGATGTGGTGGCGCACCAGCAGAAAGACACTCATGAAGACCTTCAGCGCCAAACCGGCCGAGGTGAAGCACGAGTGGTTTGTGATTGACGCCACCGATAAGGTGCTCGGACGTATTGCCAGCGAAGCAGCACGCCGTTTGCGCGGAAAACACAAGGCCATTTACACGCCTCACGTCGATACCGGTGATTTCATCATCGTCGTCAATGCCGACAAGATCCGCGTCACCGGGGCCAAGGCCACGGACAAGATCTACTACCGGCACTCGGGCTACCCGGGTGGCCTCAGCGCCACTTCGTTCAAGGACATGCAGGCCCGGCACCCCGGCCGCGCCCTTGAAAAGGCCGTCAAGGGCATGC
>JAHECB010000346.1 GCA_024641925.1 Betaproteobacteria bacterium
CAGCGGTGACAAGCCCATGGACACCGCCAGCCTGGACGCGCCGCGCACCAGCAACTCGGCACCGGCCACCAGCGCTGCCAGGCCGGCCAGCAACATCAACCAACTCATGCGGTGACCTTCATCGGGTACTTGTCAAGTGCGGTTCTTCAAGTGCAGGCCGTCAGGCTGCAAGGCGGTCGCTTGGAAGCTGGAACATTCGCGCCTGCAGCCCCCATTGCTCCACCGCGCGGGTGAGCACAAAGGCCTCGCCGTCGCTGACGGTTTCGTCCGCCTCGGCCACCGCCAGCGACAAGGCCAGCACGCGCTCGCGCAGGTCGGCATCGTCCACTTCATCCAGCAGCCGTGCGATGGACAGTGCGTCGATGCTGTGGGCGCCCGCCCAGGATGGATTGGCGCCCACCAGCAGGTCTTCACACAGGGCGATCAACACCGCGCGCAGGTCGGCGTCGTGCAGGCCGAGTTGCGCTGCGGCGCGGAAACGCTGCAGCACGTCCAGTTCGCGCTGGCCGATAGCTCCGTCGGCCAACATGGTCAGGGCGACGATGCGGGCTGCGGCCTGCGGGCTGTTGAGTTCATAGCGACGCATGCGATTTCTCCAGGGCCAGAGTGCCGATGCTATCTTCCATAGAGGCGAAGTTTGCCGCCGCCCGTCGTCGGGCCGCCGACCCGCGGCGCCTGAGCCGCCAGAAGGCTTGTGCTGCGCGCGCCAGCGCCTTGTCGAGTGCGCGGATCCAGTCTGGTGCCACGGCCGTCACGACCACGGCTGCGCTGCCGGGCATGTTCAGTTCCACACGGCACTGCTTGTCCTGGCCGCCCCGGGGGCCATTCAGGTCGGTCAGGCAGACGCGGGCACGCGGCGACAAGCCGGCCATGCGCCGCATCACAAAACGCGCCCGGGCTTCGGCTCGGTGCCGCAGGGTGGTTGCGTCCGGGCTTCGGGTTTCAAAAAGCACTTGCATGATGGCGACTCCTTCCGTTGAGACTTTGGGACGGGGTTGACCATAAGCAGGCAATCGATTCGAAACAACAGGACAATGCTTGCGCTTTACATCGTAAAAACGGGAGGGTCCCCAGCTCATGAGCGCACGTTTCAACTACCGTCACCTGCATTACTTCTGGGTGGTTGCCCATGAAGGTGGCGTGGCCAAGGCGGCGGCGCGGCTGGACGTGGCGGCGCAGACCATCAGCGCGCAGGTACGGGAATTGGAACGCGCCCTGGGCCACCAGTTGCTGCGGCCCGCAGGCCGGGGGCTGGCGCTGACCGAAGCCGGCCAGGCGGCGCTGCGCCAGGCTGATGAAATTTTCAGGCTGGGCGAACAACTGCCCGAACTCATCGGCCAGACGGCCCGCAGCACGCCGCAACGGCGCCTGGTGGTGGGCCTGTCGGACGGCCTGCCCAAACTGGCGGTGCGCAGCCTGCTGGAGCCGGTGACGGCCAGCCCTGATCTGCGCCTGATCTGTCATGAAGACGACTTTGATGACCTGCTGGCCGACCTGGCGCTGCACCGGCTGGACGTGGTGCTGGCCGATCGCGGCGCGCCGCCCAACCCCAACCTGCGGCTGTACAGCCATGCGCTGGCGCACTCGCAGGTGGCATGGTACGCACCGCCCGTGTGGGCCAGCGCGGCACGGCGCGGTTTTCCGGCGTCGTTGGCCCAGGTGCCGGTGCTGCTGCCGTCGCACCACGCGGCCGTGCGTTTGCAGCTGGACCAGTGGTTCCAGCGCCTGGGCGTGCAACCGCGTGTGGTGGGTGAATTTGAAGACAGCGCGCTGCTGAAGATCTTTGCCAGCGGCGGCATGGGCGTGTTCCCCGCCCCGGTGCTGGTGCACGACGACCTGGTGCAGCGCTACCAGGTGCGGCGCATCGGCGAGTGCACGGGGGTCGAGGAGTACTACTTCGCCATCAACAGCGAGCGGCGTGTGTTGCACCCGCTGGTGCAGCAGTTGCTGGCGCCGCGCCGCTGACACTGCGCCGCCGGGCGTTCAGCATCAGATGTCAATTGCCTTGGCCGACCCGGCCTGCTTGCGCAACTCAAACTTCTGGATCTTGCCGGTGCTGGTCTTGGGCAGTTCACCAAACACCACGGCACGCGGCACCTTGAAGCCCGCCAGGTGTTTTTTGCAGTGGGCCACGATGTCTTCAGCGCTGACCTGTGCGTCGGCTTTCAGCTCCACAAAGGCACAGGGCGTTTCGCCCCATTTTGGGTCGGGCCGGGCGACGACGGCTGCGGCCAGCACGGCGGGGTGGCGGTACAGCACGTCTTCCACTTCAATCGACGAGATGTTCTCGCCGCCCGAGATGATGATGTCCTTGCTGCGGTCCTTGATCTTGAAATAACCGTCGGGGTCCTGCACCGCCAGGTCGCCGCTGTGGAACCAGCCCTCGGCGAAGGCTTCCTGCGTGGCCGCTGCGTTTTTCAGGTAACCCTTCATGGCGATGTTGCCGCGGAACATGATTTCACCCATGGTCTGGCCGTCGGCCGGCACGGCTTGCATCGTGGCCGGGTCCAGCACTCGCACGTCGCGTTCCAGGTGGTAGCGCACACCCTGTCGTGCGTTCAGGCGTGCACGTTCGCCAATGTCCAGTTCGTCCCAGGCGGCGTGTTTGGCGCACACCGTGGCCGGACCGTACACCTCGGTCAGGCCGTAGACGTGGATCAGGTCAAACTGCATCTGCTCCATGCCTTCGATCATCGACGCCGGCGGTGCGGCACCCGCCACCATGGCCTTGATGCCGGCGGGCAGGCCGGCCTTCATCTCGGCCGGGCTGTTGACCAGCAGGCCGTGCACGATGGGCGCGCCGCAGTAGTGGGTGACGCCGTGCTCACGCATGGCGTCGAAGATGGCTTTTGCTTCCACGCGGCGCAGGCACACGTTGACCGCCGCACGCGCCGCCACCGTCCACGGGAAACACCAGCCGTTGCAGTGGAACATGGGCAGTGTCCACAGATAGACCGCGTGTTTGGGCATGTCCCACTCCAGCACGTTGCTGACGGCGTTCATGGCTGCACCGCGGTGGTGATAGACGACGCCCTTGGGGTTGCCGGTGGTGCCGCTGGTGTAGTTCAGCGCGATGGCGTCCCACTCGTCGGCGGGCAGTTGCCAATCAAAGCTGGCGTCGCCGCCGGCCAGGAACTGTTCGTAGGTGGTGCTGCCGATGCGTACGGCGTCGCCGGTGAACAGCGGGTCCTCCACATCGATCACCAGCACCGGTGCCGTGCCTTTGCGCAAGGCCAGCGCCCGCTTCATGGTGGGCGCAAATTCCGGGTCCACGATGACGACCTGGGCTTCGCCATGGTCCAACATGAAGGCGATGGTTTCGGCGTCCAGCCTGGTGTTCAAGGCGTTCAGCACCGCGCCGGCCATGGGCACACCAAAGTGCGCCTCCACCATGGGCGGTGTGTTGGGCAACATCACCGCCACGGTGTCGTTTTTGCCGATGCCGGCACGTTGCAGCGCGCTGGCCAGTTGCCGGCATCGGTCATAAGTCTGGCCCCAGGTCTGGCGCAGGGCGCCATGCACGACGGCCAACTTGTCGGGGTAGACCAGGGCCGTGCGCTCGATGAACGACAGCGGCGAAAACGGCGCAAAGTTGGCCTGCACGCGGGGCAGGTCCTGTTCGTAGATGCTGGTGGTCACGGCGGGGTCCTCGGTGTTGGGGCGGGGCCAGCGTGCGCGCTGGCAGCTTTTCAACAGGAAACAGGTGGCGGTCTCAACCCATCGCCGGCCGCCTGACAGGCATGACACTTTCAAAGGCCATCGCCGCTCGCAACACCAGAGCGTCGTCAAACATGCGCCCGACAAGCTGCAAGCCGATGGGCAAGCCGGCCTTGGTCAGACCGCAGGGCACGGTGATGGCGGGTTGCTGCGTGAGGTTGAAGGGGTATGAAAACGGCGTCCAACCCAGCATGGCCCGGTCGTTCATGGGCACGCTGCCGGCGGCTCGCGCGTCAAACGCCGGTATCGACACGCTGGGGGTCACCAGCAGGTCGTAGCGCTGCATGAACTGGCGCATGTGTGAACCCAGGGCGCCGCGTTCCAGCATCAGGCGCTGCACGTCGAGTGCGCTGTAGCGTTGGCCTTGCATCGCCTCGGCGCGGAAGTCGGGGTCGGTGCGGTTTTGCTGCGCGGGGGTGAGTGTGTTCCACACGGTCCAGGCGCCGACAAACCACAGGCCGATGGTGATGTGCAAGGGGTCGGTGATGCCGGGGTCGACGGCTTCCACCACCGCGCCCAGGTCCTGCAGCTTTTGCACCGCGGCGGCGGTGGCCGCGGCCACCTCCGGGTGCACGTTGTTGGCGTAGCCCAGGGCGGGTGACCAGGCCACGCGCAGGCCACGGATGCCGTCGTCCAGGCCGGCGGTGCTGTCGCTGGTGTCGGGTGGCAGGCTGGTCCAGTCGCGCGCATCGGGTTGTTTCAACACGTTC
>JAHECB010000347.1 GCA_024641925.1 Betaproteobacteria bacterium
TTGCCGCCGCGCGTGGACGACAGGCCGCTGTTCACGCTGCAGCCCTTGTCGGGCACGATCATGATGTTCCAGCGCTTGCCGCTGTGATCGCTGATCGTGTTGGTCATCGCCTTGGTCATGGTGATTTGCAGCGGCGGCACCTGCCGGGTGAAATCCACACCCAGCGCGTTCTGCCCGGCGGCCCTGCCACCCTCGGTGTTGGCGTCCCACTTGTACACGTGGTAGCCGCAGCCCACGATGCAGAAGTGGCAGCTCATGTTGGTCTTCTGCGCGTCCTTCGGGGGCAGCGCAATGCGATCCTTGATCGTGGTGCTCATGGTGTGCGCTCCTCAGAGGATGTTGGCCTGGCGGCCGTAGATCAGGCCATCGACGCCGACGGCGCTGACGGTGTCGGTCGTCGCGTCGTAGTCGAGCAGCACGCGCGGCAGGTCTTCGGTGGCCTGGCCACAGACCATCTGCCCACCCTGTTCGGCATCGAACATCGAGAAGTGGCAGCCGCACTTGAAGACCTTCGTTCCGCCTTCGTACTGCACCGGGCAACCCATGTGCGTGCACAGCGCGCTGTAGGCGACGATGTCCTGGTTCGGGCCTACGCCGCCAGGTACGGCCGAACCGATGCGAAGCGCGACACACGGAGAACCCGGGTCCGGGTAGCTGAAGCTCACCGCCTGGTTGACGGGCATGCCGCCGGCCTTGCCGACGTTGCGCTTCGGGTAGGTCAGGTTTGTCGAGGTGCTGCCCGCGGGGGTCGCGGCCTCAGCACCTGTCGGTACCAGCGCCGCGCCCGCCGATCCGACGGCAGCGGCAGCACCACCGCTGGATTTGAGGAATATGCGGCGGCTGAGCTTGTACTCTTGCATGTCTCGTCTCCCGGTTGATGGCAAGTGGAACGTATAGGTCAATGCAATCCACGCGCCGCTGAGGCAGGTCAATGAAAACGAACACTTGCTTGAGCCGATGGGGGATCGGGCCGGACTGCGTAACGATCCAGTCAGGCTGTGCGCCAGGCCTACGAAACCACCAGAGCGTGGCGTCAATCGCAGAAGACTGGTGGCTGGAGCCGCAGCGCTGGTCGCCTCGAGATACCGGGCGTTGGCAAAGGGATGGCTGCGTAGTGCAGGCCCATCGGCATCCACGAAACCCGGCACAGTTCAGTGTGGCTGCCGCTGCCGGTGCCGGTGCCGGTGCCGGTGCCGGTGCGCATCATCCGCGATGTGCTGGGCCTGATGCAGGCCGCCAGCGACAAGGACACCCGCGGCGACTTGGCACTGAGCGATGACGAACTGCGGGGCAACCTGATCCTGATGTTCATTGCCGGTCACGAGACCACCACCGTCGAGATCCGGGAGAATGCGGCCATGAACAAGTTTTTTGGCGTCGTCGTTCCTTTTTTGAATCTGGTGGGCGTGAAGAGCGAAAGCTGGGGGCAGGGCGAAAGCCGCGTCGCCCTGTCTTCCCGGCCGGACATCACCAACCACTTCGGCAGCGTGCATGGCGGTGCCGTTGCCACGTTGCTGGATGTGGCCATGGCGTCCGCTGCGCGCAGCCTGCATCCCGAAACGGGCGTGGTCACGGTAAGCATGACCTTGAACTACCTGCAGGCAGCCACCGGTGAACTCGTGGCAGCCGGCCGGGTGCGTCGCGGTGGTCGGTCCATGGTGTTCTGCGAAGGTGAAATCACCAATTCAAATGGCGAGGTCGTGGCCACCGCCATGGGCACCTTCAAGGTTGCGCGCGTGGTGGCCGACGCCTGACGGTGGCTGTGCTCGCGGGTGCGGTCGCTGTGCTCTGGCGCACCACCAACTCCAGCGGCAGCGGCGGCGGCGAGGTCGGACTGCCGCCCTGAAGTGCGGCAATCAAGTGCCGTGCCGCCAATTCGCCCATCTGTCGGATGGGAACGCGCACCGTGGTCAACGGCGGGTGCAGATAGGCCGAAAAGTCGTTGTCGTTGAAGCTGGCTACTGAAAGCTGATCCGGGACCTCCACGCCCGCGCGGTTCAGCGCCGACAGCGCGCCCGTGGCCAGGTAGTCGTTGCCACATATCAGCGCGGTGATGGGTTGTTGCCGCGCCAGCAAGGCCTGCGTGGCTTCAAAGCCCTCACGGAAGCCGTAGTCGGTTTCCAGCGTGGCGTCGGGTATCAGGGTCAAGCCGCGCCGGGCCACGGCTTGAAGCAAGCCCTGGTAGCGGCGGCGAGCACGTTCGTTGTCAGCGGTGCGGCCACCGATGAACCCCAGGTGGCGGTGACCCTGATCGGCCAGATGATCCACCACCAGAGCCGCCGCCTGCGCTTCGTCAAAGCCCACCGCCGGCCCGCGTGAACCGCCCTGGCTCCACATCTTCACGAAGGGCAGACGGTGCGCCGCCAACAGCGCCAGCAGGTCGGGCTCGTGCTCATAGCCAAGCAGGGCCACCGCGTCGACGCCGCGTTCAATGAGTGAACGCATGATGGCCGGGTCGTTGGCGCGCGTATGGTCCGGCGCCGACAGCAGCAACGTGTAGCCGGCTTCGGCCAGGGTGCTTTCAAGCGCCTGGACCAGCGTCGGGAATGATGAACTGCCGAACCGAGGCACCAGAGCGCCGATGGTCATGGTGCGCTGCATCGCAAGTGCCCGTGCAGCACCGTTGGCCACATAGCCCAGGCGCAGCGCTGCTTCTTCCACCCTTTGCCGGGTGGCGTCGCTGATCATTTCGGGCCGGCTAAGCGCGCGCGAGACCGTGCCCGTTGACACGCCGGCCAGGGCCGCCACGTCGGCCAGCGAGCTTCGGACGGGCGTCGGCTGTGCCTTGCGCGTGGCCGCGGCGTCAGGTCTTGCGGTGCGGGGGAATCGCGCAATACGGGACATAAGGGTTGCGATGCTAGCGTGATCAGGGCTCGCCGCTGCAGGCTTGTCCAGTCTTGTGCAGTCTTGGGCGATGCTGTGCAGGCCAGTGCCAGCAGGCCGGCTGCAGCAGAACGATTCCCCGCCGTCTGAGCCTTTTGACACAGACCCTGGCAACTACCGTTGACAATCCGACCTGGCAATCGTATGGTAACTGCAAGCGCTTGCACTGATGGCTAATTGCCACCGGCTTTGCAGACACAGCGGCTGCCGAAAGCGGTAGGAATCCCCAGTCCTCATTCACGCCGGAACACCATGACGACCACCAAGCAGGCCCTTATTTCCGCGCTGATCGAATGCGGCGCCACACAGGCCTTCACGTTGCCGGGCTTGGGCATCACCTGGATGCTGGACGAGTTCTATGAAGTCCGCGACAAGTTTCGCGTGGTGCTGACCCGCAGCGAGCAGGCGGCGTCGGTGATGGCGCAGGTGGTGGGCAAGCTCACGGGCAAGCCCGGGGTGTTCATGGGGCAGGGCCCCTTTGCCAGCACGACAGGTGCATTCGGCATTCTGGAGGCGCGGTTTGCGGGCTCGCCGATGGTGGTGCTGACCGACACCTCGTGTTACGACGGTTTTGGGATGTACGGGGTGTACCAGACCATGACCGGCGACTACGGCGCGGCCGACGTGCGCACGGTGCTGGGCACCATGACGAAGTACTGCGCCTACGCCACCGAGCCTCACGAGGCGGTTTATGGCCTGCAGCTGGCCTTCAAACACGCACAACTGCCGCGCATGGGGCCGGCCGCATTGGTGATGAAGACACCCATCATCCGCCGTGAGATGCCCGAGCAGACGCCCGCGTCGCGCGTGAAGCTGTACCCCGCCGGGGGCTATCTGAAATACCACGCCGCCCGGCCCGATGCCACCGCAGTTGCCGAACTGTCTGCGCTGATCGCCAAGGCCCAATGCCCGGTGATCATTGCAGGCCAGGGCGTCATGAATGAAGAGGCCCGAGCCCTGCTCGCCCAGGTGGCCAGCAGTGCAGGTTTGGCGGTGGCCACCAGCTACAACGGCAAGGGCGCCATCGACGAAACCTTGCCGGTGGCCGTGGGCATGTTGGGCACCTGGGGCAGCAAAAGCGCCAATCGCATGCTGGGCCGTGCCGACCTGGTGGTGGCGCTGGGTGCCAGCCTGGGGCCGGACTATCTGCGTTTCCGTGACGAGGGTTTGATCGACCCCGCACGCCAGACCATTGCACAAGTTGATGTCGACCCACGTCATGCCGGCTGGGTGTACCCGGTGGACCTGGCCATCACCGGTGACTCGGCGGACGTGCTGCGCATGCTGAGCAACTTGCCTCTGGGGCAGGAACAGCAGCAGGCCCGAAACGCCGCCATCGCCGCCAACAACGCCGAACACGGCTTTGGGGTGTTGCCCGCCACGGTGGCCGCCGACGCCACCTTGCACTACGCCGACATCGTGCGCGTGCTCGACCGCAGCCTGACGCCCAGGGACATGCTGGTGCTGGACGCCGGCAACAACCGGATCTGGGTGACCAGCATGCTGCGCCTGCGCACGCCGGGCCAGCTGGTGGTGCCCGGTG
>JAHECB010000348.1 GCA_024641925.1 Betaproteobacteria bacterium
CCGGCGGCGGCGGCACCGCCGTCGGTGCCGTCTACGGCCCAGCCGTCGGCGGCGTTGACGTTGGCAGCAGCCAGCACACCGGTGGTGAAGCTGCCCAGCGCCTGCGGGTAGCAGTGGTTCAGGGCCACGCTCAGGCCTTCCAGCGAGACCGTGGTGCCGGTGGCTGCAGCACAGCTCACCGAATTGGCCATGGCGCTGGCCTTGACCAGCCCGGTGGTGGCGCGAATGGAACCGGCTATGGCCTTGACCTTGGCTTCTCGGGCCTTGCCTTGCAGGTCGGCAAATCGTGGCAAGGCCACGGCTGCCAGAACACCCAGGATGAGGATGACGGTGATCAATTCGACCAGGGTGAAGCCGGATTGCGGTTTACGGCCCGGGCGAAGGCCGGTGCGGTAAGAGTGGTTGCTGTTCACGAGGTGCTCCACAAGCTAGATTTGTCACGGGCGGGTTGAAAACGACCGGATGCAATGCACCCGGGCAGCCTGCCGTCCGCAACACATGTCCGGACTTCATGTAACTGCCATTCTGGGCAGCGCAGCGGCAGGGGATGGGTCGAAAACCTGGGCTTTGGCATGGCAGTTTTGAAGCGGGCGGGCCCTGCTAGCAGCCGCTGGTGTCAATGGCCACCACACCCGCTGCCGACAGGCTGGCAGGCGAGGTGTAGGTGATGGCGCAGTTGGCGGGCGTCTGCGCTTCGATCAAGTCGATGCGCAGCGCCGACCCCGCGGTGGCGCCGCCAGCGGTGCCCAGAAACCAGCCTTCGGCTGCGGTGATGTTCGCGGCGGCGAGCACACCGCCGCTGAAACTGCCCAGGGCCTGGGGATAACAATGATTCAGGTCGATGCTCACGCCTTCGAGCACGACGCTCTGGCCGCTGGCTGCGGCGCATTGTTTGATCGTGACCATGGCCGTGGCCTTGACCAGGGCCTGGGCCGCGTTCAGGGCGCCGGCCATGGCCTGGACCTTGGCAACCCGCGCCTTGGCCTGCAGGTCGGTGAAACGGGGCAGCGCCACGGCCGCCAGCACACCCAGCACCAGGATCACCGTGATCAATTCCACCAGCGTGAAGCCGCGCTGGCGCAAGCTGCGCATGGCGATGTCGGGTTGATGGTTGATCCACATGCTGGAGATATCGGCTGGGCTGGCGGCGGCTTGAGGACCGATTGGGTGTGCCGGCGGGCGCGTCGCGCCGATTCGGGTGCTTACTTGATCGAAGCGCGCCCCAAGTCCCACATGGGCATGAAGATGCCCAACGCCAACACCAGCACACACATGCCCAGGAACCAGATCAGGATGGGCTCCAGCGTGCCCGACAGCCGTTTCACGGCAAAGTCGACGTTGCTCTGGTAGTGCTGCGAGATTTCCCGCATCAGCTCTTCCAGCGAGCCCGACTCTTCGCCGATGGCAAAGAGCTGCACCAGGGTGGACGGCAGCACGCCCATGGCCCGCGCCGCACCGGCAATGGAGCTGCCACGCGCCAAGTCGGCGCACATCTGTTTCAGCCGCGTTTCGTACCACTGGTTGTCCAGCGTGCGGGCTGTGACGGTGATGGACTCGCTGAGCGTCAGGCCCGCACTCAGGCTGGATGCCAGTGACGCCGACAGGCGGGCCAGCACGATGCCCTCCAGTATGGGCCCCACCACGGGCAGCTTCAGCTTGAGGCGGTCCCACCACAGGCGGCCCCGCGGCAGGGCCAGCCAGCGGCGCCAGCCCACCACGGCCGCGGCCACGCCTGCCAGCAGCAGGGGCCAGAACTTCAACATGAAGTTGGAAAACCCCAGCAGCGTCAGCGTCAGCATGGGCAGCGGAGTGCGCGCCTGCGCAAAAACCCGGGCAAAGGCCGGAATCACAAAGATGTTGACCACCACCAGTGCCAGCACGCAGGTCAAGATGACAAAGGCCGGGTAACGCACGGCGGCGGCCACCTGTTCGGCGGTCTGGCGGCTGAACTCGCGGTGGCGGTGCAGTTCGGACAGCGCCTCGGGCAGGCGGCCGGTCTGTTCGCCTACCTGCAGCATGGCCAGGTCATAGGGCGTCAGCAGGCCGGTCTTGCGGTGTTCGTGTTCAGCCGCCTTGACGAGGTTGTGACCATTGTCCAGGTCGCGGCTGATGCGCTGCATGGCTTCGCGCACGGGCCGTTCAGCGGCGTTGTCGCCCGACAGGTGCAAGGCCCGCATCAGCGGCACGCCAGCGCGCAGCAGGGCAGCCAGTTCGCGCAGCACCATGCCCAGCGACAGCTGCAAGCGCTTCTTGCCGGGGCCACCCAGCGTGGGCAGACGGAAGTTCAATGCCGGGCTGGCCACGGTGCCGTCGTCGCTGGCGACGGCGGCTGGCGCCTTGGCCGCCACCGGCTTGCTGGCGACGGCCTTGACCGCCTGTCGTGCCTTGATGTC
This sequence comes from Betaproteobacteria bacterium, assembly GCA_024641925.1. Taxonomy (GTDB): domain Bacteria; phylum Pseudomonadota; class Gammaproteobacteria; order Burkholderiales; family Burkholderiaceae_C; genus Rubrivivax. Next base: position 2,394 of record JAHECB010000348.1, read on the forward strand.
CACCGGCGTCCAGCCCCGTGTGGCCAGTTCCTTGGCCACCGCCGAGCTGGACGCCGCAGCCAGCATGCCGCGGTGTTCCTGCCCGCTGGCGTCGCGGGCGCGAAAGTCAAACTGCGCGACGGCGGCCATGGCGCCTACAGGGCGCGTACGCCGATGCGCATGGCCTCGTCAACGGTGGTGTGGCCGGCCAGCGCCGCACGTGCACCTTCGCTGCCCAGGCTGCGCCCGGTCAAGGCGGTGCGGGCGGCCTGGCCAAAGGCGCTCATGTCGTTGCGCATCAAGGTGCTGATCAAGGCTTCGTCCATGGGCAGCACTTCGTACAGGCCCAGGCGGCCGTCAAACCCGGTCTGGCGGCAGCGGCTGCAACCGCGCCCGCGCTTCAGGCCAGTGGCGTCCCATTGATGGGCACCCAGTTGCACGTCCAGCCAGGCGCCTTGCTGCGGGGTCAGCAGCGCCGGCTGGCTGCAGGCGCCGCAGACGCGGCGCACCAGACGCTGCGCCACGATGGTCTGCAGCGCGGTGCCCACCATGTAGGGCGGCGCGCCCATGTCGATCAGCCGCGCAGCGGCCGAAGCTGCGTCGTTGGTGTGCAGCGTGGACAGCACCAGGTGGCCGGTGACGGCGGCGCGCATGCAGGTTTCCACGGTATCGGCGTCACGCATCTCGCCGATCAGCAGCGCGTCGGGGTCTTGGCGCAAGGCAGCGCGCAGCACCTGCGCAAAACCCAGGCCCACTTTTTCGTTGACGTTGACCTGTGTGATGCCGGGCAGCCGGTATTCCACCGGGTCTTCAGCGGTCAGGATCTTGGTGCTGCCGGCGTCCAGCGAGGCCAGTGCCGCATACAGGGTGGTGGTCTTGCCGCTGCCCGTGGGGCCGGTGACCAGGACCAATCCGGAGCCGCTGGTGAGCGCTTGGCGCAATGCCGCCAGCCCGGCCGGGGCGATGCCCAGACGGTCCAGCGAGGCCAGCATGGGGTCTTTCAGCAGCAACCGCATGACCAGCGATTCACCGTACTGGCCCGGCAGGGTGGACAGCCGGATGTCCACGGTCTGCTGGCGCACCTGCACGACAAAGCGGCCGTCTTGCGGCAGGCGCCGTTCGGAGATGTCCAGCGAGGACACCAGTTTCAGGCGCGAGGCCAGTGCGGGCGCCAGGCGTGACTCGAACTCGGCATGGGCGCGCAGGTGGCCGTCCACCCGCAGCCGAATGCCCACGGCCTGTGCCATGGGCTCGATGTGGATGTCCGAGGCCTTCACGCGCACGGCCTCGTCAAACAGGCTTTGCAGCAGTTTGACCACCGGGGCGTCTTCGGTGCCGACCTGGGCGCCCAGGGCACCGAAGTCCACCGCGTCCACGTCGTTGCTGCGCAGCTCGTCACTGAGTTTCTTGGCCAGGCCCTGGATGCTCTCCTTGGCGCTGTAGATGCGGTCGATCAGGGACTGCAGGCCCGATTCCGGGATCAGCTCGATGTCGATGGCGCTGCGCAGCAGCTTGGGCAGCTCGTCGATCGAGGCCCAGTCGTTGGGGTCGACCACGGCCACACGAGTGCGGTCACCCTGTTCACCCACGGGCAATACGCGCAGCTTGCGCACCTGGAGTTCGGTCAGGCGGCGGGCAATGGCCTGGTCGACGTTTTCCAGGCGCGGGTCAAAGTAGGGGAATTTCAGCTGGGCGGCCAGCAGCCTGGCGATGGTTTCGTCGCTGACAAAACCCAGGTCCTGCAGCACCGCGCCCAGGCGTCGGCCGGTCTGTTTCTGGCGCACCAGGGCGTGCTGCAGCTGCTCTTCAGAGAGCTTGCCCTGACGGATCAGCAGTTCGCCCAGACGGATCTTTGGAATCACGGCAGTGGTCTCCGTTCGGCCCGCCCGCCGCCCGCCCCGAATAGCGGGCAGGCCCCCGGCAGCCGAAGGCACTCAAGCAGCACCGGCCCCATGCCGTGCTTGCCAGTCTGTTATCGGCGGTTACAGATTCGACTTGAACCCGGGGGCGCGGCCGGTATCCGCTGCGGCGATGCCGGG
>JAHECB010000090.1 GCA_024641925.1 Betaproteobacteria bacterium
CTTTTCAGCGTGCCCCTGGGCGCTTGCGCAAACAACGCAGGGGTTGGCGATGAAGCTGACTTGAGCGCGATCTCCCATCGGGCGGCGCCCTGACATGGATCGACTTGGTGCGACCGGCAAGAATCGAACTTGCGACTAAGCCTTCGGAGGGCCCAATGATATCCACTTCACCACGGTCGCCGCGGGTACTCAATCATTCTAGCGGGCGTGTGCCCAGGCTGCGCGGCGGGTCGTTCGGCACCCTGCTGCGCGCGCTCGCAACCCAGCCGGGGGCTTGACCCGGGCTGTACCCCCGCTGGACCGATAACATTCGGATGGCAGCGCGTTGGGCGCGACCCACACCAGGCACGCGCTCACCTGTACATTGCAGGGTTGTGTTCTGCCGCCCTGCCGGGTCGAATCGATGCGCTCCGTTGTTGCCAGACAGGTCATTTCCCAGCGCACCGCTGTAGCGGGGCCGATCAGCCACCGGCATGCGACCGCATCAGCAGGCTCCGGGCGACGCCCGGTCGACGGGCCAAAGCCGTGACCTGGTCCATCCTGGCCCGTGACGACGGAGGCTGTTTCGGCATCGCCATTGCCAGTCGTTTTTTTGCCGTCGGCGCGCTGTGTGCCCACACCCGGCGCGGCGTCGGTGCGGTGGCCACCCAGGCGCTGATGAATCCGCTGTACGGCCCGGCCGGTCTGGCGCTGCTGGAAGCGGGCCACACGCCGGAAGACGTGGTGCGGGCCTTGACCAGCGCCGACGCCGGGCAGGCCCACCGGCAGTTGCATGTGCTGCCCAAGGCGGGTGCCGGCGCGGCCCACACTGGCGCGTCGTGCATCGACTGGTGCGGACACGCGGTGTTCGACGGCTTCAGCGTGGCCGGCAACATGCTGGCCGGGCCGCAGGTGCTGGACGCCACGGCGCAGGCCTATCGCAACACGGCAGGCCAACCGCTGGCTGAACGCCTGCTGGCCGCCATGGCCGCGGGCGAAGCCGCCGGTGGCGACAAACGCGGCAAGCAGGCAGCGGCCCTGCGCATCCAGGCCGACGAGGACCACCTGCAACTGGACCTGCGGGTGGACGACCACGCCGAGCCGCTGCTTGAATTGCAGCGCCTGTACCGCAAGAGCCTGGAACGCTACCAGCCCTTTGTCGCCTGCCTGGCGGGCCGGCACGATGCGGTGGGCCTGACCGACCGCGCCGAGATCGAGACCCGGGTGCAGCAATTTCAAGCGCTGCATGGTGTGCACCCGGCATGACCGCGCTGCTGGAAGTGCGCGACCTGCGGACCCACTTCACCACCGAAGACGGTGACTTTGCGGCCGTCGCGGGTGTGAGTTTTTCGGTGCAGGCAGGGCAGACGCTGGCCATCGTGGGCGAGTCGGGCTGCGGCAAGAGCGTGACCTCGTTGTCCATCATGGGCCTGGTGCCCAGCCCCAGCGGACAAATCCGCAGTGGCTCCATCCGGTTTGAAGGCCAGGAACTGGTGGGCGCGCCGGCGCAGCAGATGCAGGACTTGCGCGGCAACGGCATGGCGATGATTTTTCAGGAGCCGATGTCGTCGCTGAACCCGGTGTTCACCATCGGCGAGCAGATCGTGGAAGGCCTGCTGCGCCACCGCGCCATCAGCCGCGAAGAAGCCACCCAACGGGCGCTGGAAATGCTGCGCAAGGTGCGCATCCCGGCGCCCGAACAGCGCTTCCACGAACACCCGCACAAGTTGTCGGGCGGCATGCGCCAGCGCGCCATGATTGCCATGGCGCTGGCCTGCGAGCCCCGTCTGCTGATTGCCGACGAGCCCACCACGGCGCTGGATGTGACCATCCAGGCGCAGATCCTGGAGCTGATGCGTGCCCTGCAGCTTGAAACCGGCGCCGCCATCATCCTGATCACCCACGACCTGGGTGTGGTGGCCGAAGTGGCCGACGAGGTGGTGGTGATGTATGCCGGGCGCGTGGTCGAGCGCGCCCCCGTGCAGCGGCTGTTTGATGAGCCGCAGCACCCGTACACGGTGGGCCTGCTGGGCTCGATCCCGCGTTTGCACGGTGAACGCACACGGCTGGCGTCCATCGAAGGTCAGGTGCCCAGCCCCTTGCGTTTGCCCGTGGGCTGCAGTTTTACCGAACGCTGCCCATTTGCCGACACGCAGTGCCGCGCCGAAGCGCCCGAATTGCGCGACGTGGGTCCGGGGCATCAGTCGGCCTGCTGGAAAGCGCCGCTGGACCCGCAGGTGCTGATGGCCGGGCACGTAGAGGCCGTCGCTTCATGACCGCGCCGCTGCTGCAGATTCAGGGCCTGGTCAAACATTTCCCTGTGCGCAAGGGTGTGCTGGGCCGGGTGAAGGGCGCCGTGCGCGCCGTCGACGGCGTGGACCTGCAGATTGCCAGCGGCGAAACGCTGGGCGTGGTGGGCGAATCGGGTTGTGGCAAGTCCACGCTGGGCCGTCTGGCGCTGCGCCTGATCGAGCCCACGGCCGGCAGCGTGCAATTTGACGGCCACGACCTGGGCGCGCTGGACGCCGGTGCGCTGCGCGCCCAGCGCCGCGCCATGCAGATCATCTTTCAGGACCCGTATTCGTCGCTGAACCCGCGCATGACCGTGGGCCAGACCTTGACCGAGCCCTTGATGCTGCACCGCCTGCACCCGGGGCGCGAACAACAGCGTGTGGCCGAACTGCTGCACACCGTGGGCCTGGCACCGGAACACATGCGGCGCTATCCGCATGAATTTTCAGGCGGGCAGCGCCAGCGCATCGGCATCGCGCGGGCGCTGGCCGGTGAGCCCAAACTGATCGTCTGCGACGAAGCCGTGTCGGCGCTGGACGTGTCGGTGCAGGCACAGGTGGTCAACCTGCTGCAGGATCTGCAGCGCCAATTCGGCCTGGCCTACATGTTTATCGCCCACGACCTGGCGGTGGTCAAGCACATCGCCTCGCGCATCGCGGTCATGTACCTCGGGCGCATCGTCGAGATCGCCGACAAGCGGGACCTGTTTGCCGCGCCGCGCCACCCCTACACGCAGGCCCTGCTGTCGGCCATACCCATTCCCGAGCCCGGCCTGCAGCGCCAGCGTGTGGTGTTGCAGGGCGACGTGCCCAGCCCGTTGGCGCCGCCACCCGGCTGCCACTTCCACACCCGTTGCGCCCACGCCCAAGCGCGCTGTTCGCAAGAAACCCCGCCGCTGGTGCTGGCGGGTGGGCATGGTGTGGCCTGCCATTTCTGGCAAGACATTGCGCCGCCTGCTCCCCTGCCCGGTGGCGACGGTGACACACCGGCGCAACGCCGTCTGGCGCGGCTGCAATCGGCGTTTCTGAAACCCCCGCCGGCGCTGGCGAGCACCGCCGCCGCCGTGGCATGAGCTTTGCTTTTTGTTGACCCACTCTTTGGAAGGATCCCTGAATGAAGCTGACCCTTGGTTCCCTGGTGTCTTGCGCCTTGTTGGCGGTTGCACCCTTGACGCTGCAGGCGCAGACCTTGCGTGTGGGCCTGGCCGAAGACCCGGACATCCTGGACCCGACGCTGGCCCGCACCTATGTCGGCCGCATCGTGTTTGCGGCGATGTGCGACAAGCTGCTGGACATTGACGAAAAACTCAACATCGTGCCGCAGCTGGCCACCGGCTACACCTGGTCGGCCGACAGCAAGGCGCTGACGCTGAAGCTGCGCACCGACGTGACGTTTCACGACGGTGAGAAGTTCGACGCCGCCGCCGTCAAATACAACATCGAGCGCCACAAGACCATGGCCGGGTCGAACCGGCGCGGCGAACTGGCGCCGGTGAGCAGCGTCGACGTGGTGGACGCCAGCACCGTGCGGCTGAACCTGTCGGCACCGTTTTCGCCGCTGCTGGCCGCGCTGGCCGACCGCGCCGGCATGATGGTCTCGCCCAAGGCGGCTGAAGCCGGCGGCGCCAACTTCGGCACCAAGCCGGTGTGTTCGGGCCCGTTCAAGTTTGTCGAGCGTGTGGCGCAGGACCGCATCGTGTTCGAGCGCTACGCCAACTACTGGAACAAGGCCGCGGTGCATTTCGACAAGATCACCTACACGCCGATCACCGACGCCACCGTTCGCCTGGCCAACCTGCGTTCCGGCCAGCTCGACTTCATCGAGCGTGTTGCACCCAGCGACATGGCCGGCATCCTGAAGGACAAGAAGCTCAAGACCACGCGCATCACCGAGATCGGCTACCAGGGCATCACCATCAACATCGGCAAGAGCGACCGTGCCCAGCAGAACCCGCTGGGCCGCGACGCCCGCGTGCGCGAGGCGTTTGAGCTGTCGCTGGACCGCCAGGGACTGGCGCAGGTGGTGATGGACAACGAGGCCGCGGTGGGCAACCAGTGGGTGGCGCCCAGCAACAGTTATTACGCCAAGAGCGTGCCCATGCCCAAGCGCGACGTGGTGCGCGCGCGTGCGCTGCTGAAGGAGGCCGGTGTGACCAACCCCAGCTTCACGCTGGTCACCACCACCACGTCGGACGCGCAGCGGCTGGCGCTGGTGGTGCAGGCGATGGCCAAGGACGCGGGTTTTGACGTGAAGATCCAGGCCACCGAGTTCGCCACCTCGCTGAACATGGCCGACAAGGGTGACTTCGAGGCCTATGTGCTGGCCTGGAGCGGCCGCGCCGATCCCGACGGCAACCTGTTCAGCTTCTACGGCTGCAAGCAGCCGCTGAACTACACCGGCTACTGCGACCCCCAGACCGACGAGCTGCTGAAGCAGTCGCGCACGCTGCGCGAGCCGGCCGATCGCAAGAAGGTGTACGAGCAGATCGCACAGCGCATCGCCAAGGAGCACCCCATCGTCTACCTGTACCACCGCAACTGGCTGTGGGCCTACAACGCCAAGATCAGCGGCGTACGCGAGATTCCCGACGGCCTGCCGCGCCTGCAGGGCCTGAAGCTGAACTGATGAGCGCCTGACTGCGACAAAGGAACGGCGCCACAGATGTTCGAGTTTTTCGTCAAGCGCCTGGCCACGCTGGTGCCGACACTGCTGTTTGTGTCGATGCTGATCTTCGGGCTGCAGCAACTGCTGCCCGGTGATCCGGCCATGATCCTGGCCGGCGAGGAGCAGGACCCCACGGTCATCGCCCACCTGCGCACCAAGCTGCACCTGGACGAGCCCTTGCCGGTGCGTTATGCGTACTGGGTGGGCGGGGTGCTGCGTGGCGACCTGGGCGAATCGGTGCGCACGCAGTTGCCGGTGCTGGACCTCATCGTGCAGAAGCTGCCGGTGACGGTCGAACTGGCGCTGCTGGCGATGATGGTGGCGCTGGTGGTCGGCATCCCCGCCGGCATCGTGGCGGCGGTGGGCCGCGGTACCGCCTGGGACCATGCGGCCAACATCTTTGCGCTGTGGGGGCTGTCGACGCCGAACTTCTGGCTCGGCATCCTGATGATCATGCTGTTTTCGGTGCAGCTGGGCTGGCTGCCGGCATCGGGTTACGTCAGCCCGTTTGAAGACCTGCAGGCCAACCTGGCCGCCATGGTGATGCCGGCTTTTGTGCTGGGCAATGCCATCGCCGCCGTGCTGATGCGCCACACCCGCAGCGCCATGCTGCAGGTGCTGTCGGCCGACTACGTGCGCACGGCGCGCGCCAAGGGCCTGAGTGAACGTACGGTGGTGCTGAAACACGCGCTGCGCAACGCCCTGACGCCCATCATCACGCTGGGCGCGCTGGAGCTGGGCACGCTGCTGTCGGGTGCGGTGCTGACCGAGCAGGTGTTCACCATCCCGGGTTTTGGCAAGCTCATCATCGACTCGGTCTTCAACCGTGACTATTCGGTGGTGCAGGGCGTGGTGCTGGTCACGGCCACCACCTACATCCTGCTGAACCTGCTGGCCGACATGGCCTATTTCCTCGTCAACCCGCGGCTGCGGCGATAGGGGCCATGCCGGTGAAATCCTCTCAACCCTTGATCACGAACCCGCGCTGAACATGACCGCTGTTGCAGCCCTTCCCAATACCGCGCCGCCAGCAGCCGAAGTCGGCCCCTGGCGGCGCGGTTGGCGCCGACTGCTGCGCCGCCGCGCCGCCGTGTTCGGTCTGGTGGTGGTGCTGGCCTTCATTGCCCTGGCGCTTTTTGCGCCCTGGATTTCGCCGCAGGACCCCATCGCCACCAGCTGGAGCGCCATCCGCAAGGCGCCCAGTGCCGAGCACTGGTTCGGCACCGACGACATTGGGCGTGACGTGCTGTCGCGGGTGATCTGGGGCACCCGCGCCTCGCTGTTGGCGGGCGTGGTCTCGGTGTCGATCTCGCTGCTGCTGGGCGTGCCCATCGGGTTGGCGGCGGGTTTTCTGGGCGGTTGGGTGGACAGCCTCATCTCGCGCATCACCGACGCCTTCCTGGCCTGTCCGTTCCTGATCCTGGCCATTGCGTTGGCGGCCTTTTTGGGGCCCAGCCTGACCAACGCCATGATTGCCATCGGTGTCTCGGCCACCCCCATCTTCGTGCGCCTGACGCGGGCGCAGGTGCTGAACATCAAGGTCGAGGACTATGTGGAAGCGGCGCGAGCGGTGGGCAATTCACCGATGCGCATTGCACTGCGCCATGTGCTGCCCAACGTGGTGGCACCCGTCACGGTGCAGGCCACGCTGGCCATTGCCGCAGCCGTCATCGCCGAAGCCAGCCTGTCGTTCCTGGGGCTGGGGCAGCAGCCGCCGGCGCCCAGCTGGGGCAGCATGCTCAACACCGCCAAGAACTACATCGACAATGCGCCCTGGATGGCGATCTGGCCGGGTCTGTCGATCTTTCTGCTGGTGCTGTCGTTCAACCTGCTGGGCGACGGCTTGCGTGACGCGCTGGACCCGCGGCAGCGCTGAAAGTGCGGGCGTCTGGTTGGTTGGTGGCCCAGGGGCTGACATTCCCAGGCCGCTCGATTCAAGGGGCCGGCCTCGCGCCCGATATAATCGAGGGTTTACGTGATTGGCGCACCGGCCGCCGCTGTTGGCGGCCTGAATGTGAACGCCGGTTCTGGGGATTTCATGAGCTCATCGCACGACACTGCACACGCATCGGACCACGACGCCGCACACGACCTGCCGCATGAAGGCCCTATCCGCACGCCCAAGCAGCTGATCTGGGCTGTGCTGGCGTCGTTTGTGGTGCCCATCATCGCCATCATCCTGTTGGTCAACTACGTCAACTTCGGCGCCAAACCATCCGCGGGCAGCACCGGGCTGGGTGCCGAAGCCGTGGCGCAACGCCTGCAGCGGGTCGGTTCGGTTGAAGTGCGCGACGCGGCGACGATGGTCTTGCGCACCGGCGAGCAGGTCTTTCAGGGCGCGTGCACGGCCTGCCACACATCAGGCGCTGCCGGTGCACCCAAGGTGGGCGATGTCGCCGCCTGGGGCCCGCGCATCAAGACCGGCTACGACATGCTGCTGACCTCCGCGCTGAAAGGCAAGGGCGCCATGGGCGCACAAGGCGGCGGCGACTACAGCGACGTTGAAATCGGCCGTGCCGTGGTCTACATGACCAACCAGGCTGGCGCCAAGTTCGACGTGCCCAACCCGCCGGCAGCTGCTGCCAGCGCGCCCAACTGACCTGTACCGCTGGCGGCTGGCGCGTCAGTCGCCTGCCGATTCCAGCGCCGGCCCCGGTTGCATCACGTAGCCAAACCGCGCCGGCATCTGCGCAAAAGGCAGCTCTTGCGGTTGCCAGGCCCCCGCTTCAACGGCCTGCGCCGCCAGTCCCATGTCCAGGGTGTGCACCAGCCCGAATCCGAGGCTGGTGTCCAGGAACAGCCGCCCCTGCTCACACAGCCAGGCGCTCTTGAACTCGGCGGGCAGCCCGGTGTGGCTGTGCAGCGGCCAGCCGGCGGTGTCTTCAATGCGCCATACAAAGGGCGCTGCTTCCAGTTGCAAGTACACCCGCTGCGGGCCGTTCTGGAAATACCAGGCGCCGCGCTCGTCAGCGCCGTAGTTGCGTTCGATGAAAGCCCGCAGCTTGTCGTGTTGCACGCGGCTGCCCTTGACCCGTGGAAAGGGGCCTGCGGCCTGTGTGCGGTCGTCGCGCATATACCAGTCGCCACGCGCGTCCAGCGCCAGCCAGCCGTAGCAGTGCGGCACCTGTGGCCACTTGGCCATGGCGGCCTTGACGATGTCGTCCATGGTCGGACCTTAACGCAAGTCCTATCTGCGGCTCATGCCCTTACGCGTGCGACACCAGCCAGTCGCACACCGCCTGCGGCATGTAGGTCACGTGCCCCGGGAAGCCGCCCTGCGGAAAGCCGACATGCCCACCATGCGCCGGGCGCCACAGTGTGACCCGCGGGTTGCTGGTCTGCGTGGGCAGGGCCCGCGCCGGCACAAAGGGGTCGTTGCCGGTGTTCAGCACCAGGCTGGGCAGGCGCAGCCGCCCCAGGTGTGGCAGGGCCGATGCCCGGTTCCAGTAGTCCGGCGTGTCGGCATAGCCGTGCAAGGGTGCGGTGAAGGCGTTGTCGAAGTCGTAGATGGTTCGGGCGGCGGTCACGCGCTGGGCGTCGAACAGGCCCGGGTGCTGTTTCAACTTGGCCATCGCCTTGGGCTTCATGGTGGCCAGGAACATGCGCGCGTACACCTGTCGGTTGAAACCGCGGTCGATCGCGGCGCCGGCAGCGGCCAGGTCGATGGGAGAGCACACGGCCGCCACCGCGGCGGCGGTGGCCGTGGCGCTGTCACCGGCTTCCTGCGCCCAGCGCAGCAAGGCGTTGCCGCCCAGCGAAACCCCGGCCACCAGCAGCGGGGCGCTTGAACGCTGGCGCAGCTGCCGCAGGATCCAGCCGATTTCTTCAAAGTCACCGGAATGGTAGGCACGGGGCGCCAGGTTCAGTTCACCCGAACAGCCGCGAAAGTGCGGGACGGAATAGGCCCAGCCGCGTTGCAGCGCCAGGCTGCCGAAGGCCTGCGCGTAGGCGCTGGCACTGCTGCCTTCCAGGCCGTGGAACAGCACCAGGTGGTGTTGGGCCGGCGCAGCGGTATCGGGCCGACGCAGGTGGTCCACGTCGATGAAGTCGGCGTCGGGTGTGGTCCAGCGTTCGCGGTTGAACGTCGGCGCTGCACTGCCGGCATGGCGCCGTGCGCGGGTGGCAGCCCAGATGGTCTGCAGGTTGCCGCCGGGCAGCCAGGGCGGCGCGCGGTAGCTGCGCATGGGCGGGGTCAATGCAGGGTGCCGGACCACTCGGCGCCGCCATTTTCCGGCGCCGGGTTGGTGGGCTCCGGCCCCGGGCTGGCATGGTGGGACGCCAGCCGCCAGCCCAGCGGCGTTCTGACATACCAGTTGGTGGCGATGATCCAGGCTGTCTGCGGGCCCTTGTTGCTCGGCACCGTCAGGCGTTCGACCAGATGGTGCAAGGCGCTGTCGCCGATGGCGACACGGTGGACCTGCTGAACCTGCACCGGAATGCCACCGTTGGAAAAGATGGCCTCGAAGCTGGCGCGGATGGCCTGCGGCCCGATGACGCGGCCACCGCCGGGGTGCACGCAGACAATTTCGTCGTCGTCCGCCCACAACGCCATGAACGCTTCTAGATCTCCCTTTTTCAGCGTTTCGTACAGGGCCGCTTCCAACTCATCAGCGCTGTCCGCAGGCGCCGGTGGCGGGGTTGGGGGCAAGGGTTGGCGGGGCATGCTGGCTGCTGCTAACGAAACACCACGCACTTGCGGCCGTTGACCAGCACGCGGTGTTCGGTGTGCCAGCGCACGGCGCGGGCCAGCACCATGCATTCGATGTCGCGGCCGGCGGCGGTGAAGTCTTCGGCCGACAGCGAATGGTCCACCCGCTGGACGTCTTGTTCGATGATGGGGCCTTCGTCCAGGTCGGCGGTGACGTAGTGCGCGGTGGCGCCAATCAGTTTCACGCCACGGGCATGGGCCTGGTAGTAGGGCCGCGCGCCCTTGAAGCTGGGCAAAAAGCTGTGGTGGATGTTGATGGCCCGGCCCGCCAGGGCCTGGCACAGGGGCTCGCTCAGGATCTGCATGTAACGCGCCAGCACCACCAGATCAACGTGCAGGTCACTGACCAGCTGCAGCACCTGGGCCTCTTGTGCGGCCTTGGTGCCCGTGGTGACCGGCAGGTGGTGAAACGGGATACCGTAACTCTGCGCCAACGCTTCAAAGCTGGTGTGGTTGGACACGATGGCGGCCATGTCCACCGGTAGCGAGCCACTTTTCCAGCGGAACAGCAGGTCATTCAGGCAGTGGCCATGCTGGCTGACCATCAGCAGCAGGCGCGGCCGGTCGGCAGCGGCATGAAACTGAACCTGCATGCCGTGCTGCTGGCGTGCATGCTCAAACAGCGCGGCCAATGTGGCGGCCTGTGCCAGGTGGGGCGGCGCCTGGAAATGCACCCGCATGAAAAACTGCCCGGTGGCGTCTTCACCCTGCAGGTCGCCAAACTGCTGCGACTCGATGATGTTGCAGCCGGCCTGGTACAGCAGGCCCGACACCGCATGCACGATGCCCTTGCTGTCCGGGCAGGCCAGGGTCAGGATGAAGGTGTGTTCGGGCAGCGTGGTGGACATGGGGCGCGATTGTAGGTAGCCCCTGCATGGCGTGTGAGGCCAGCCCGTTTCCAGCCTTATCGTCGCGACCATGCAAACAAGAGCACCTGAGATGTCGGCCGTGGTGGCGGGTTTTGTGGCCGTGCTGGTGGGTTACACCAGCTCGGTGGCCATCGTGTTCCAGGCCGCAGCCGTGCTGGGTGCCACGCCGGCCATCACCGCGTCGTGGATCTGGGCGCTGGGGCTGGGCATGGGCGTCACCACCCTGGGCCTGAGCCTGTGGTATCGCCAGCCGGTGCTGACCGCCTGGTCCACGCCGGGTGCCGCGCTGCTGGTAACCGCGGGTGCAGGCGTGCCCATGGCCGAGGCGGTGGGCGCTTTCATGGTCTGCGCCGTGCTCATCACGCTGGCTGGCATCACAGGCTGGTTTGAACGCGTGATGGAGCGCATTCCGCAGGCCCTGGCGGCGGCGCTGCTGGCGGGTGTGCTGGCGCGTTTTGCCATCGACGGTTTTGCCGCCGCCCAGGGTGACGTAGCGCTGGTGTTCAGCATGTTGGTGGCTTACCTGCTGGGCCGGCGCCGGTGGTCGCGCTACGCTGTGCCCGGCGTGCTGCTGGCGGGTGTGATGGTGGTGGTCGTTCAGGGCCGGCTGCATCTGGGCGCCGTGCCCTGGCAATGGGCGTTGCCGGTGTTCACGGCGCCGCATTTCAGCCTGGCGGCGGTGGTGGGCATCGCCTTGCCGTTGTTTGTGGTGACGATGGCGTCGCAGAACCTGCCCGGTGTGGCGGCGCAGCGGGCCGCCGGGTACCAGACGCCCGTGTCGCCGGTGATCACCACCACCGGTCTGGCCAGCCTCCTGCTGGCGCCTTTTGGCGGTTATGCGCTGAACCTGGCGGCCATCACCGCCGCCATCTGCATGGGGCCCGAAGCCCATGCCGACCCCGCTCGCCGCTGGCAGGCCAGTGCGGCGGCCGGTGTGTTCTACATCGTCACAGGGCTGCTGGGCGGCGCCGTGGTGGGCCTGTTGGTGGCGTTTCCGAAGTCGCTGGTGCTGGCACTGGCCGCGCTTGCGCTGCTGGGCACCATTGGCAGCGCGCTGGCGTCTGCCATGAAGGAAGACGGCACGCGCGAGGCTGCGCTGATCACTTTTTTGATCACCGCCAGTGGCCTGACGCTGTGGGGCGTGGGCGCGGCTTTCTGGGGTGTGCTGGCGGGTGCGCTGGCGATGGGGGTGCTGCGCCGCCGCAGCGTCAGCTGAGCACGGCGGCAGCGCTGGCCGCCTGGGCCTGTTTTTGAACAACGGGTGGCGGATTCGCAGCGGCCTCGCGCGCCGTCTGCCCCAGTGCCAGGCTGTTGGTGTGCAGGCTTTGCACACGGTCAAACGGGTGGCTGCCCAGGCTCAGCACACTGCCCACCGGCAGCAACTGCCAGTTGTTGGCCAGCGCGCACAGCGGTTCGCTGGCCAGCATCACGCCTGCTTCGGTTTCGCGCATGTACAGTGTGGGCGGCTCGCCGTCGCTGGCCACGCGGAACGCGTACAGGCGTTCACCGTCGGCCAGCACGGCGGCAAAGCGCAGGGGTTCGGCCACACCGCGCAACTGCATCAGTGCCATGGTCTCGTCCAGCACCGCCAGCATCGCCACATCCGGCGCCGAGCCGGCCTGGATGCGCGCCAGCGCCAGCAAAAACAGCAGTTCGGAGTCGGTGACGCCGCGGCGTTCGGCATACAGCCGGTCGGGCAGACGCGATTCCAGCGTGCGGCGAAGCAGGCCGTAGCCGCCGATCTGTCCGTTGTGCATGAACAGGTGGCGCCCGTGGCGGAACGGGTGGCAGTTCTGGCGCGAGATGCCGCCCGTGGTGGCCGCGCGCACATGGGCAAAAAACAGCCGCGACTGCAGGGTTTGAGACAGCGCCAGCAGGTTGTCGTCGCTCCAGGCCGGCATCACCTCTCGGTAGACACCGGGCTCGGCGCGCTCGCCGTACCAGCCGATGCCAAAACCGTCGCCGTTGGTGTGCACCGAGCTTTTCACGGCATGCAGCGACTGGCGCATCAGCGAATGCCGCGGTTTGGCGATCAGCTCTTCCAGAAAGATGGGCTGGCCCAGGTAAGCGGCGATTCGGCACATGGCGGGTGGCTGCTGGCAGTGGTCCTGAAGGGTCTTCGGCCGGGGGCTTGGCCCCTTGAGCGCCAGCGGTCTGGCGGGACCGGTGATCCGGTCCAACCGCACAGGCATGACCCCCTGCTGACGAATGATGATCGGCTATGTCACAGTGCGACCCCCAGCGTTTGTGTGCGACAAGCACCGAGACAGGAGAACTGCGCGTGAAACTGTTGTTTGTTGCCGACCCCTTGGAATCGTTCAAGACCGCCAAGGATTCCACCTTCACCATGATGCGTGAGGCGGCCGCCCGGGGTCACCAGCTGATGGCCTGCCAGCCACAGGATCTGCGCTGGCAGCGTGGCGAAAAGGTCACCGCCTTTGTGCGCGACATCACCCTGACGGGCCAACTGGATACCTGGTTCCACGCTGCCCAGCACAAACCCCACGAACGGCCTCAGGTGCTGGCCGAGGTGGACGCCGTGCTGATGCGCAAGGACCCGCCTTTTGACAGCGAGTACTTCTACGCCACCCACCTGCTGAGCCAGGCCGAACGTGAGGGCGCGCGCGTGTTCAACAAGGCCAGCGCACTGCGTGAGCACCCGGAAAAGCTGGCGATCCTGGAATTTCCGCAGTTCATCGGCCCCACGCTGGTCACACGTGACGCTGACGACGTGAAGCGCTTTCATGCAGAACACCGCGACATCATCTGCAAGCCGCTGGACGGCATGGGCGGCATGGGCATCTTCCGCGTCGGTCCCGACGGCCTGAACCTGGGCAGCATCACCGAAACGCTGAACCGCGGCGGGGCGATGACCATGATGGTGCAGAAGTACCTGCCCGAGATCGTCAAGGGCGACAAACGCGTGCTGGTGATCGGTGGCGTGCCGGTGCCGCACAGTCTGGCGCGCATTCCGCAAGGCAGCGAAATCCGCGGCAACCTGGCCGTGGGCGGCAAGGGCGTGGCGCAGCCGTTGAGCGAGCGCGACCGCGAAATTGCCGAAACCCTGGGGCCCATCCTGGCCGCGCGCGGCCTGATGCTGGTGGGCCTGGACATCATTGGCGACAGCCTGACCGAGATCAACGTCACCAGCCCGACCGGTTTTGCCGAGATCACCCAGCAGACCGGTTTTGACGTGGCCAGGCGGTTTGTGGATGCGCTGGAGGCGGCTTTTTAGGCCCGCAGTTTCTGGTGCCATGTGGCGCTCCGGTGGCGGCGCGGCTGCCGCCCTGACAATCCCCCCATGGCCCTTCTTTCTGTTTCCAACGCCCACCTTGCTTTCGGCCACGTGCCGCTGCTGGACGGCACTGCAATCTCCATCGAAGCCGGTGAACGCATCGCGCTCATCGGCCGCAACGGCACCGGCAAATCGTCGCTGCTGAAAATTCTGGCTGGCCTTGAAAAGCTGGATGACGGCACCCTGCAGCTGCAGACCGGCCTGCGCCGAGTCTACGTGGCGCAAGAGCCTGAATTTGCCGACGGCATCACGGTGTTTGACGCCGTCAGCGACGGTGTGGCCGAAGCGCGGGACCTGCGTGCGCAGTACGAAAGCCACGCGCCGGGGCTGGACCTGGACGCGATTCAGACCCGCATCGAAGCGCTGGACGGCTGGACCTGGGAGCAGCGGGTCGACGAGTCCTTGCAGCGCCTGGACCTGGCACCCGACGCCTTGGTGTCCTCGCTGTCGGGCGGCACCAAGAAGCGTGTCGCGCTGGCCCGTGCGCTGGTGGCCGCGCCCGAGCTGCTGCTGCTGGACGAGCCCACCAACCACCTGGACATCAGCGCCATCGAATGGCTGCAGGAACTGCTGCGCGGCTGGCGTGGCGCGCTGATCCTGGTCAGCCACGACCGGGCCTTCATCGACGCCACGGCCACCCGCATCGTTGAACTCGACCGCGGTGTGCTGCGCAGTTATCCCGGCAGTTTCAGCACCTACGAGGCCACCAAGGCGCGTGAACTGGAAGACGAAGCCCTGGCCAATGCCCGCGCTGAAAAAATGCTGGCGCAGGAAGAGGTGTGGATCCGCAAGGGCGTTGAAGCCCGCCGCACCCGCAGCGTGGGCCGGGTGGCGCGGCTGGTGAAGCTGCGTGAACAGCGCTTGGCACGTCGCGACAGCCTGGGTCAGGTGCGGCTGGAACTGGACGCCGGCCTGCCGCCGGGCAAGATCGTGGCCGAGCTGAAGGACGTGGGCATGCGCTACGGCGACCGCCAGCTCATCAAGGGTTTCAGCGCCACCATCCTGCGCGGCGACAAGGTCGGCCTGATCGGCCCCAACGGCAGTGGCAAGACCACGCTGCTCAAGCTGATCCTGGGTGAGCTGCAGCCCACCAGCGGCAGCGTGCGCCAGGGCACGCGGCTGCAGGTGGCGTATTTCGACCAGATGCGCATGGCCCTGGACCTGGACGCCACGCTGGCCGACACCATCAGCCCGGGCAGTGAATGGATCGAGGTGGGCAGCTCGCGCAAACACGTGATGAGCTACCTGACCGACTTCCTGTTTTCGCCGGCACGGGCCAACTCACCCGTGCGCACGCTGTCGGGCGGCGAGCGCAACCGGCTGCTGCTGGCGCGGCTGTTTGCGTTGCCCGCCAACGTGCTGGTGCTGGACGAGCCCACCAACGACCTCGACATCGACACGCTGGAGCTGCTGGAAGAGCTGCTCGCCAGCTACCCCGGCACGGTGTTCCTGGTCAGCCACGACAGGCGCTTTCTGGACAACGTGGTGACCAGCACCATTGCCTGGGAAGGTGACGCCACCTTTGGCGGCCGCACTGGCCTGTGGCGTGAATACGAAGGCGGTTACGAAGACTGGAAGCGCCAGCGGGAACGTGGCCGCGTGGCGCCGGCGCCCGCAGCAGCCGCCCCAGCGCCAGCGGCGTCGCCCACTGCCGCGCCCAAGGCGCCGGCCAAGCCCAAGCTCAGCTTTAAGGAACAGCGTGAGCTGGAAGCCCTGCCAGCGCGCATCGAGGCGCTGGAAAAAGAGCAGACAGCCCTGCAGGCCACCCTGGCCAGCCCTGAGCTGTACACCCAGGAACGGCAGCGCGTGCCCCAATTGCAGGCCCGCAACGAAGCCATCGAGACCGAACTGCTGGCCGCGCTGGAACGCTGGGAAGTGCTGGCGTCGCGCTGATTTCGCACGGCAGCCCCAGGGCGGATCTGCTGCAGGGTCAGCGGATATGCTGTTGGCGCAGCTGCGCCACGCGCTGCCAGAACGCCGGGTCCAGTGAACTGGCAAAGTTCACCCGCATCAGCGTGCCGGGCCTGCGCGTGGCGTGGAACAGCGTTCCGGGGGCCGTGAGCCAGCCCTCGTCCAGCAGGGCTTGCGCCAGCGCCTCGGTGTCGGTGCCCACGTCCACCCAGCCAAACAGGCCGGCGGGGGGCGATACAAAGCGGCAGCCCGCGGCTTCGGCCAGGCGCACGGCCCGTGTGCGTGCCGCGTCCAGCCGCAACACCACACGGTCGGCGTGGCGGCGCAACTGGCCTTGCTCCAGGCAGACGGCCACGGCCTGTTCCAGCGGCGACGGTGTGGTCAGCGTGGTCAGCAGCTTGGTGTCGATCAGCCGCTGCACCAGGTTTGGCGCAGCGGCCACAAAACCCACCCGCCACTGCGGCGTCAGGATTTTTGAAAAGCCGCTGATGTAGACGGTGCGCTGCAGCCCGTCCAGCTGTGCCAGCCGGGTGGCGTGCACGGGCGCCAGCCAGGCGTAGGTGTCGTCTTCAACGATGGTCAGGTCATGCGTTTCGGCCAGGCGCAGCACCTGGTGTGCCGCAGCCGGCGACAGCGAATAACCCGTGGGGTTGTGCAGCACCGACACCGTCACGTACAGGCGCGGCCGGTGCGCCTGCAACAGGGCTTTCATCACCGCCAGATCCGGGCCTTGTTCACCGCGCGGCACGGGCAGCAGGCGCACGCCCATCTGCGTCAGGCGCGCAAATTCCACCGCCCAGCCGGGTTCGTCCACCAGCACCGCGTCGCCCGGGCGCAGCAGGGTTCGGCACACCAGGTCCAGGCCATGCGTGGCGCCCACGGTGGTCAGCACCTGGTCGGGTGTGGTGGGCACGCCCAGGTCGGCCAGCCGGTCGGACAGCGCCGCGCGCAGCCGCGGGTCGCCGGCCGGGTGGCCGTAACGCAGCCAGTCGTCG
>JAHECB010000349.1 GCA_024641925.1 Betaproteobacteria bacterium
GGCCGCGCGGTGGTTATGTGGAACTGGACGGCCGCAGTTACGACATCCGCGCGCGGGTGCACACCCTGTCGGGCTTTTCAGCGCACGCAGACCAGAAAGACCTGCTGAACTTTGTGGGCCGCATGCGCAAGCCACCCGGCCAGGTGCGTTTGATTCATGGCGACGATGATGCCAAGCAGACGCTGGCCGGCTTGTTGCGCCAGCGTCACCCAGGGGTCGATGTGGTGGTGCCGGTGGGCTAGGGCGCCTTGATTTGACGTCACGGCCCGTTACCGCTGAGGACGTGCGGTCGCTGGACGACGACGGGTGAGCGGCCGCGACTCAACGGGCTATCAGTCCGCAACCGCGGCAGTACATCTGCTTGATGGCAATGCGCCGTAGGCGCTGGTCGACCAGGCCCAGGTGCACCATGCGGCCGCATAGGCTTGGTTCGTCGACCATGCAAGGTCGCGAACAGGCTTCGCCACCTGGCCGCCCTGGCCCGCCACCACGGTGGAAAGTTGGCCAGTTTCGACAAGGGCTTGGTGGCCTTGCACCCCGACATTGGCGTGGCGTTGCCAGATTGAATGGTGGCGCCTGCCTCGATTATGGTAGCCTTTACACCATTTCATTTGCCAAATTGAATGCCATGAGCTTAACCATTTCAGTTGACAGTGCGGGGCGGCTGGTATTGCCCATCGAGGTGCGCCGACGTTTGAACCTGGTGGCGGGGTCCAAGCTGAAACTGGACGTCGTGGCCCAGCGCATAGAGCTCACGCCGCAAGCTGAAGCCCAGTCTCCCGTTGTCATGTCCAAGGGTCGCCGGCTGGTGCTGGCGGCCACTGCACAAGCCAGCAGCGCCGCCCGCGCGGTGCGCGATGAGCGCGACGATCGCGCTGCGGGCCGGCCTTGACCCGCAAAGCGCGTGCCGCTGAGTGCGGCCCTTCCTGGGGCGGCTGCCATTCGTTCCTGGACACCTCGGTACTGCTGGCGTCGCTGGACCCTGACGAGCCCCATCACGTGGCTTGCGACAACTTGCTGGCGCAGGGCGGCCATGGCGTGCATCTGCACGCGTTTGCCGAATGCTTTTCTATCCTGACCGGTGGGCGCATGGGGCGGCGCATTCAGGCCGATTTGGCCGCCCGGCTCATCGAAGAGAGCATTGCTCCCTTGGTGCAGCCGTTGGCCACCAGTGCCGCAGATATGGTGGCCCTGCTGGCCAGTTGCCACGAGCGCGGCGCCCGTGGCGGCGCTGTCTACGACCTCTTGCATCTGGCAGCCGCCAGGCGGGCTGGCGCACAGGTCTTTTACACACTGAACCTGAGCGATTTCAACGCTTTGGCGCGGCCGGGCGACCCCAAGGTTCAATCGCCCTGAACCCCGGGTGTGGCGCAGGCCGCGGGGTGGCCACCGGCCGGGCTTGGTCATCGTCCATGCCCTGAAGGCCAATCCTGGCCAGATTGGCATGAACTGGCTATGATGGCCAGATGCAAGTGAACATCCTGGACGCAAAGAACCGCCTTTCGCAACTGATCAAGCTGGCGCAGTCTGGTCAGACGGTGGTCATTGCCAATCGGGGCCAGCCGGTTGCGCAGTTGGTTGCTGCCCCCGGTGCTTCGCTGCAAACGGTTGGCAGCCGCACGGTTTACGGCAGCGTCAGCCAATGGCTGCAGGCCACGCCCGTGCCGGTGCATGCGCGCCGAACCGCTGCAGAGATGGACGCCGAGCTGGCGCGAGAGCGCGGCGCGTGGGATTGATCTACGTTGACACCTGCCTGGTCGTTTACGCCTTCGAAGACCACCCGGTGTGGGGTGCAAAGGCCAGGGAAGCATTGGCCGCAGTGCCTGCCGGCTGCCTGGCCATTTCTTCGCTGGTGAAGCTGGAATGTCTGGTGGCGCCGCTGCGCACCAACAACCTGACTTTGCAGTCGCACTACGAAAGGGGTCTGGCGCATTTTTCTTTGCTGGCCTTGACCGACGAGGTGTTCATGCGGGCAGCCGAGCTGAGAGCCCGCTTCAGCCTGAGAACGTCCGACGCGCTGCACTTGGCGGCTGCGCAATGCCACGGTTGTGAGGCGCTGTGGACCAACGACAACCGACTGGCCCAGGCCTCCAGAGGGCTGGCGCAGCAGGTGCTGTAGCTCACCCCCTGCGGGTGCCTTGGTGCGCCATTCCGCTCCGTGCTGCCTACTTCGGCAGGTTGGCAGCGCCGGACGGCTGGTCAGTTGTTAGAGTGCGTGTCTTCTTCAATCTAAATTCAGTCGCTACACGGCAAAACGCAAGCGTGTGCTGCGCCAGGCCCCATTCGAATGAAAAAAGCCCTGATCACCGGCGTCACCGGACAAGACGGCAGTTACCTGGCCGAATTTCTGCTGGCCAAAGGTTACGAGGTGCACGGCATCAAGCGCCGCGCTTCCATGTTCAACACCCAGCGTATCGACCACATCTACGAAGACCCGCATGTGGAGCATCAGCGCTTCGTGCTGCACTATGGCGACCTGGCCGACAGTTCCAACCTGACGCGCATCTTGTCGGTGGTCAAGCCCGACGAGGTCTACAACCTGGGCGCACAAAGCCATGTGGCGGTCAGCTTTGAAGCGCCTGAATACACCGCTGACGTGGACGCCCTGGGCACGCTGCGGCTGCTGGAAGCCATTCGCTTTCTGGGCCTTGAAAAAACCACGCGCTTCTACCAGGCCAGCACCTCGGAACTCTACGGCCTGGTGCAGGAAACGCCCCAGACCGAGACCACGCCGTTCCACCCGCGCAGCCCTTATGGGGTGGCCAAGCTGTACGCCTACTGGATCACGGTGAACTACCGCGAGGCCTACGGCATGTATGCCTGCAACGGCATCTTGTTCAACCACGAAAGCCCGCGCCGGGGCGAAACCTTCGTCACCCGCAAGATCACGCGCGGCCTGGCCAACATCGCGCAAGGCCTGGAAAAGTGCCTCTTCATGGGCAACATCGACGCGCTGCGCGACTGGGGCCACGCCAAGGACTACGTGCGCATGCAGTGGATGATGTTGCAGCAGGACCAGCCTGACGACTTTGTCATTGCCTCGGGCGTGCAACATTCGGTGCGCGACTTTGTTCAGTGGTCTGCGGCTGAACTGGGCCTGACGCTGCGCTTTGAAGGGCAGGGCGTGGACGAAAAGGCTTACGTGGCCGCTATCGCCGGCAACAAGGCGCCGGCGCTGAAGGTGGGCGACTGCGTGGTGGCGGTGGACCCGCGTTACTTCCGCCCCGCTGAAGTTGAAACGCTGCTGGGCAGCCCCGCCAAGGCCAAGGCCAAGCTGGGCTGGACGCCTGAAATCACCGCGCAAGCCATGTGCGCCGAAATGGTGGCCAACGACCTGGCCGTGGCGCAGCGCCTGGCGCTGCTGCGCGCGCACGGGCACGAGGTGTCGGTTTCGCGAGAGGTGGGGTAGTAGCCAATCAACACCGATGCAAATGTGCAAACGCATATTTGCGCTACATTGCTGCCATGCGAACCACCATCGACCTGCCTGACCCTTTGTTCCGCACACTGAAGATCCGTGCAGCGCGGGAAGGGGTGTCTTTGAAAACCTTGCTCGGCCGCACGATCGAAGCGGGGCTGCAGGCGCCTGTCCATGCAGGGCAAGTGGCCACACCCAGGCCGCCATTGCCCAGTATCAGCGTTGGCAATGCATTGCCTGAAGGGCTGAGCAACGCTTCGCTTTTTGAGCTGCTGGGCGAAGACCTCGATGGCCGCTGACGCTGGCGCTGCGGTAGCAGAACAGGCTGCTGGTTTTTCAGACTTGCCTGACGTGAACGTCTGGTTGGCGCTGGCGGCAGAGGAACATCAGCACCATGCACAGGCCAGGGCTTATTGGAACGAGGCGGCTGCGGCTCGCTTGCTTTTTTGCCGCGTCACCATGTTGGGCCTTGTGCGTTTGCTGGTTCAGCCCAAGGTCATGGGCCGTGGCGTGCTGGACTTGCGCAGGGCCCTGCAGGTGTATCAGGGCTTTGCGGAAACGGCCTGTGTCGGCTGGCAGGAAGAGCCCAACACCTGCGGTGATCATCTGGCCGCCTTTCTGATCAAGAACCCACCCGCCCGTTTTTTGACCGACGCCTATCTGGCTGCCGTGGCCATCAGCGCAAACGCAAGGCTGGTCAGTTTTGACAGCGATTTCAAGCGATTTGCCGGCTTGCGGCTGCTCCAGTTGCCGACCAGCCAGCCCATGACTCCATGAATACGGAACCCCACATCTTCATCGCCGGCCACCGCGGCATGGTGGGCTCGGCCATCGTGCGCCATCTGCAGGGCATGGGCCACAGCAACTTGCTGACGGCCACGCACGCCGAACTGGACCTGAAAGACC
>JAHECB010000350.1 GCA_024641925.1 Betaproteobacteria bacterium
TCACGCGTCTTGCCCTCGTTCTTGGTCGAGCTGGGCGCAGCGATGATGGTGGCGTCGACGATCGTGCCCGCACGCATCAGCAGACCTTGTTCGCCCAGGTGCGCGTTGATCTCGTCGAACAGCGCACGGGTGAGGTCGTGGTCCTGCAGCAGGCGGCGGAACTTCAGCAGCGTGGTGGCGTCAGGCACCGACTCTCGGGACAGGTCGACGCCCACGAAGTCGCGCAACGCCTGGCTGTCATACAGCGCGTCTTCCAGCGCTTCGTCGGCCAAGGCGTACCACTGTTGCAGGCAGTACATGCGGAGCATTTTGCTGACCCCGATGGGTGGGCGCCCGACGCGGCCGCTCTTCGGATACAGCGGCTCGACCACAGCCATCAGCCGAGCCCACGGCACGACGCGCTCCATCTCGGCCAGAAATTTCTCGCGCCGCGTCCGCTTCTTCTTCATCGCGTACTCAGCACTGGCAAAACTGCGTTGGCTCATGGTCGTGGAGCTCTTAAAGTGAACTACCTCTACAACGCTTCGAGGGCCGCGTTTGACGACCGGCACGGCCGATAAATCAGCGTTTCCCTAAGCGACTGCAACAAGCACATGCCGCCACGCCTCTGGTTGAACGTTTGCGAAAAACAGAACGAAATTGGGGCATAGCCCAAGTCCTGAACCAGATGGAGTGTCACGAACTTGCTGGCCATTGCTATGAAATGGCGCTGTTGGCGGCACAGTGGGCACAGGACCGCGATGCACAGGGCCTGCCGCGCTGATCAATTCGGCTTCGATGCCCAATACCAGCTGCAGCGTTGGCTGGAAAAGAGCAAGCGCATCCACCTGTCCGAGGACCATATCAGCACCCCGACGGGGGACTTTCAAACCGGTCTGTTTGACCTCAAGGTGACGATGAGCAGATTTGAAAGCGCGGTCAGGTGTTAACCGAGCTGATGGACCTGCTGGGGATAGATGACGACGAGTGATACTCAAGTTAGGCAGGCTGCAGCGCGGGCGCCTCGGTGTCGGATGGCGCGCTGGGGGCCGACCGTTCGATTCGCTCATCCAGATGCAGTCTGACCTGGAGCCTGTCATCGGGCCGGTACTCAAGGGCGCACGCCGATTTCGGATAGGGGCACCGCCGCCCGCTGGATATCCGTGGGGTAGTCGTCAAAGACCAGTCCGCGAACGCGGTACAGCACCGACGGCATGTGTCTGCCGCCAAACATGCTCCACAGCCTGCTCAGGTCTGCCAGGCCGAGGTCCAGGATCTCGACCGTGACCTTGTCGACCCGCGGGTCGAGTCCGGTCATGTTCTGCTGCGTGAATACGGGCTGGCGCTGGAAGAACTCCACTGTGCCGGACAGCAGCGTCAGTGCCTGCGCGTAATGGCTGCCGCTGAAGTTGGCCGCGAACATGACCATCAGGTTCAGGCCAACAGGAGGCGACGCACGCCGCACCATGTTGGGGTTGCGCATGGCTGGCGATGCCATGCCGTCACGTTCCATGTTGACCAGGAAAACGTTGAGCTTGTTGGTTGCCTGCTCGACAACCGTGCCGTCGGGTTGGTACAGGTTGCAGACCACCACCAAATCGTCATCCGCATTGGCCTGGCGCTTGAGCGCCTGGTTCAAGTGCTGGGCAAGTTGGGCAATGATGTTGTTGATCATGTCGGGTCCGGTTGAGCGGCTGCTGGGACGTGTGCAGATGGCAAGACCAGAGACGGCACGCCACAGGCCGACAAAAATGTACCAGTGTGATGGGTGTCAGGACCCGCAGCAAGCCGTCATCGGGCTCGATCAGCGGGAAGTTCAAGGCCTGTAGGGTCGAACCCGGCCCGATCACCAACGGCGGCATGCTGGGCACAAACACCGGTGATGGCGTCACTTCAGGTGGCGCGCTGGTGGTTGTCCATGGATGCCGCTTGCCCACCGTGATCGCGCGGTTTCGTTTGACGCGTCGATCATCAGGCAGGGGCCCGCGCGGCGTCTGCCGGGTGCGCCAGGCCCAGGTCCAGCAGGCTTTGACGCAGGGCCGACACCAGGGCGGTGGCTGGCAGCAGTGTCACACGGGCCTCCAGCAAGCGGCCGTCCAGCGCATGCGCTTTCCGCCACAGGTAGCGCATGCGCGCCAGTTCACGCCACAGCGGGTAGACCAGGCCCACGGCGCGGATCAGGCCCCAGGGCATGCCGCCCACACTGAAGCCTTGTGGCGGTCTCAGGCCGATGTGCGCGGCGGCCG
This sequence comes from Betaproteobacteria bacterium, assembly GCA_024641925.1. GTDB lineage: Bacteria > Pseudomonadota > Gammaproteobacteria > Burkholderiales > Burkholderiaceae_C > Rubrivivax. The sequence continues at coordinate 2,226 of JAHECB010000350.1, forward strand.
CTTCCACGGCCGACAGCAGTTCCTGGCCCGTCACCGTGTGGCCGGCAAAGTGCAGGTTTTCAACGCGGCTGGCGTTGGGCTGGGCGGCCACGCGCTCAAAGGCCGCAGCCAAGTCTGGCAGGTAGGCCCAAGCATGCGGCAGGTCCAGCGGCCCGGGGTAGACCAGCTTGCCGCGTTTGATGTTCTTGACGACCGCCTGGTCCAGCCAGGAACCGCTGCCGCAGCCAAAAAAGTCACCCGCCCGGATGACGACGCAGCGCAGTCCCCGGCCTTGCCGCGCGGCCTCTTGGGCGGCGGCACGCATCTCGTTTTCCATGGCGATACGGATGCGGGCTTTGCTGTGGTCGGCCCGCTGGGGCGTGTCTTCGCTCAACAGCGTCGGCAGTTCGCTGCCGAAGTTGTAGACGTTGCCGGGCAGCATGAAGGTCGCCTCCAGTGCGCTGGCCACGGCCAGGCCCTGGCGGAAGAGCGGCAGCGCCTGGCTTTCCCAATGGGTGTACAGCGGGTTCACGGCGTGCACCACGGTGCTGGCGCCGGCTGCGGCGCGCACCAGGGCATCCGTGTCGTCCAGGGGCACCACGACGGACGCGACGTTGGCGGGCCAGGCCGTGGCCGGTGCGCGCCGCACCTGCGCCAGCACACGCCAGCCAGCCCGTGCAAAGGCCTGCACGGCAGCGTGGCCAAAGCGGCCGTTGGCCCCGAGGATGAGGACTGTGTTCATTGGAGGGCTCCGCGTTCAACAAGGCCTTCAGTGTGGGTTGAGCGGTCTCATTCGGCAATGGATGATCTGTGCACGAGAGCTATACATTTATGCATGACTCAAGTCACGTTCGACTGGACCCTGGTGCGCAGTTTCCTGGCCGTGCTGGACGCTGGCAGCCTGATGGGCGCTGCTCGCGCACTGGGTGCCCAACAACCCACTTTGGGCCGCCATGTGGCGGAGCTGGAAGCCCAGCTGGGCACGCCGCTTTTTGAACGCACCGGCCGTGGTGTGGTCCCCACTGCCGCAGCACTGGCCATGGCGGACGCGGCCCGGCAGATGCAGGACGGCGCCGACCTGCTGGCGCGCCGCATCACCGGCAGCCGGGAAGCCACCACCGGCACGGTGCGCATCACCACCAGCGAGGTCGCGGCCTGCTACCTGCTGCCCAAGCTGCTGGCCGACTTGCAGCGCGCCGAACCCGGCATCCAGCTGGAGTTGGTGGCCTCCAACCAGATCAGCAACTTGTTGCGTCGCGAGGCCGACATTGCGGTGCGCATGGCGCGCCCGGTGCAGCAGAGTCTGGTGGCACGAAAGTTGGCTGAAATCCCCGTCATTGCAGCGGCGCACGACAGCTACCTGCAGCGGGCCGGTACGCCGCGCAAGCCTGCCGACCTGATGCACCACACCCTCATCGGCTACGACAAGGACAACACCATCCAGCGTGGCTTTGCGGCCCTGGGTTTGCCGTTGGCTCGTGATGCGTTTGGCCTGCGCACGGACAACCAGCTGGCCTACGGCCACCTGGTGGCGGCCGGCGCGGGCATCGGTTTTGTGGCGGCCTACAACCTGCGCAGCTGGCCTGGCACGCGGCCAGTGCTGCCCATGCTGAAGATCCCGCCGCTGCCCTGCTGGCTGGCCGTGCACCGCGAAATCCGCGGCAGTGCGCTGGTGCGCCGCGTCTACGATTTTCTGGCCCTGGCGATTCCGGCGGCCCTGGCCGACACCCGCCCATAAAGCGCCATGGCGTGGCTGAAAGCCTCAGACCTTCAGCACCAGCCGCAGCAGCAAAGCTGCCGCCAGCAAGGCTGCGATGCTGCCAGCCCAGATGAGCGCCAGCCACATCAGGCGGGTGCGCAGGGGCGGCAGCGGCGCGCCTTCATCCGGCGCCTGGATGATCGTTGTCGGCAAACGCGGCCCAGTTGGCGCCGAACTGGTAGGACATGACGATGCTTGAAACCAAACCCATGCCAAACACCAGCGCAAAGATCTTGATCCTATAGCGGAACAGGTTCCTGTAGTCCTCGCGGCCGGTTTTCAACCACAGGCCTTCCAGCACGGCGAGGTAGCTGGCCAGGCCGATGGTCACGGCCGGGAACAGAAAGTGGAAGCTGACGG
>JAHECB010000091.1 GCA_024641925.1 Betaproteobacteria bacterium
GCCGCCGCTCATCCACTGTCCATTCCCATGCACTGGAAAATCAAAGGCGTTCTGCAAGGCGCTCTGGCCCGAATGCCCGGCGGCATGGCCGTCAATGACCTGCTGCAGCAGGCCGTGGGGGGGCGGCGTGACACCACCCGGCACGTCGATGCCAAGTTTCAGGGCGACTGGTTGGTGCTGATGCGTTTCCTGGCGCAACTTGGGTTTTCCGTGCGCAATCGCGACGTGTTGGAAATCGGCACGGGCTGGACACCCGTGCTGCCCCTTTGTTTTGCACTGGCGGGTGCGCGCACCGTTCATACGGTGGACCTGCATCGCCATCTGGTGGACAGGCAGATACCCCTGGCACTCAAAGCGCTGGCGCGCCACCTGGACGTACTGGCCACCGCTGCCAGCGAACCCATTGCCGCGGTGCGCGAGCGCCACGCCCGCTTCATGGCTGCCGGCACAACAGCAGGCCTATTGGAAACGGCCGCCATCCACTACCACGCCCCAGCAGACGCGTCGGCCACCAACCTGTCCGACAGCAGCCTGGCGCTGGTGTTCTCAAACAGCGTGCTCGAGCATGTCGAGCCTGCCGTGCTGACGCCTTTGATGTGCGAAACACGTCGCCTGCTGGCTGACGACGGCCTGGTGGTGCACAGCGTGAATTGCGGTGATCACTACGCCTATTTCGACCGCCGCATCACCCCCATCAACTACCTGCGATTCAGCACGCGGCAATGGAAGCGCTGGAACAACGCCCTGTCGTTTCAGAACCGGCTTCGGCCGCCCGACTTCTTGAACGCTGCTGCGGGCGAAGGCCTGCAGGTGGTCCAGCAGATGCAAACGGTTCGATCCGAGCTGATACCGCTGCTTGAAACGCTGCCTGTGGCGACGGAATTCAGCAGCTATACCGCACGGGACCTTTGCACCACATCCGTCACATTTGCTGCCCGTCGCGCCCCCGTCACACCACAACCTCGATCCGCCCCGAAGCCATCGACATGAAACTCAGCTATACGATCGACGAGCCTGACCTGCTCGACGCCGGCCCCGTGGCTCAGGCGCTTTGGCAGCGAAACCTTTTGGGCTACGACCGTGCCAGTGCCAAAGCCAAGTTTGATAAGGCGTACGTGGCCAACCCGGCAGGCCATGGGCGGATCTTCATGCTGAAGGCCGACGGCGTCGCTGAAGCCTGCGGCACCATCTCACTGCACCCCCGCTCGTTCTGGCGCGGTGCAAAAGCGCTCAACGTCGTTGGCTTGGCGGACTTCGTGGTCAACGCCGAGCATCGCTCCCTGGTGCCTGCGCTGAAGTTGGCACGTCACGCTACACAGCAAGCCACCCAACACTACCCATTGACCTACGCCACACCCAATGAAAAGGCTGCTCCCGTGGTCAGTCGGGGCGGGCTGACACACCTGGGCGACATGGGCCGCTACGCCAAACCGTTGCGCACTCAGGCGCCCCTTGCGCGCAAGCTGCCGCGGCTTGTGGCGGTTCTGTCGGCACCTTTGCTCGATATTTCACTGTGCCTGGCCGACGTCTGGTTGCATGCGCACGCAGGATCGGGCCTGGTTTGTCAAGCGGCCAGCTTCGACGACCCGACCCTGGACTCACTGTGGGATGAGCGACCGCCGTCAACCCTGCTGTCAGAACGCACGGCCCACATGCTGAAGTGGCGTTTCACAGGCCGCGCGCTGGGCGATGCACAAGTCTGCGTCGCCAGGGACCGCAACGGCCAGGCTCGAGGCTACGTGGTCTGGCGTGAACGTGACCACTTTTTTGAGGTGCTGGATTTTCTGTGTGTCTCTTCCGAACAGGGCACCGAGGCACTGATGCTGGCTTTCACACGCATGGCCAGACGGCTGAGTGCCCACAGCATTTCGGTGGAATTTTTTGGAGCGCCCGCAGTGCTGAACCAACTTCGCCATGCGGGCTTTCGGCAACGCCCGGGCACCTTGCCGGTCTATGCGTCGGCTGCGGAAGATCCAACTTTGGTCGACACCAACCATTGGCATTTCACGCGATTCGACGACGACACGGATTGAACACAGCCGGGCGCCTGCGTCACGACGGCCCCGGCTGGGTACAAGTCATTGAGCGAACAGCGGCAGCACCTGCACGGTTGTGGGCAAGGGTCCACTGCGGACGGTGGCCCCGCTGGCGTCGCGCAACTCCAGACTGCCGCCGCTGGCATCGGTCGCAAAGCGCACCGTGGCAACAGCGCCATCTGCCAGCACAATGCGTGCACCCAGCTTGCCCGGCTCATCGTTGTGTTCAGCACGCACCATGGCCCCGTCGGTACCCAGCACGTGCAGGAACATCGAGCGGTCGCCGACCGCATCGACCGCGTCAACACGCACACCGCCGGCCATGCCTGGATTGCTGGCAGCCCATGGCACAAGCGCCGTGCTCAAGCCGGTGGGTGAAAGACGCACCACATCAAGCCGATGGACTCCCTGAACCAGACTCATTGTGTCGCCCACAACTGTGGGTTGCACCGGCAGGTTGAGCGTCCACACACGTCGAGCCCCGTTGCGGGTCTGCACACGATCGAAGACCACAAACGTGGCCGGCTTGATGAAGAGAAATTCACGCTCCATGTTGACCACGGCCGTATGCCCGTTGTAGACGGGCGTGATACGCGCAGCACCGTAGGTGAAGTGTGCGTTGTCGGCCAACGCGTGCAACTCACAGGGCGGCGCAGCTTCACGCTGCGTAACGACGGCGCCATCCAGTTCCACCCGCACCAGGTTGTGCAGGGTCTCGGCCTGCTCAATGCCAGAATGGGATTCGACATTGGCGTCGTAGGCCAACCATGTTCCTTTGAAGAGCGTGAAGCTGCCTTGGTCTCGGTGGGCGTGGCTTTCCGTATAAGGGCCGCAGATGAAGTTCGCATAGGCAGCGTCACGCGTCCACGAAGTGCGCATGGCAAGTTGGCCGGTACCCGCACCCCAGTGGGCGGTAGACAACGTGGACAGCGGCAGGGCCGCAATGTCGGACGGGTCGTAGAGGTAGTCGCTGTAAGCCATGAATCCGTTGGCCATACGGGGCACCGATGACGCGGCCAGCAGCGATGCGGCCACGCCGGACAGCCGCTCAGCTGGGAACAGACGCATCAACACCAGCAGGTAGTCGCGGTGGTAGTCGAACAAGGCGGCCGTGGAGTCGCGCGCGTGGTCGCCAGTGGGCGTCAGTCGATCCAACGTGGGTACGATGGCATGCATCAGGTGGGCCATCGACGCCAACGCGTGGGGCGTGGCAGTTGCCACCCGCTCACCCGTCGAACGCTCCCACCAGTCGTACAGGCGGAACAGGTTTTTCATCGCCGTGCCGTAGCCTGTTCCTTCACGAGACCCGCCCCCTTGAAGGTCACGGGTGAAAGTTGGAAACAGCTCCGATTCAAGCTTGGCTTGGCGAAAGGTGCTTCGCCACTGCGCCGCCAGGTCGTTTTCACCTTCTGTAGCCAGGGCCAGCAGCATGGTCGCTTCCAGAAAGGAGTAGTAGTAGTTGTTGACCGGGTTGTCGACCGACCAGCCGCTCCACGGCTGTCGGATGCCGCCCCACTGCGCCTGCTCGTGGTTCCAGACGTTCCACACCGCCTGGTTGGCGTACGCAACCCAGCGGGTACGCTGGCTGTCGGTCAGCGTGCCGCGGCACCAGTCGTACACCAACGACACATTGCCCACCAGCGGCCCGATTTCCAGGTAGCTGTCACCGGCCACTGTGGGGCGGCTGCCGGTGCGGATCAACGCCTCTTCCTCAGCCACGAACGCCTCCGTGCGTTGCACGGCAAATCGACAGTAGGCCTCATCACCCGTCACACGTGCCATCAACCCGGCGTACCAAGGCATGAAGGCGTAGGCCTGCTCGCCAGCCATTTCAGCGTCCACCAGCGCCTTGAAACGCAGGGCGGGCGCGGCTTGCTGCTTCAGCAGGCCCTTGAACCGGACCAAGGTGGCAACATCGTTGATCAGAATACGGTGGCCAGCCGCCTGTGATGGAGCCAGCGGCACTGCGGGGGCCGCAACGGCCGGCACATTCGGCGCATCACGGGCACCGGCATCCCCGGCGCCGCCATTGCATCCGGCCACCGAAAGGGTCAGCACGACAGCGGTCCACTGGGCCCGGAGTCGACGCAAGTTCATCGGCATACAGCCGTTCTCCTTAAGGTATGAAGCAGCGCCTGTCTGCGCGCCAGTCTGCAGCCATTGTCCATCGCAGATGGTGTCATCGGCCGAATTGAACAGGCAGTTCAAGCGCCGCGGCAAACAGGGCGCGTGTGGTGTAGCGCTCCACATGCAGGCGCTTGAGCATCAGCCGCGGCGGCGCGGGCATGCGGTTGACGCCGGGCTGGTAGGTGAACGCCAGGCGGTAGCCCGCCTCGGCTGTTGCCTGGAGAACCTGTTCATCGACGGCATCGCGCCCACCCACGGGATAGGCCAGCGCCGTCACGGAACGACCGGTTTCATGCGCGATTCGTTGGCGCGACAGACCCAGTTCACGGGCCAGCGGCGCGGCGCCGCCCAGCCGGGTCAGGACCGGGTGCGTGACCGTGTGGGAACCAAACTCCATGCCGTCTCGTGCCATCTCGCGCACCTGTTGCCATTGCAGTGGCGAGGCCAAGGGGTCGGCACTTGGCGCGCCACCGACACCGGCTGCGTTCGCCTGCCGTTCCAGTTCCTGCATCACGCTGCACCGCACTGCATCGGGCACACGTTTGAGCTGGCGCAGCAAGTTGGCCGCTTGCATCCGGCGAGTGGCGACGCTGCTTGAAGGCTCCAGCGTCTGATCCAGCGCTTCCAGGTGCAGGCGATCGTTTCGCAGCAATAGCAACAGTTGCACCAGCCGGTCAAACCAGAACGGTACTTGGCGGTCCAGGAAATCCGTGGCCAGAAAAAAAATGGCGGGCAGGCGATGACGCTGCAAGACGGGCCAGGCCAAATGGAAGTTGTCGCAAAAGCCGTCGTCAAAGGTCACCATCACGGCGCGACGCGGCAGCGGCGCCCCCCCATCCAGCGCGCTGATCACCTGCTCGCAGGTGACGGGGCGGAACCGATGGGCGACGTAGGCCATCTGCCAGTCGAATTCGGGTTGCAGCGCGCTTACCAACTCGATGTCACCCGGGTAGCGTTCCTCGTCCAGGTCGGGCAAGACACGGTGGTAGGCCAGCACACGCAGGTCTCGAAAGACCGCCGAGCGCATCGCTCCCAGTGCCTGGACCAAGCCGCCCAGCGACAAGGCGCGTGCCGCCAACTCACGTTTGCCGGGCATGGTCATCAGCGCGCTGTGGGCGGTTGAACATGGGCGGCTTTGGCAAACGGTAGTCTCGGTATCGGTTGGGATCGCCGGACAGCCCGGCTTCCGCAGCCTTGATGATGTTGAACATCTCGCGAGCGCTGACGTAGTGCAGCACATGTCGCAGCCCATCGTTGTAGTGCGACTCCAGATGGGCAAACAAGGCCTCAACCGGCGCGCCCAGCAGCGCCTCGCTGTCACGCTCCGGCGTGCCGTGTGTGTGTACTTTGATGAACACCCATTCAGGCCGACCCCGCACATGAATGTGTTGTCGCAGCCACAAGGCGACGCGGTCCGCCGTGGGCGGGTAGGCTGCACGAATATCAGCGTTTTCGATCCGCGGCACCACACCATGGCGTCGATTTCGCCAATTCAAGGCGAGCGGGCCCTGGACAATGAGCAAGTCACCGCGACAAGCCTGACCGGCACACACGTCCACGCCATCGTCGTGTGACTTGGGCCCGTGTTCGTCATCGGTGGCGTAGTAGATGCTGTTGATCTTGCGCGTCTGCGTGTCGCTGGGTGCCGACGGCAGCGTGAAATCGGCATAACAGCCCAATTGCCCGAGAACCCGCAGTTCGTTGTTAACACCGCACCAGCGGCCATCAGCACGCGAGTTGTCCAAGGCCCAGTTGCCATGGATGAAACCGAAAGCCGGCTGCCCTGTCGTGGGGTCTACGGGCAAGGCACCGTGGCGCTGGTGCAGTTTTTGTACGAAGCCCTGGATCTTTTCACGCAGACCGGCTTCCGTGTCATGGTCATGGTGAAGGTGGACTTCAATCTCGCCATAGCCCTGCTTGCACAGCCCGGCCAGCGCGTTGAGGTGTTCGGGCCGGTATTCCTCCTCGGGGTAAAAGAAGGTGTGCTGTGGCGGCACACCGTCCGCATCGCGGTGGCGGCTGGCCAAAGCTCGATATCCGTCGCACCAGCGGGCGACGCGCTGAACTTCGATGTCGTAGTCAGGCCGGCCCCACTGCGGCTCGAAATGATCGACAAAGGCAAACATGATGTGCACCGGCCCGGCCGGGCGGGCGGGACTGCGCTGCCGAAGATAGGCCCCTAGCCACTGGTGCACGTTCTTGCGCCGGGCTTCAAGTAGCACCACCCAAGCCACGCAGGCCAGGGCCGCGATCGCGACGAGCATGATCATCGCAGGTCCGTTCATGGCGAGGGCTCACCCTGCCCACGCGGGGTACGCCGCCACGCAGGCGAAACACGGCCTCGGAGGTACAGAAAAAAGCCGATCATCAGCCCCAAGTTCATGCCCACGAAAAACATCGGCACGCGCAAGGGCACGGGCGTGGAGCCCCGCCGCGCCCACCACCAGCCCAGCGCGGCGCTGCCGTAAAACGCCACCTGTATGAACAGCAGCAAAGCATAGCCGTGACTGCTGGCCAGTGCCGTGTTGCAAGCCAGGGCCAGCACCATGCAGTGCGGCACCAACCAGCGCAGAAATTTGTGTGAGAAGAAGGCCAGCGCCACCGGACCCCGCCGCGGATCCAGCATGCCCACAAACCGAACCAGCGCCTGGTAGTTGCCAGCGCCAATGCGCACACGCCGTCGAAACTCATCTTCAATGCGCTCGGGAATGGTCTCCAGTGCGACCGCTTCCGGGTCGTAGACACATCGTCGACCCGCTTCAACCACCGCCATCGAAATCCAAAAATCATCGACAATCGCATGGCTGGGAATAGTCCGATGATCGGTACGGCGCATCGCATAAACGCCTCCATTGGCGCCCAGCAGAGCACCTACGCGACTTTCAAAGAACTTCAGCATGCGTTCATAGCGCCAGTAAATATGGTCGACGTTGTCGCCCATGCCGTCGCCCTTGACGAGCAGCAACTCGCCACAGACACAACCCACGTCGGGCTGCTCGAAATGACGCACCAGCGAGCGCAGGGTATCGGGCCGGAAGCTGGTATTGGCGTCAGTGAAAACCACCACCTCCTCGGTGGAAATGGCCACCAGGTCATTCACCACCGAAGACTTGCCGCGCCGCAGCATGAATTCAACCAGTCGAACGCGGGGGTCCACCACGCTACGCACTATGGCCACTGTCTGGTCATCTGAAGCGTCCGAGCCCACATAGATGGTCAGCAGTTCCGCAGGATAGTCCTGTGCAAGCAGGTTTTGCAGGCGTTGTGCGATGTGCCTTTCTTCATTGTGCGCAGCCACTACCACGGCCAGCGATGGCAGGCGTGTCGCAGGTGCCACGCGCCGTGTGGCTCCGCGTGACACCAGGCGCCAATCCGAGCGCAGTTGCGTCCAGCTGGACATCAGCATCAAAAGCACGGGATAGCCAATGTAGGTGTATCCGATGCACCCAACACTGGCCCACAGGATGACAGCCAGGGCAGTCATGGCGTTGCGCCCTCTTTTGGCATGACGCTGGTGACTCGCCGCAAATGGTGCAGCAGGCCCTGGACGTTGGCATCCCAGCTGAATTGACGCGCATGCGCCGCGATACGCGCGGAATCCCACACGCGTGTCAACGCACTTTGCAGGCCGGCCACCAGGGCGTCCTGATCGTGGGGTGCCAGCAGCACACCGGCGAATTCAGGCACAACCTCGGAAACTCCACCCACCTGCGTGGCTACCACCGGCGTACCGCAGCTCATGGCCTCCAGCAAGACATTGGGCACGCCCTCGGCATGGCTGGGCAGGCAGACCAGACGCGCGGCAGCCATCCAGTCCGGCAAGCTTCGATGCGCCAACTTGCCCATAAGACGCACACGATCCGCCAGGCCAGCATCGACTGCCTGCCGACGCAGTTCACTCGCATCCGGGCCGGACCCGATGTAGGTCAGGTACAGATGGCGGTCGGCCCTTGCTGCCAATCTGGTGAAGGCGGCCATGAGATCCAGACAACCCTTCGCGGCCTTGAGGTTGCCGACAAACAGCAACATGGCATCGCCAGCTGCGAGACCAACCCGGTTCCGTGCCGCGGCGCGACCGGTTTCTGTCAGCACCGGTCGGAACACTGCCGCATCCACACCGTTGTAAAGAACGCTGACTTGCCCGGCTGGTACACCGGCTTGGACCAGCTTGTTGCGCAGTGCTTCACTCACCGCCAGCACGCCCGCGCTGTGTTTCATGGCCGCCAGAATCTGCCAGCGCCTGCCGGGGCGCTGCAGATAGTCATTGATATCCGTACCGTGTACTTTCATGAGTACCGGCGTGTTTGTAAGGCGACCCACGACGCTGGTGGCCACGCCGTCAGGAAACGCCCAACTGCCGATCAGGGCCTGCGCGCGGTGTACAAACAATGTCGCTGGGCGTTGTAGCGCCAGCGAAAGGAAAAAAAACAACGGATGCCATGTTTGCAGCAAGCGGGGTGGATACCAGAAGATGACGTAGTCGATGCGATGCCCTTGCAGGCGCGACTGGCGGCGCGCCGCGTTGTAAGCGCGCAGGTTCTGCAGGACTTCAGGCCACGGCACCGTCACCAGCACACGCAAGTCCACTTGTTGCGCCAAGAGCTCGAATTGCTGCTGGTTAAAGATGCCGCGGGTGTTGTCCCACGGAAAACCGAACAGGTTGGTGATGGCCAGCACCTTCATGTCCGCCCCTCATACAGCGCGCAGTACGCTTCACCCATGGCATCGATGCTGCCCCTTGCCAAGGCCCAGCTGCGAGCAGTAGTCCCCATTCGCTCACGCAACCTGGGGTCGTCGCCAAGTCGCTCCAAGGCGTCAGCCAGTGCGATGCTGTCGCGCGCGGGCACCATAAAACCTGTGACACCGTCCTGAACAATCTCGCCGTTGCCGCCCACCGCCGTTGCCACCGAAGGCAACCCCGCCGCGGCCGCTTCGACCAGCGCCAGCGAATAGCCTTCCGAGACTGATGGCAGGGCAAAGACGTCAAAGCCCTGCAGCCAGGCGGCGATATCGTGGCGCCAGCCCACCAAGTGCACGCTGTCATGGATCTGCAGGGCATGCGCCTGCGACTGCAAGGCGGCTCGCTCGTGGCCGTCGCCCACCACCACCAGTTCCACCTTGCGACCGGACTGGCACAGCCGTTTCACGGCTTCCAAGAGCGTGGCATGGTCCTTCACTGGGCTCAAACGCCCCACGGCGCCGATGACCAAAGCGTTGTCTGGCCGCTCCAAATGACGGAGAAGCTGCAGACGAGCCGCCGGGTTGCGCGTCGAAATACGGTCGACGGCTACGCCATTGGGCACAACCGCCGCCTTGGCGGCTGAAAAAGCTCCGATCTTCAAGAACCAATCCTGTGCGGCGTGGCACACCGCCACGCAGTGGACCGAGCGCCGCATGGCAAGGCGGTACAGCATCTCGAGTCGAGCGCCACCATGGGCATGGCCCATGCCGTGGCGTGTGTTGATCATGCGCACGCCGCCCAACCCCAGCGTTGCGGCAGCGGCGTAGTAGTGAGCGACGGCGTTGTGGGTGTGCACGATATCGGCGCGCTGGGTGCACAACGCACGGCGCAAAGCACGCAGCGCACGGGGATCCAGGCCGCTGCGCTTGCCAATTCCGACAAGCTCGAAGCCCTTAGCGCGGGCCTCTTCAGCCCAAGGGCCCTCGTGGAAAAGGCAGACCAGACAGACCTGATGTCCACGGCTTTGCTGCCAGCCCGCGAGCGAAAGCACAACGCGCTCCAGACCACCCACATCCAGGCTCTCCAGCACGTGGACGATCCTCACGATGGGCCGCCCGACTGCAAGGTGACGATCTGGGTGGCTGTCATGCGACCGACAGCGTCAGGCGCGTGAGTACCCAGATGACCGCCATGCTGGCCAACTCGAGCGCCACGATCGGAACCACCCGCTCACCCACATGAACGGGCTCCACCGTGTCAGGCCAGTGCTTGCGCGCAACGCCGTGGACTGCGACGATCAGGGCCAGCAGCTGAAACAGGAAGACGACATAGGTCCGGCTCAGGAAGAAGGCCGAAACCAACACGCCAACCAGGGCATACAGCAGCGCTGCCGCCGCGTTTTGCAAGTCAGCCCAGCGCGGCCTGGACTCGGATTCAGGCCCCTCGTCATCGTCCTGTTCGCCGATTGCCATAGTGCCGGTTGTTGCCTCAGCCCCAACCGCAGCCGCAGCTGATGCAGAAACGGTGGAAGTCGCGGTCAACCCCGCCGCGTGCAGCCGCGGTGAGACCAACAGCCCATTCGCCCGTGGCGCCGCGCCCAACGGATGTTCGGCAGTCGGCGACAGCGGCAGCAGCAACCGGCGCAACATCAGCGCCGACGTCACCAGCAGGGCCAACCAGAAGAAATATCCGAACAAGCCCAGTTCGGCAAATGCCAGCACAAACGAATTGTGCGCGGTGAGGTCGTGGTGGTCGACGAACATGCCCTTGCCAACACCAAACAGCGGGTGCGAGCGGAACATCTCGAAGCCTGCGTACCAAGCATCGACCCGACCCGCAGCAGAATCCTCATCTGCTGATATCTCGCTGATTCGACTGGGTGCCAACAGCAAAAAAGGCGCCAACAGCAACGGACTGGCCAGCAGGCTGCCAATCAGCCCGAAGCGCCGGATGCCGTAGGTCAGCAGCATGGCCCCCAACGCCACCATGGCGCCCCGCGAGTTGCAGAGGTAGACGCCGTACAGCATGGTCAGACTGCTCGCCCACAAACCCAGCCGCAGCAGCAGCGATGCCGTACTGCGCGCCAGGTACAGGGTCAGCGGCAACGTCATCAGGAACACCAACGCCAGGTCATTCGGGTCGTTGAGCTGACCCAGGTAGGTGATACGGCCACTGATCAGGGTTGCACCCGTCCAGCCGCTGCCCTGCTCACTGGTGGCCTGCCCGATGCCGTGCAATGCGATCACTGTGACCGCAACCGTGAGCACCAAGGCCATCTCGCGCAGGCGGTGAAGTGAATCCACTGAAGTGGCCACCAGATAGAAGAGCATCAATGTGGGCACGAACTCTATGAACGCGTTGACGGCGCCGGTTCCCCAGCCGGCCATGGCCACCGACAGTGACATGGCCAGCCCCAGGCCGATCATCAGCCCATGCTGGGACGCCTCAAAGTTCTTGCGCTGCAGCAACAACCACAGGCCAAAGGCCAAGATCAACAGCACCGGCACCAGCGGCAGGCCCTGCAGGCTGGGCACGTATTCCTGCGGCCGGATATACATCACGGCCACATAGACCAGCAGATAGAAGTAGGAACCAGTGGGATTCAGCAAGAGAGGTTCCAGGCGCGCCAACGTCTCAAGCCAGGGCTGCGAAGCGCAGCCCTGCGTGCTTCCATTCCGGAAGCAGAACCTCAAGGGCTTCGAAGGCGCAGGGCTGGTCGTCGTGCATCAGGATCACCTCACCGCTCCGGAGCCGTCTATCCCGCAGGCGCTGGACCACTTCGCCAGCCGCCAGTTTGTAGTCGTGGCTGTCCAGACTCCACAGCATCACGCGCTGGCGGCGTTTCAGGCAGGCCCACAAGGTGGCCGGGCTGATGCGGCCATGTGGTGGACGGTACAGTGCCCGGTGGCGTGCACCGAAACGGCACAGCAGTTGGTCGACCTGATCAATGTCGTCGCCTTCAGGACCCGGCCGCCAGGCGCTCATCCGCCGATGTGCCATCGAATGGTTGCCGATCGCGTGGCCTTCGAACAGCATGCGCTGCACCAGTTCGGGCCAAGCTTGCACAGCGCGGCCTACCAGGAAAAATGTCGCTTTTGCACCGTGCTTGGCCAGCAGGTCCAACAATGGCGCGGTGTGTTCAGGATCAGGCCCGTCGTCGAATGTCAGGTAGACGGTCTGGCGCACCGGGTCGCCGCGTGTGCACACGCGCTGACCAGAAAGTAAAGCCAAAGCCGACCAAAGTGTTTCCATGGACTCAGAATCTTACGCAAGCCCCGCCTTATGAACGGGGCCAGTTGTGTGCCGTTTTTGTGGGGACAGCACTTGCGTCGATGTTCCCAACCTGATTTCGACGCTCAAGCGCCTGCATGGCAACCTGCCATGCCTCCTGCGCGCGGCTCGCCCAACTCATGCCCTGCACGGCCTGCATGCGTTGCTCGCGCAAAGCGGGGCCCTCTTCCAGCAGCGCGTCCTCGATCTCGGCCAAAAAGGATTGGCGTGTATCCGCCAGGCGCACAACCGTGCCGAAGCGGTCGACCTCAGGTGTAGACACGGACACGACGGGCTTGCCGGTAGCCAGATACTCGCGCAGTTTCAGGGGGTTGGCATGCCGGACCTGCCGGTTGTTTCGGTAGGGTATGACGGCCACGTCGAAGGCCTTGGCCCATCCGGGTAACGACTCATAAGGCTGAGCGCCAACCGCATGCACGTTGGGCAACCCCGTCAGCATCGAGATGTCGACCGCAGCATGGCCCACCAGAAGAAAGGACCATCGTGGGCGTTGCTGTGCCAGCCAAACCAGCAATTCGACATCGGTCCAGGCCGCGATGAGTCCGAAGTAGCCAACAACGGGGCCCGTCAAGGCCGCCGCTGCGGCCGGTACCGGGGTGCTCGCGGCCTGCGCCTGTGCAAAAAGTTCGGTGTCTACGCCATGAGGTGCAAAGCTGGTCCAAGGGTTGACTTTCTGCTTGGCCGAAAGCAAAGCCGGTGGGGCCACAAACACATGATCGGCTCGGCGTGTGAGTTCGGCGTCGCAGGCCTCTATGTGGTCCACGTCCACGCCCGGGTGCGCGGCGTAGTCGTCGATGCAGTAGTAGATGGCCAGCGCATGTGGCACGGCGTCGAGCATGAATGCAGGATGCGGCACCACAAACCACAACATCGCTGCATCGATACCCGCATGGCGCATGGCCCTGCGCACCGCCCAGGCGCCAAAGGCTCGATTGATGCGTTCTACGCCGGGTAGTCTGCGCCATGGCAGTTGCGGTACGGTGCAGTGCCAAAGACCCGGCCTCAGCTGGCGCGGCCGGCGCAAAGCCTGGTACAGCTTCAGCATGACGCGGCGCAGGTCTCGACCCGTGGCAACTGGCGCACGCATGCCCGGCGAATCGACGTACAACAACGGCGACCAACCTGCCAGATGGCGCGCCACATGGTGGCTGCTGGTGCGGTTTTCGGCAAACCACTCGTTGCCGAAGTAGACGATGCCCAGGCCGGCGTTGTTGCCCACCCGCGCGAGTTGCGCATCCGGCGCAGCCTGCGGAACCAGCAAAACAGGCGGGATCCCCCGCATATCGTTGTCCATGATCGGCTGCGTCAACCCGTTCAGGTCGGGGCGAAGCGCCCCCTTTGGTGGGCAGCGACGAGCATCTCGAAACTGTGGTGCTCCGGGCCAATGTCGGAAAGCGCAGAGGCGTCGACCACCTGGACCGGTGAGCCGGGTTCGTCGATGCCCAGTCTGGCCATGGCGTCAAGGTCCAGCGAATGATGCAGGTGAATGCCGGGCAAAGCCAGTTCAGGCCGTTTCGACGGTATCAGACCCACAAAGGGTTGGGAGTGGCGAGCAGCGTCAGTGGCCCGGCGGATGTCTGCCGTGCGGGCTTGCAGTCGCGCAGCGCCTGCGGCCAAATCATAGGCGTCACGCACCTGCAACTGGGCATATACGCTGTGCAGATGGGCGCCGGTTGGTCGGCCAAAGCGGTTGTAGAACGCCTCTGCCAGCAAGCCCGGTGATGACCGCCGCGCAAGTTTCCTGATCAGGTGGCCTGTGGGCAAGCCAAAGACCGCACGCCGTTCGATGCCGTGGTCGAGCCGACGAAAGTCGAACAGGGCCGGCCTCAGGCTGTACAGGCCTTCGGAGGCGCCAGGCGATGCTGGCCAGCCTTGCAGAAACACACCGTCGAGCCCCGTCTGCACTTCAGGCGCGGGGTGATGCGCCAATTGCCCAACGTAGCAGAACACATGATCTGAAACCCGGCCCCGCGCCATGTCGGCTGAAAACGAACGCGTCAGTAAATCCGGCGTGTGCAACGCACCAGCGGCCAACCAGACGCGATGTGCACGGTAACGGCCCAGAGCCGCCACCACTTCGGCATGGGCTGACCCAAATGCCAGACTGACCGCTGAATCGATCAGCAAATGGAGGTCCCGACCGCCATCGACGCGCGCCATGCGCTGCAGTTCGCGCATCGGCCGGATCGGGCGCCAGGGCACAAACTGACCCGGCTGACCCATGTGAACCGCCATGTCAGCGCGTGGATAGAAATGCCGGAACAGGTTCGCGAAGGCCTCATCACTGGCACTGGACAGTCGCCGCACGCGACCCGTGGGGATGACGCCATGCCAGAAATTACCCAGACCACCGGCGCCGTGAAAAGCGCAGGGAACGGTCTTGTGCTGGTCGTAGTAGTCAAAGCACCCGTGAGCCGGCCCACACAGGATGCCCACCCGCCGCCCCTGGTGGCGGCACAGGCCCATGGCGGCGCCCAGCGCGGCCAGGCCCGAGCCGATCACGATGTCGTCGAAATCCACAGCTTGTTACTCAGGTAAACATAACCATACCAGCGCGCACCCAGCACTCGCAGCGCCAGGTCCAGGGGCCGCAACAGGCAAGGTCGGCGGCCGCACGCCCGGATCAACACGCCGTAGGCCGCCTGCGCTGCAGGCTGCATCCGGCCTGAGTAGGGCCGCCGCACCACCCGAAACAGGCGCTTGCACCGGCCTGATTCTTCGGTCCACTCGGGTTGTGCCAGGAAGGCTGCCAGCTCCGAATAGGACGTCGCAATACAGGCGCCCGGCGGCAGTTCAGTCGGGTCGGCATACATCATGCCCAGCGTCAACACCCGCGCCCCGGGCAAGGCCAATGCATCGCGTTCAGCCTGGCGCTTCAGGCGCGGATAGGCGTAACAGCCCGTGACCTGCGTGACGATAGTCGACGACGAAGACACATAGACCAGCGATTGCGCAGGCGTGGCGGCCAGCGCCTGTATCAGCCGCGTGTTATCGGCAGCACGGCGTGCATAGGCCAGCACCCACACTCGGTCCAGCGGCTTGAAGGCAAACTCGGCCACATCACAGTGGCTGATGGCCAACGCCGGACTGTGATGTCCCGACAGGTGGGGCGCCAAGTTGCGCCAGACGACGGAATGCTTGCCAACGAAGACATCGCGCGAGCCAGGCTGCGCAATTTCAAACGAACAGTCATTCGGGCTTGGGGTCAAGGGTCTTCCTGGCGCCGGGCGTCGGCTATTCTCGCGCTGCTGTTGCGATGGGGCGCATCTTGACCATGTACGAATCACTGTTCAGGCGGGGTTTCCTGCCGATTTTCGAGAACGTGGTCAAGCGCCGCCCCACGATGCAATGCCTGGCGGAATATGAGGCCACACAATGGCTGGAGCCGAAAGCGCTACAGCGCCACCAACTGGCCAAGCTGAACACGCTGCTGGATAGGGCTTGGCGCAACGTACCGTTCCTGAACGGCTGGTGGCGCGACCATGGCGCCAAACCACAACCGCTGGGTCATGTGTCGGAACTCGAGGCCTACCCCATCCTGACCAAGGAGTTCATTCGCGAGCACTTTCAGGCGCTGACGGCTGCGGCCCCGCGCTACCGGGTGCTGACCAAAACCACGGGCGGATCAACAGGCGCCCCCTTTCGACTGACCTACACACAGGACAGCTACGCGGCACGCACTGCCCTGATGTGGCGCGGGTACCGCTGGGCCGGCACCGATATCGGTCGGCGCACGGCCTATCTCTGGGGTTTGCCGCCACACGAGGCCCTTGGACGAAAAGAGCAGCTGCACCACATGCTGTTCAACCGGCGCATGCTCAACAGCATCCGGATGCGCACCGACAACCTGCATGAATACGTCGACGCCCTCAACCAGTACAAGCCGCGCACGGTGGTCGCCTACACGACGCCTTTGGCCACTTTGGCACGCTGGATCGTCGACAACGGTGCAAAAGTTCACAGGCCCGACAGCCTGCTGACGGGCGCTGAGGCGCTGCATGAACCGCAACGACAATTGATTCAGAAGGCCTTCGGATCACCGGTCTTCAACACCTACGGCTGTCGGGAATTTGGACTGATCGCATCGGAATGCAGCGCCGGATCAATGCACATCAGCGCCGATCACGTGGTCGCCGAAACCGTGGACGACGACGACCGACCCGCAGAAAGGCGAGCCGGCCACCTGCTGGTGACGGACCTGAGCAACCATGCCCTGCCTTTTGTGCGCTATCGCATCGGCGAC
>JAHECB010000092.1 GCA_024641925.1 Betaproteobacteria bacterium
GACAGCCCTACCAGGCTGACCGGCATTGCCAGCTGGCGCGTGAAAGAGACTGACCGCATTGCGGCCATGGCGGCCGAACTGCGCAAGCTGGGCGCCACGGTGGTCGACGGCCCTGACTTCCTGGAAGTGCACCCGATGGCACAACCAGCCGAACAGTGGCAGCACGCGCAGATTCACACCTACGACGACCACCGCATCGCCATGTGCCTGTCGTTGGCGGCGTTCAACCCCTTGCTGGGCGCGCAATGCACCACACGCATCCTGGATCCGCAGTGTGTGGCCAAGACCTTTCCGGACTATTTCGAGGCCTTCTTCAGCGTCGCCCACGCCACGAAACCGCTGGCACCCGTGATCACCGTTGATGGCCCCACGGCGTCAGGCAAAGGCACCTTGGCGTCAGAACTGGCCACGCGGCTGGGCTGGCATCTGCTGGACTCCGGCGTGCTCTACCGCGCCACCGGCCTGGCCGCCGTGCGTGACGGCGTCTCGCTCGATGACGAAAACGCGGTCGCGCAGTTGGCCGGCCAGCTGGACCTGCGCTTTGGCCGCGGCGATGAAGCCGGCCGCACCTGGCTGCGCGGCGAGGAGGTCACCGACGAATTGCGGGCCGAAACCACCGGGCTGCTGGCGTCTCGCGTGTCAGCGTGGCCTGCCGTTCGACGGGCCTTGAACGACCTGCAACTGTCGTTTCGCACCGCACCCGGCCTGGTGGCCGACGGCCGCGACATGGGCACCGTGGTGTTTCCAGACGCCGCCCTGAAGGTGTTTTTGACGGCCGACGCGGCCCAGCGCGCGGCAAGACGCCATAAGCAATTGATTTCAAAAGGTATTTCCGCTAATATCGTCAGTCTTCGCGCCGACCTGGAAGCGCGTGACGCACGGGACAGAAACCGCAGCGTTGCGCCTTGTGTGCCGGCACAAGACGCGGTGTTGCTGGACAACTCGCACATGGGCATCGAAGCATCGGTGCAACAGGTGCTGGATTGGTGGCAGCAACGCGGTCCGTTTGGTGGTGAAGTCACGGCCCGTCACTGATGACAGCCCTGCCACCGGCCGGAGGCCCTTCGTGGGTCACAGGCGCCGTCGAATTTCCCCGCAGCGGTCGTCAGACCCTCAGGTTCAGCGGCATTTTTTGAACCTCAACCCGCGGCACCCGCCGCAAGCACGTCCGGCTCTGCAGTCCACTTCACCGGGCAATCCAGGAAACACATGTCTGTAACCACTACCGTCACCGCCCTTGGTGGCGCATCTGATTTTGCGGCTCTGTTTGAAGAGTCACTGAAAAGCAATGACATGCGCGTCGGCGAGGTCATCTCCGCCGAAGTTGTACGCATCGAGTTCAACCACGTTGTGGTCAACGCCGGGCTCAAGAGCGAGTCCTACGTGGCGATCGAAGAATTCAAGAACGACCAGGGCGAGCTCGAAGTCCAGGTCGGCGACTTTGTGTCCGTGGCCATCGACGCTGTCGAAAACGGCTATGGCGATACCATTCTCAGCCGCGACAAGGCCAAGCGCCTGGCGTCGTGGATGGCGCTTGAAAACGCGCTGGAAAGTGGCGAATTCGTCACCGGTACGGTCAGCGGCAAGGTCAAGGGCGGCCTGACGGTGCTGGTCAACGGCATCCGCGCCTTCCTGCCCGGCAGCCTGCTGGACACCCGCCCCGTGAAGGACATGTCGCCCTTCGAGGGCAAGACCATGGAATTCAAGGTCATCAAGCTCGACCGCAAGCGCAACAACGTCGTGTTGTCGCGCCGTGCCGTGGTTGAAGCCTCGATGGGCGAAGAGCGTGCCAAGCTGCTGGAAACGCTGAGCGAAGGCGCCATCGTCAACGGCGTGGTCAAGAACATCACCGAGTACGGCGCTTTTGTCGACCTGGGTGGCATCGACGGCCTGCTGCACATCACCGACATGGCCTGGCGCCGTGTGCGTCACCCCAGCGAAGTGGTCACCGTGGGCCAGGAGCTCACCGCCAAGGTGCTGAAGTTTGACGCCGAGAAAAACCGCGTCAGCCTGGGCCTGAAGCAGTTGGGCGACGACCCGTGGCATGGTGTGGCTCGCCGCTACCCCAACAGCACCCGCCTGTTTGGCAAGATCACCAACATCGCCGACTACGGCGCGTTTGTGGAAATCGAGCCGGGCATCGAAGGCCTGGTGCACGTGTCCGAAATGGACTGGACCAACAAAAACGTGGCCCCTGCCAAGGTCGTGACTCTGGGCGAAGAAGTTGAAGTCATGGTCCTGGAGATCGACGAAGACAAGCGCCGCATCAGCCTGGGCATGAAGCAGTGCAAGGCCAACCCCTGGGAAGAGTTCAGTGCCACCGTCAAGCGTGGCGACCGCGTCAGCGGCCCGGTCAAGAGCATCACGGACTTCGGCGTGTTTGTGGGCCTGTCGGCCGGCATCGATGGCCTGGTGCACCTGTCCGACCTGTCCTGGCACGAGCCGGGCGAAACCGCGGTTCGCAACTACAAGAAGGGCCAGGAAGTTGAAGCCCTGGTGCTGGCCGTGGACGTCGAACGCGAACGCATCAGCCTGGGCATCAAGCAGCTGGACACCGACCCGTTCACCACCTACACCACGCTCAACGACCGCGGTGCCGTGGTCACGGGCAAGGTGAAGAGCGTGGACCCGCGTGGCGCCGAGATCGAACTCAACGCCGATGTCACCGGTTACCTGCGTGCCAGCGAGTTGTCGCGCGACCGTGTGGAAGACGCCCGCAACCTGCTGAAAGAAGGCGACGAAGTCAGCGTCATGGTGATCAACGTCGACCGCAAGATGCGTTCGATCCAGTTGTCCGTCAAGGCCAAGGACAACGTCGACGAGCAGCAGGCCATGCAGCGTCTGAGCCAGACCAGCGAGCGTGAAAACGCCGGCACCACCAGCCTGGGCGCCCTGCTGCGCGCCAAGCTGGACAACCGCCCCGAGTAAACCTCGCGGCGATGCCGCCCCGCAGCGCCTGGTGCGCCGGGGCGGCATTTTTTCTTGTGGCACTGCGTTGCAATCCCGGCCTGGCCGCCTGCCGCAGCGCAAGCCCCGTACACTCGCAAGACACTTGACGAAACGGCCTGCGCAAACCGATGACACGCTCTGATCTCGTCACCCAGCTGGCCGAGCGTTTTGCGCAGTTGACCCAGCGCGACACCGAGTTCGCCGTCAAGACCATGCTGGACGCCATGTCCGACGCCTTGTCTCGAGGCCATCGCATCGAGATCCGTGGTTTTGGCAGTTTTGCCATCAACCGCCGGCCACCCCGCGTAGGGCGTAATCCGCGCAGCGGCGAGCAGGTCACGATTCCTGAAAAGCTGGTGCCGCATTTCAAGCCCGGCAAGGCGCTGCGCGAAGCGGTGGATGGGCAGGCGAACGTGCCTGAAACGACGCCCGACACCCTTTCTGCCCCGCAAGACTGAGCCGAGCAGCGACGCCAGCCTCTTTGCGTGCACCCACGGCGGTGCAAACCGCCAGTCGGTCGTCGGCAAGGGTCGCGCCGCACCCCTAAAATGCGCTGCACATGCGCATCTTCTCGTGGCTGCTCCGCGCCCTCATCTTCTTCATCCTGTTCGCTTTTGCGCTGAACAACCTGCACGCGGTCACCGTGCACTGGTTTTTCGGCTTTGAATGGCGATCGCAGATGGTGTTTGTGGTGCTGGCCGCGTTCTCAGCGGGCTGTGCGGCCGGGGCACTGTCCATGTTGCCAGGATGGTTGAGACGGCGGCAGAACGATTCGCCGCCGGCCGCCGAACGCGCCGAGCCGACCAGCACAGCGCCTGCTGCTGCAAACAACCTGGGCCAGGCTGCGTCGGCCAGGCCATCGGAGTTTGGTGCCGACCACCCGTCGCGGCTGGGTGTGTGACGTGCAGCGCGGCATCTGATGGACTTTGAACTGCAATGGCTGCTGCTGGCGTTGCCGGTAGCCTTTGCCCTGGGCTGGGCCGCGTCGCGCTTTGACCTGCGACAGCTCAAACGCGAACGTGAAGACTCGCCGCAGGCCTATTTCAAGGGCCTGAACCTGCTGCTGAACGAACAGCAGGACCAGGCCATCGACGCCTTCATCCAGGCGGTGCAAGACGACCCTGACACCGCCGAACTGCACTTTGCGCTGGGCAACCTGTTTCGCCGCCGCGGCGAATTCGAGCGCGCCGTTCGGGTGCACGAACACCTGCTGGGCCGTGCCGACCTCAAAGCCGCCGACCGCGCCCGTGCGCAGCTGGCGCTGGCCCAGGACTTCATGAAAGCCGGCTTGTTTGACCGCGCCGAAAAAGCCTGGCGGGCGCTGAAAGGCAGCAAATTCGAAGGCGACGCCCAGTTGGCGCTGCTGTCGCTGTACGAAAGGTCGCACGACTGGACGCTGGCGGTCGCGGTGGCGCATGAACTGCAGTCACGCGGCGCCGGCAACTTTGACAACCGGCTGGCGCACTATGAATGTGAACTGGCCGAAAGTGCAGACGCCCGCGGCGACGCGGATGCCGCCCTGGCCGCGTTGCAACGCGCACAGTCGGCGGCCAGCAAGGCCAGGCCACCCGCGGCGCGCCCCTGGGTGCTGGCCGGTCAGCGCCTGCGCCGGCAAGGCCAGCATGCACAGGCACTGCAGGCCTGGCAGCACCTGTATGAACAGCACCCGGCATCGTTTTCGCTGGTGGTGGACGACTACGCCGAATCGGCTCTGCTGTGCGCAGACCCCGAAGGCCTGGAAACCGCGCGGCAAACCCTGCAAGGCGCGCTGAGCGCAAACCCCACGGTGGGCTTGTTGCGTGCGCTGCAACGGCTGGAGCCGACGGCTGAACCGGCGCAGGGCGGTGCCAGCCGGCAACGCCTTCAACAGCATCTGCTGCGTCACCCTTCCCTTTCAGCCGCGCAGATGATGCTGGAGCAGCCGCCGGCGACCTGGGCCGATGACGCGTGGCAGGCGCTGCGCGACGCCGTCGGCCGCTCGGCCAAACCCCTGCAGCGCTACCGCTGTGCAGTGTGTGGCTTCGAGGCCCAGCACTACTTCTGGCAATGTCCGGGCTGCCTGAGCTGGGACAGCTACCCGCCGCAACGGCTGGACGACCAGTAGCAGCTTACCGCTGCTGTTCAACCAGCAGCGCCAGCACCGCCTCGCGCGATGGCACCTGCCCCTTGCCGCCGATGCTGGCGACGGCACCCGGGCCCGTGATGCCCGCCAAACCGGGTTCGTGGTCGCAGTAGATGCCCAGCGTGGGCCGGCCCAATGCGGCGGCCAGATGGGTAAAGCCCGTGTCCAGGCCCACCACCTGTTGCGCGCCGGCCAGCACGGCGGCCATTTCGCCCACTTTCAGGAAGGGCGGCACATCACCTTCACAACCCGCCGCTATGCGCTCGGCCAGCGTCTGCTCGACCTCGCTGCCCCACAGCACCAGCGGCGTCCAACCGCGCTCCAGCAGCCAGCGGCCCACAGCGATCCAATGCCGTTCTGGCCAGAGCTTTTCAGCACGGCTGGCGTTGGGTATCAACACGGCGTAGCGACCCTTGGGCACCCAGCCCGGCGTGGGTGCACGCAATCCAAAATCGGGTTCGGTGCCCGGCAGCCTGCCGCCCCGCGCGTCGTCATGGTCAGCGAGCTCGGGCAGCTGGTACCCCAGGTGCGCCGCAGCCAACCAGCGGTTGCGTTGCACGGCCTGCGCTTGCACGGGCACCCGTGCGGTGCGCTGGTACAGCCAGGCGGCAGCCGGTTCACGGATGCTGGCCCGGTCATAACCCGCCACCGGTGCGCCCGACTGCCGCGCCCAGACTGCACTTTTCAGCAAGCCTTGCAGGTCCAGCACCAGGTCGTAGTGGCCGCCCCGCAGACGTGCCCGCAGCTGGCGCATGGCCTGCCAGGTGGCACCACTGAACAAGCGGCCACGCCAGCTGCGCCAGGGCAGTTCGATGGCTTCATGCACGCCCGGATGCATGGCCGGCAAGGCGGCAAAGCGCGGCTCCACCAGCCAGTCGATCTGCGTTTGTGGCTGCGCTCGCAGGATATCGGCCACCACCGGCATGGCGTGCACCACGTCGCCCATCGACGAGGTCTTGACGATCAGCAGCTTCACCGGGTCGGGGGTCCAGGCGCGTGCTGGGCTTGGTGCTCCTTGACCAGTTCGGGGTTGAAGCGCGGGTCGTTGTACATCTTGAACTGGCGGTACACCTTGAAGTAGGCGCGCCCCGCGCTGGCGTCTGCCAGCAGCGCGTCCAGACAGCCCGCCAGGTCGTCCCGCTGCCGCTGCAACCGCAGCAGCTTGCCCTGGCTGGACTGGCGGTGCAACTCGTCCACGTCACCCCGTTGTGTCTGCGCCCGCATGGCGTGCACCTTCAGCGCCATGATGGACAGGCGGTCCACCATGCTGCCCGCGGTTTCACTGTTCAGTCGTGCGCCTTCGGGGGCCTTGGACACGGGTGCGTCACTGCCTGCTGAGGCCTCGTCCACCAGACCCAGGCTGACCAGCAGGATTTCGTCGATCCGTTCGGTGGCGTCGTTGCGGGCCTGGTTGTAGCCGTCAATGGCCCGCTTGTTGGCCGCAATGTCGGCGTCAGCCACCGTGGTGCGGCGGGCCAGGTCTTCTTCGGCCCACAGCAGGCTGTTGAAGCGGTGATTGGCCTGCACCCAGAGCCACAACGGCTGGTCGGTGTGGGCAGGCGCCTGGTGCGGCCACGCAGGCCATGCCAGGCACTGGTCGTGCAAGGCAACAATCTGGTGGGCGCTGGGCAAGGCAACGGTGGGCATCAGGCGGGGCTCAGCACAGGGTGACCGTGCATCGCAGTGGCAGAATGAGCCGATTATTCGCCAGAACGGTGCACACACTGCAGATGCCATCCGACCTTTTCAGCGCCGCACTTGCCGAGCATCGCGCGCTGTTCGACAACTTGCCTCAACTTCAGGACAGCGTGACGCGCACCGGTCAGCACCTGGCCCAGGTGGTAGAACGCGGCGGCAAGCTCATGTGGTGCGGTAATGGCGGCTCGGCCGCCGACAGCCAGCATCTGGCCGCCGAGATGACCGGCCGCCTGGTCAACGACCGCCGACCACTGGCCGGCATGGCCTTGTCCACCGACAGTTCGGCGCTGACCTGCATCGGCAACGACTACGGCTTTGACGCGGTGTTTGAACGCCAGGTGCTGGGCTTGGGCCGTGCGGGCGACGCCCTGGTGCTGATCTCCACCTCGGGCAATTCAGCCAACCTGCTGCGGGCCGCAAAAGCGGCTCGCAGCCTGGGCGTGTTGTGCATCGGCTTGCTGGGCCGTGACGGTGGCGCACTGTTGCCCCTGTGTGACGACGCCGTGGTGGTGCCCAGCCCCGTGACAGCGCGCATACAGGAGGCGCACATCTTCATCGGCCACTGCTGGTGTGGCCAGATCGAACAGCACCTGGGCTTGGCATGAGCGCAGTGCCGGGCGACCCCCAGCAAGCTCGCTCCCGCCTGTTGGGAACGGCGGCGGGACAGGCCGACAGCCGATGGATGCCCCCATGAGCAGCATCCTGCCCAGCCTTGAACAGCTGGCCGCCAGCCGCGTGTTGGTGGTGGGCGACGCCATGCTGGACCGTTACTGGTTTGGCAGCGTCGAACGCATTTCGCCCGAAGCACCGGTGCCGGTGCTGAACGTGACACGCGAAGAAAACCGCCTCGGTGGTGCCGCCAACGTGGCCATGAACGTCAAGAGCCTGGGCGCCCAATGCACGCTGCTGACCGTGGTCGGCGACGACGCCGCAGGCCGGACCTTGCAAGAACTGCTGGACCAGCAAGGCGTGCAGGCGGTGCTGGGCACCGACCCGCAGCTGCAGACGGTGGTGAAACTGCGTGTCATCGGCCGCTCACAACAGTTGCTGCGCATCGATTTCGAAAACAAGCCCGACCACGAAGTGCTGCGACTGATGCTGTCGGACTATGAGCGCCTGCTGCCGCAACACGATCTGGTGCTGATGTCCGACTACGGCAAGGGCGGCCTGGCCCATGTGGGGCAGATGATTCAAAAAGCACGGGCCGCCGGCAAACCCGTGCTGGTCGACCCCAAGGGCAGCGACTTCAGCCGTTACGCCGGGGCCACCGCCATCACGCCCAACCGCAGTGAACTGACGCAGGTGGTGGGCCCCTGGGACAGCGAAGCGCAGCTGGCCGAGCGCGCGAAGGCCTTGCGCGAACAGCTGCAGCTGCAAGGGCTGCTGCTGACGCGGTCCGAAGAAGGCATCAGCCTGTTCGACGCGCAGGGCCACCTGCGCCTGCCCACGCAAGCGCGTGAGGTCTATGACGTGACGGGCGCGGGCGACACCGTCATCGGCACGCTGGCGGCCCTGATGGCCTGCGGGCTGACGATGCGAGAAGCAGCGCCGCATGCCAACCGCGCAGCCGGCATCGTGGTGTCACGCTTCGGCACCGCCGCTGTCACCCGCGCGGAGCTGGCGGCTTGAGCACACGGGACACTGTCGATACCGCCGATACGGCCGATCTGCTGCACAAGCTGTTGCCGTCTGAGCTGGAAGCCGACGCTGCGTTGCAGCGCCGACTGACCCTCCTGCCCCGCCCCGTGGTGTTCACCAATGGTGTCTTCGACATCCTGCACCGCGGTCACGTCAGTTGCCTGACCGCCGCACGCGCCTTGGGCGGTAGCCTGGTGGTGGGCTTGAACAGCGACAACTCGGCGCGCCGGCTGGGCAAGGGCGCCGACCGCCCGCTGAATTCGGAACTGGACCGCGCCTGTGTACTGGGTGCCCTGCAAGTGGTCGACGCCGTGGTGCTGTTTGACCAGGACACGCCGGTGGAACTGCTGGCGCGCTGCCGGCCCGACCTGTACGTGAAAGGCGGCGACTACGACATCGAAACGCTGGCCGAAACCGCCTTGGTGCGCAGCTGGGGCGGCCAGGCCCTGGCGCTGCCGTTTGTGCAGGGCTTTTCGACCACGGCGCTGGTGCAGCGCATCCGCCAGTCGCAAGCCCTGGGTCGCCCGTGACAGCACTGCGCCCTGCCGCTTTCATCGACCGCGATGGGGTGCTCAACGAGGACCGCGGCTATGTGTTCCGCCGCGAAGACTTCGTCTGGATGCCCGGCGCCCAACGGGCGCTGGCCAGGCTGAATCAGGCGGGTTTTGCGCTGGTGGTGGTGACCAACCAATCCGGCGTGGGTCGCGGCCTGTACAGCTGGCAGGACATGCTGGCGCTGCATGCGCAAATGGCGCAAGACCTGCAGCCCCTGGGTTTGCAGTTCACCGCCATCATGGCCTGCCCTCACCATCCCGAAGCCGCGGTGGCCGAATACCGTCAGGCCTGCAACTGCCGCAAACCGCAGCCCGGCATGGTGCTGCAAGCCGCGCAGGCGCACGGGCTGGACCTGTCCGCGTCCTGGCTGTTTGGCGACAAGGCAGGCGACATCACCGCAGGCCGGCGCGCCGGTGTGGGGCATTGCTGGTTGATCGGTTCCGCTGAAGACGCCCAGGCCAGCGGTGCCGACGGCGCCAGCGACAGCCTGCTGCAGGCCGTGACCAGCGGGCCCTGCGCCACCAGGCCACACGCGACATGAACTCAAACCCCCAGCCCGCCACCCCCAACAGCCCCGCGCGCCCGCTGATCGTGCGCATCCGCAACTGGGTGGGCGACGTGGTGCTGGGCCTGCCGGCCCTGCAACTGCTGGAGCAACACGGCTACCAGCTGCACCTGGTGGCGCGCGGCGGCTGGGCACCCGCGCTGCTGGCCGGTTACCCCTGGACCGTGACGGTGCAAAAAGGCAGCCTGCGCGACAAGGTGCGACAGCTGCGCCAACTGCGCCGAACCTGCAGGACCTTGGACCCCGGTTTCGACAGCCGTGAAAACGCCGTGCTGTTGCCGGTGTCTTTGTCCAGCGCGCTTGAAATGCGGCTGGCCGGCCTGCGCGCCGTGGGGGTGGCCAAGGAAGGCCGGTCGCCGCTGCTGGCAAGGGCCGAGCCCTGGGCAGAGAGTGGCCATGAACTGGTGCGCTACTGGGACGTGGCCTGCCGATTTCTGGGTGTGCAGCAACCACCACCCGCCGATATCGGCCTGAAGGTGGCACCCGGAAAACCTGAAGCGGTACGGCAGCTGCTGCTGGCCCAGGGGGTGACCGGCCCGTTTGTCATGATCTGCCCGTTTGCCGGCGGCCGCGCCGCCACCGCCGACAAGGCCGACAAGAAGTGGCCTGGATTTGCCGACTTCACCCGCATGGCCGCCGAGCGATTGGGCCTGCCCGTGGTGGTCTACCCCGGCCCGGGTGAACACGCCGACGCGCGTGCGCTGTACCCCAGCGCCCACATGATCGACGGCAGTGACCTGACCCTCTACATCGCGCTGCTGCAGCAGGCGGCGCTGGTCGTGGCCAACGACACCGGCCCGGCGCACATGGCGGCGGCGCTGGGTCGACCGGTGATGAGTGTGCTGGGCGCCACCAACGCGGCACGATGGGCGCCTTGGGGCAGCGGCGTCCGCGTGTTGCAACTGCCGCAGCGTGAGGGCACGGTGGTTTGGCCGACAGCCGAAGACGGCCTGCTGCGCGCAGCCGACATGTTGCGCGAGCCGCCAGCAACCAACCCCACATGAGCACGCGCCGCATCGTCATCAGCCTGGGCAACATCGGCGGCCTGAACGACGGGCTGGGCGAATATTCGCTGCAATTGGGCCAGCGCTTTGCGCGGCAAGCGACGGCCTGGCGCGAGCTGCATGGCCTGCGCATCGAATTTCACCTGCGCGAAAAATTCGTGGGCCTCTTTGGCGACGACGTGGGCTACCTGCCCGTCAGCCGTCGGCAGCAGTGGTGGCCCATGAAGGGCCCGCCCTGTGTGCTGTGGCATTCATTGCACCAACTGAACAAGAGCCTGCCGCCGCGCGACGCGCAATGGCGCCTGCTGACCGTGCACGACCTGAGCTACCGCTACGGCCGCAACGCCTTTTCGACCTGGCGCCACCACCGCCGCACCCTGGCGCTGATGCGCCGCACCGACCACGTGGTGGCCATCAGCCAATACACCGCCGACGACGTGCGCCGCCACCTGGGCTGGCAGGGCCCGGTGGACGTCATCCTCAACGGCGCACGCAGTTTTGCCGGCGACCCGCAAGAACCGCTGCCGGGCTGGCAAGCGGTTGGAAACAAGCCCTTCCTGTTCCACCTGAGCCGGATGAACCCGTCCAAGAACCCGCAGGCCATCATCGAGATGGCCCGCATCTGGCCGGAGATGCACTTCCTGATGTGCGGGCCCGACAACCAGCACACGCAGCGGCTGAAAGCAGAAACGGCGCTGCCCAATGTCGAGTTCCACCTGGGCATCAGCCACGAACAAAAAGCCTGGGCCTACGCGCAGTGCACGGGTTTTTTGTTCCCGTCGCTGACCGAAGGTTTTGGCCTGCCGCCGATTGAAGCCATGCACTTCGGCAAACCGGCGTTTCTGTCGCGCCTGACCTGCCTGCCCGAAATCGGCGGCAGCGCCGCCGACTACTTCGACAGCTTCAACCCTCAGGCCATGAAGCAGGTAGTGCAGCAGGGCCTGGCACGTCAACAAGTGCCGGGCCGCAGCGCCGCCATCCAGACCCACGCCGCACAGTTTGACTGGGACCGTGCCGGCAACGACTACCTGGCGCTGTACCGGCGGCTGCTGAAGCTGCCTGCTCCCTAGCGCGCCTGCCCGGCGGCTGCACCGCCAGGCCCGCAGCCGCCCTGCAACACCCCCGATCGGGTGACATCGGGGGGGTACACCCCAGGTTCGCCTTACCGGGGGAATGACGCGGCAGCCTTGGACGCGAAGAATTTGCATCAGGCCAGTCGCTGTGGCCCACCCGGACCACAGCAGGCCTTGATCAGCAAACACTTCCATCCACGTCAAGGAGAACCACCATGTTTCGCAAAATCATCACCGTTGTTTTCGCCTGCTTTGCGTTGAACGCCTTTGCCGCCACCGAGGTCAACCAGGCCAGCCAGGCTGAACTGGAATCATTGCGCGGTGTCGGCCCGTCACTGGCCACCAAGATCCTGGATGCCCGCAAGACCGGCACCTTCAAGAACTGGCCCGACCTGGTCGAGCGTGTACGCGGTGTGGGCCCAGCCAGCGCAGCGCGTCTGTCCAAGGCCGGTCTGACCGTTGGTGGCAACACCTTCGACCCCCAGGCCATGCCGGCCAAGGCAGCCAAGGCACCGCGTGCCAACAAGGGCAGCAAGCCCGCCAAGAGCGAGAACAGCAACAAGGCCAAGTCTGCTGGCGACAAGGTAGCCACGCCCGCGTGAAATTCCGCATCTGCACTGCAGCCCTTGGCACTGATGTGCCAGGGCACCACCGAACCGGCACCGCCCTGGGCTGTGCCGGTTCAGCCTTGCGTCAGGCCCACACGGCGGCAGGCGGGTCCAGGTGTCCAGCGGCCGGTGCCGCCCTGGCCTGGTCCCAGCCAAAAAAGCCGGCCACCTCGTCCCGGCGCCGCACGGTGTCCTGCCAGCCCAGCGCCATCATCTCGCGTGTGAACGGCGCTTCAAACAGCAAGTAGCTGGCCAGTGCCGAACCCCGCGCCTGGCCGCCGCGGCCCGAAACGCCTACGCCGCGCAGCAGCGTGCGCACAGCCAACGGCAACGCCGCCAGGTGTCGGGCCGCCATGTCGTCCACCCGTTCCGAAGGCGAAATCACCAGCGTCTGCAAAGGCCGCAGATTGGTCTCGCGCATGGCCGAGGCGGGCAGCAGCGACAAGGTGCGGTTGATGCGGTGCAGGCGTTCAATGTCCACCTCCAGCGCGTCCAGAAAGATGCTGGCCATGGCGTGGCCGGCAATCTGCGCCAGGTTGGGGTAGTCGCGGCTTTCCAGCACATGGCCCGGAGGCTCCTGCATGCGGCCGGCACCGATGATCAGCAGCCGCTGCGCTCCCAGATGCACGGCCGGCGACAAGGGTGCAGTCTGGCGCATCGAGCCGTCACCAAACCAGGCCGTCTGGCCCTGGATATCCAGCGCTGTCGCCGGGAACACAAACGGGATGGCCGAAGACGCCAGCAGGTGCGCATGCGTCACCGGCCCTAGAACAGACACGCGTTGGGACCGCTGCCAGGGCTGAACTCCGGACGCCGCGTCAAAAAATGTGTAGTGCTCGCCGGTGGTGTAGCTGGATGCGGTCACCGCCAGCCCGTGCAGATGCCCTTGGCCGATCATTTGCGGCATGCGGTGCAGCGGCACCATGCGGTGCAGCAGTTCCGCCAAAGGGTCGTTGTCCAGCAAGGACTTGGGCCGCGCCCGGCGCCAGCGTGCAATCAGCCAGCCAATGGACAACATGGTCAGCCACTGCGCACCAGACCGGATGACACCCAGGGAATCCGCGCGGTAGACCTGGTCGCCCCGAAAGTTTTCCCATACCTGCGCCAGCTTGCCCACGGCAGCTTCGAAGTGGTCGGCGTTGGCTGCCAGCACCGACGCGTTGATGGCGCCGGCCGACGTGCCGCAGATGATGCCAAACGGGTTGCGGCGCAAGGCCGCAGGCCCCAAGGCCTCGCGGCGCATGCGGCTCAAGGCCCGCAACACGCCCACCTGGTAGGCCGCACGCGCGCCGCCGCCCGTGAGCACCAGCGCCGTCAATGGGGTTTCGAACATGGAGCCCGACTTTAAGCGCTGGGCCTCAGGCCCCAACGGCACACCAACAGCCTGTTTGCCCCGTTGTTACCCCGTTATTACCCCGTTGTTGCCCCGCTGTTGCCGAGCAGCCGCTGAGGGCGGCGCCCTGGACTATTCGTACACCACCCGCGCTGCGCCACCGTGCGCCAAGCCACGCCAGCGCGCCAAGGCTTCGTCGCATGGCCAGAAACGGGCGCTCTCGCCCAGTTCCACATCGCCCACGGCCGTGGCGCGCTGCACCCGCAGGCGCACTGGCAGACCCTGCACCAGTTCGCCATGTTCGCTGGCCACCCGCCTGGCCGGCCACAGGCGCAGCACATCGGCCACCGGCGGCAGAC
Organism: Betaproteobacteria bacterium; assembly: GCA_024641925.1. Taxonomy (GTDB): domain Bacteria; phylum Pseudomonadota; class Gammaproteobacteria; order Burkholderiales; family Burkholderiaceae_C; genus Rubrivivax. Next base: position 13,905 of record JAHECB010000092.1, read on the forward strand.
CGCCGCCGTTGATGGGCACCTCCAGGTAGCGACCAAACCGCGCCCGGGCGGCCGCAAGATCCCAAACTGCCGACACGTTCAGCCGCAATCCGCCCGTGAAACGGTCGGGCTGCAGCTTGCCCTGCACGATGACCAACTGATCCTCGGCGGCCAGTTCACGCTGCGCCTCGAACACCTCGTCGGGTGCCACGGCTTCAACCGCCTCGGTGCCGTCGTCCAGCTTGAAGATCACCACGCGCCCGCGCTGGCCGTTGACCACGCGCGGGTCGGTCACGATGCCGGCCAGCAGCTGCGGTTCGCGGCTGTCCACGATGTCGGCGATGGACTGGCGGACAAAACGCCGCACTTCGTCCTTCCAGGCGTCGAACAGGTGGCCCGACAGGTAAAAGCCCAGCGCCGCTTTTTCGTTCATCAGCCGGTCTTGCACACCCCAGGGCGCGGCGTGCACCAGGGCCGGCTCTTGGGTGCTGCTGCCGTGGGCGTCGCCCATGTCGAACAAGCCCACCTGCAGCGCATTGGCCGACTGCGCGTCGGCCCATTCACTGGCCAAGCCCACACTGGCCAGCAGTTCGGCACGGCCTTCACTGCCCTGCGGGTGCACACTGTCAAAGGCACCCGCCTTGATCAGCGCTTCTATCGCGCGCTTGTTGACGGCCTTGCGGTCGACACGGGCGCAGAAGTCGAACAGGCTGCGGAAGGGGCCACTGCCGTTGCCTTCAAAGGCGCCCTGCCCCTCGCGGGCGGCGACGATGGATTCAATGGCACTTTGCCCGGTACCTTTCACCGCGCCCAGGCCATAGCGCACCAGGCGGTCGCTGATGGGCTCGAAGCGATGCGTGCCACGGTTGATGTCGGGCGGGTCAAACGCCACGCCAAACAGGCGCGCATCGTTCAGCAGCACCTTCAGCTTGTCGGTGTTGTCGGCTTCCACCGTCATGTTGGCGGCGTAGAACTCGGCCGTGCAGTGCACCTTCACCCAGGCGGTGTGGTACGCCAGCAAGGAATAAGCAGCGGCATGGCTCTTGTTGAAGCCATAACCGGCAAACTTTTCCATCAGGTCAAAGACCTCGTTGGCCTTTTCGGGTGGAATGCCCTTCTTGTCGGCACCCTCGCGGAAGATGGCGCGCTGCTCGGCCATCTCCTCGGCCTTCTTCTTGCCCATGGCGCGGCGCAGCAGGTCGGCGCCGCCCAGGCTGTAGCCGCCCAGCACCTGGGCCGACTGCATCACCTGCTCCTGGTAGACAAAGATGCCGTAGGTCTCGGACAGCACCGGCTCCAGCAGCGGGTGCGGGTAGGCGATGTCTTCCTTGCCGTTCTTGCGCGCGCAGAAGCTGGGGATGTTTTCCATCGGGCCCGGGCGGAACATGGCGTTCAGCGCAATCAGGTCCTCCAGCCGGCCCGGCCGGGCTTCGCGCAGCATGCCCTGCATGCCACGGCTTTCAAACTGGAACACGGCTTCGGTGAGGCCGTCGGTGAACAGCTTGTAGACCCGCGGGTCGTCCAGCGGCAGGTCTTCGTAGGCAAAGTTTTCGCGCCCGGCACGGCGCAGGCGGATCATGTCCTTGGCCAGTTCCAGGATGGTCAGCGTGGCCAGGCCCAGAAAGTCGAACTTCACCAGGCCGATGGCCTCGACGTCATCCTTGTCGAACTGGCTGACCGCGCTGTCGCTGCCCGGCTGCTGGTACAGCGGGCAGAAGTCGGTGATCTTGCCCGGCGCAATCAGCACACCGCCGGCGTGCATGCCCACGTTGCGTACCAGGCCTTCAACCCGCGTGGCCAGGGCCAGCAGCTCGGCGACATCTTCTTCGGCTTTTTCGCGCTGCTCCAGCTCGGGGACCTCCTGGCGCACGTAGATGACGCCGGGGTCGGGTTCATCGGGCAACGGCGCCAGCGTGTAGGTCTTGCCGGGCAGGCCGGGCACCAGCTTGGCCACGCTGTCGACCTGGCCGTAACCCATGCCCAGTACACGCCCCACGTCGCGCAGCGCGGCCTTGCTGGCCATGGTGCCGAAGGTGGCGATCTGGCTGACAGCGTCGCGACCGTATTTGTCCTTCACGTACTCGATGACGCGGTCGCGGTTGCCCTGGCAGAAGTCGATGTCAAAGTCGGGCATCGAGACCCGCTCCGGGTTCAGGAAACGTTCAAACAGCAGCTTGTATTGCAGCGGGTCCAGGTCGGTGATCAGCAAGGCATAGGCCACCAGCGAACCCGCACCCGATCCCCGCCCCGGCCCCACCGGACAGCCGTTGGCCTTGGCCCAGATGATGAAGTCCGACACGATCAGGAAATAACCCGGGAACCCCATCTTCACGATGGTGT
>JAHECB010000351.1 GCA_024641925.1 Betaproteobacteria bacterium
TTCACCAGCGGAATGGCGCGCAGGCGGCCGTCCAGGTGGAAACTCCAGGCGTGGTAAGAGCAGACAAAGCCATTGCCGGTGTTGCCGCGCTGGTTGCCGCAGACCTGCACACCGCGGTGCGGGCAGCGGTTGTACAGCACCCGCACCGACTGGTCCTGGTGGCGCACCATCACCATGGGCTGGCGGCCGATCTGCAGCGTGAAGTAGTCGCCTACCTTGGGCACCTGCGATTCATGGCCGCAGTACACCCAGGTTTTTTCCCAGATGTGGGCCATTTCCAGTTCGAACAAGGCCGGGTCGGTGTAGACACTGCGGTGCACGCGGTCGGGCTCGACCAGGGCGTCCAGGTTGATGGTGGGCATGGGCGGTCTCCTTTCAGGGTCAATGGATGCCGCAGCAGCAGGGCTGTCGCAGCCGCAATCGTTCAGTTCAACAGCAGCCGTGGCAGCGCCAGCGCGGTGTCGGGCACAAACCAGACCAGGGCGATGCACAGCACAAAAGCCAGCGCGAAGTAACCTGCGCCGCGAAACACCTGGGTGATGGGGATGTCGGGCGACAGGCCGTTGACGATGAAGATGTTCACGCCCACCGGTGGTGTGACGGCACCCAGCGTGGTGACGATGGTCAGCAGGATGGTGAACCACACGGGGTCGAATCCCAGCGCCAGTGCCAGCGGAAAAAAGATGGGCGTGGTGACCACCAGAAAACCCAGCGCGTCCATCAGCGCACCGCCCACCAGGTAGATCAGCAGCACCACCAGCAAGATCCAGCCCGGTGCCACCGGCAGCGCGGCGGCCCAGTCCGCCAGCTCAAACGGCAGGCGCGACACCGTCAGAAAACGGCCAAACAGCACCGCGCCGGCAATCAGCAACACCACCATGGCCGAGATGCGCAGTGTTTCGGCCATGGCCTGCACGATGCTGGCCCGGTTCAACTGGCGGCGCAGCAGCCCAATGGCCAGTGCGCCGCAGGCGCCGGCGGCGCCAGCTTCGGTGGGCGTGAAAAAGCCGCCGTACAAGCCGCCGATGACCAGCACAAACAGGATCAGTGTCTCCACCACGCCGGACAGCGACGAGAACTTTTCGCGCCAGCTGGTGGCCGGACCGGCCGGGCCCAGCGCCGGGTTGCGCAGGCACAGCCCGATGATGGTCAGCATGAACAGCGCCGTCAGGATCAGCCCCGGCACCAGACCCGCCAGAAACAGTCGCAGCAGGGACTGCTCGGTCTGCACGGCAATGACGATCAGCACCACGCTGGGCGGAATCACCACGCCCAGCGTGCCGCCCACGGCCACCGCGCCGGCACTCAGCGCCTTGTCGTAGCCGTAGCGGCGCATCTCGGGCAGGGCGATGGTGCCCATGGTGGCGGTGGTGGCCGAGTTGGACCCGCAGATGGCGGAAAACCCCGCACAGGCCGCCACCGTGGTGCAGGCCAGGCCGCCGGGCATGCGGCCCATCCAGGTGTAAGCGGCCGAATACAGGCGCGCTGTGATGCCGGCGCGGAAGGCAAACTGGCCCATCAGCACAAACAGCGGCACCACGCTGAGGCCGTAGGACGAAAACTGGTCCCACAAGTTGGTGGACAGCAGATGCGTGGCGGCGGTACCCGTCAGCATGTAGGCATTGCCCAGCAGCCCGGCGGCCAGCATGGCAAATGCAATGGGCATGCCCATGACCATCAAGGCCGTCATCAGCACCAGCCCGATCAGGGCGACGATGTGCGGGTCCATTCAGCGCACGGCGTCGTTCATGGAGTGCCTTGAACCAGCCGCGTCAGGCAGCGCAGCACGTCCACCAGCAGCGCCAGCGTCAAGCCTCCGAACCCGACGCCCACCACATAGACCCAAGGGTAGACGACGGTTTTCAGGGTTTCGGACAAGGAGCCGGAGCTCTGCAGCGTAGCGCCATAGCGCATCACATAAAACGCAGCCGTGGCAAACAGCGCCAGCGCAAAAACGCCGTTAACCAGTTCCAGCAGCGCTGCGGGCCGGCCCTTCAGGCGTTCGGACACCAGCGTCATGGCGACATGGCCACGGTGCAGTTGCACATAGCCCAGCGCCAGTGCCATGGCCACGGCCGACAGCCAGCCGATGATCTCGAACGAGCCCGCTACCGGCCGGCCCAGCGTGCGCAACAGCACGTCAGCGGCGGTGAACACCATCATCGCGGCCAACGCTGCGCCCGCGGCCCACGCGAGCGCAGCATTGAGCCGGGCGCTCAGGGCGCCCAGCAGCGGCCAGGGCTCAGCCGCTGCTGGGTTGGTCATTGCTGTTTGGCGAACTGATCGCGCAGCTCACGGGCGCGCTGGATGTAGCGTTCGGCCGGCAGACCCTTGCCCGACATTTCGGCAATCCAGGTGCTGACCATCGGCGACAGCTTGGCGTCCCAGGCCGTTTTTTCATCGGCGCTCAAGGACACCACCTGCACGTTGTGTTTGCTCTTGGCCCATTCCATGGCACCGCCCACGTTCTGGCGGTCGTGGTAGTGGCCGGTCCAGGTGGGCATTTCTTCGGCCAGTTGGTCGATGGCTTTTTGCACGTCAGCGGGCAGTGCATCCCAGCGCTTCTTGTCCATCACTGCGGCGAAGGTGACCACCACGCTGGGGTAGTCGGTGACGTACTTCAGGGTCTCGGCCAGGCGGAAGTCCTGCAGCACTTCGCGCGAGGTCATGGTGCCGTCGATGACCCGCGTCTGCACCGCCTGTGGCACTTCGGGCATGGGCATGCCCACGGGCGCTGCGCCCAGCGCCTTGAGTACCGGCACGCCGGTGCCGGCAGCGCGCAGCTTCATGCCGCTGAGGTCTGCGGCATTGCGCACCGGGTTGCGCGACTGGATGTAGCCGGGCTCGGTGGTGAACATGGCAATGACCTTGTACTTGCTGTACTCGGCGGGCTGGAATTCTTTGGTCAGCGCCCACAAGGTCTGGCTGGCCACCGTGGCGTTGGGAAAGCCCAGCGGCAGCGACAGCCCCGCTGTCAGCGGGAAGCGGCCCGGGTCGTACGACGGCGCGCCCAGACCGATGTCGGCCACGCCCTTGTCGACGCCGTCGTACATGTCGCGCGCACCCAGCAAGGTGCCACCCGGGAAGGTCTTCACCTCCACCTTGCCGTCGGTGCGCTTTTTCAGTTCTGCGGCCCAGTGGGTCATCTGGCGCCCGGGGAAGGTGCCGGCGGGTGCAAAAAACGCGTAGGTCAGCGTGACGTCGGCGGCCTGCGCCGGGCCTGCTGCGGCCAGGGCTATCGCGCTGGCGGTCAGGACTTGTCGGAGCCGGAAGGACAGCGATGCATGCATGGTCATGGTCAGTTCCCGTCAAAGAAGTGAAAGACAGACGCCAGAGGCCTGGACAAGCCGAGTATGGCAAACCGCAACCCAGGGTTTGCCCTTTCAGTGTCCCGTATGCCGTGGTTCGGGGCAAGCGTGCAGACCCCAGCCCGCCTGTCCCAGCCCGTTGGTACGGCGCGCCCCTGGCCGATGCGGCGTGGCGCCGCATCAGACACGGATGCCCGCGCGCTGTGCACACTGCCGGACACGAGCAGCTTGCCAAATTCGACTCAACTTTTGGCCACGATTGCAGCCGCTGCGCTGCAGGTTACTGGCACGATAGGACTCACCAACGCCACCCTGCGCGCCGCGCTCTAAAGGTCCGTCGATGAAAAACCGGCTCCTGATTTTGCTGTTTGGTCTGGCGCTGAACGCCCACGCCGAAAAGCCCACCGGTTGTGATGCGAACAGCTTCAAGTTCGAAGTGGCCGGACAGGACCTGCAGGTCAAACGCTGTTTTTTCACCGCTGCCCAAGACGGTGAGTACTTTGGCAAAAGCCTGAAGGCCAAGACCCGGTACGTCGGTCTGTTCAGTGTTGAAAAAGACGATTGGCTGGTCGAGCCTGTCCATCAGGACGTCGCCGCGTTCAAGAAGGATCGGGTGCTGACACTGGGCCCTGGCGAAAAGTTCTACCAGTACTACACCGTGCAGACGCGGCAGTTCACGGCTTCCCCGATCACCGCCGTACGGCCGGTCTTGTATGCAACCCGAGAAGCCTATTCCTTGTCGAACGTCTTCGAAATCGATGGTGACGCTTCGAAGCTTGCGCTGTACGACCAGCAAGACGGCACGATTCGCAGAACGCTGGAAGGGGTTGATCGCCCCATTGCGCGGAACCCGAAAGAGCCGATTGAAGCGGTTTACTCGTCCAGACATGGCGGCTACATCGTTCGCCACTTGCGAGCTGACGGAT
>JAHECB010000093.1:0-1498 GCA_024641925.1 Betaproteobacteria bacterium
CGACTTCGACCATGACCCGCTGACCGTCATCCGCACCGGCGACTGGGTGCGGGTGGACGCCGATGCGGGCATCGTCACCATCACCCGGAAAACACCATGAAGCTGCACTTTGAACCCCTGCACCCTGACTTCGGCGCGGTGGCCACCGGGCTGGACCTGCGCCAGCCGCTGACACCTGAACAGGTGAGGGCGGTCGACGACGGCATGAACACCCACGGCCTGCTGCTGTGTCGCGGCCCGGTGCTGTCGCCCGACCAGCAGATGGCCTTCACCCGCAGTTTTGGCCCGCTGGACCTGGGCTTCAGACGTGTGAAAAACGCCCCCGGCAGCGCACAGCCGCACCGCTTTGAATACGACGAACTGGCCGACATCAGCAACCTGGACAGCAGTGGCCAGGTGGCGGCGCGCAACTCGCGCAAGATCGTGTCCAACATCGCCAACCAGATGTGGCACGCCGACAGCTCGTTCCAGCGACCGCGTGCGAAATATTCAATGCTGCATGCAGTGACGCTGCCCAGCAGCGGCGGCGCCACCGAATTTGCAGACGAGCGCAATGCCTACGACCGGCTGGACAAGGCCACGCAAGCGCGCCTGGCGCCGCTGGTGGCCGAACACTTTGCGCTGCATTCGCGTTTAGCGCTGGGCGACACCGACTACACCGAAGCGCAGATGGCGGCCATTCCGCCCGCCAGGTGGCCGCTGGTGCAGACCCACAGCGGGTCGGGCCGCAAGCACCTGTACATCGGCGCCCACACCCGGGCCATCGACGGCATGGTGGTGGCCGAGGCCCGCATGCTGCTGTGGGACCTGCTGGAACACACCACGCACCCAGACCGTGTCTACAGCCACGCCTGGCAGATCGGGGACCTGCTGATCTGGGACAACCGCTGCATGCTGCACCGAGGCCGCGCCTACGACCTGGGTGAACGTCGGGAACTGCGGCGCTCCACCACGCTGGACGCCGAGTCCGAACATCGATTTCTGCCCGAAGAGGCCTTGCAGACCGCCTGATCGGCTGCGGCTGATTCATCCCCCGCCACACCTTCCCCCGACTGGAGAACCACCATGTCCCTGAACCGCCGTCAGACCCTGCTGGCCGCCGCTGCCGCCACGCTGTTCCCCATGACACGCGCGCAGGCTGCGTTTGCATGGCCCCGCAATTTTTCCGTCATCACGCCCGTGGTGGGCACCGCCAACCATTCGCTGGCCGTGGCCTGGACGTCCAAGTTCCAGGCCGCCACGGGCGTGCGCGCCGCGGTGCTGCCGGCGCCCAACGGCTTTGCACGCGCCAACTGGCTGAACACCGGCGAAGGCCGCATCGGCATGCTGCAGGCCTCGGACTACTTCGACCAGATGGACGCCGTGCAGGGTTACGCGTCCGAAGCCAGCGGCCCGCACGACACGCGGGTGGCGCACATGAACATGGTCACCCCCTGGGGCTTTGTGACCCGCGGCGACACCGCGCTGAAGAGTTTTGACGACATCGGCCCCGGCACCA
>JAHECB010000093.1:1508-16070 GCA_024641925.1 Betaproteobacteria bacterium
CAAGATCGCGCTGGCCAAGAGCTCGTCGTTCCTGGTGGTGGCGGTGGAAGCGCTGCTGGCCTACCGCGGCCTGAAACGCAGCGACGTGAACCTGATCGAGGTGGGCAGCTTTGGCGCCAACACCGCGGTGCTGGCCGAAGGGCGTGTGGACCTGGCCTTCACCTCGCCCATTTCGGGCCCCTCCTACCAGGCCGAAGCCAACCCCGCCGGCCTGCGCTGGCTGGCACTGCCGGCACGCGAGAAAAACCCCGAGGCTTACGACCGCTACCGCAAGATCATGTCGGGCTACGTGCCCAAGACCACCGCCTCGGGCGTCAAGTCGTCGCTGGGCATCGCCATGGACCATGCCTACCAGTGCAACCACGTGCGCGCCGACGAAGACCCGGAATTTGTCTACCAGATCATCAAGTGGCTGGACGAAAACCACGAAAGCTACAAGAAGGACTTCACCCACGCCCACCTGTTGACCGTGGCCAGCCTGGTGAACTTCCTGGACACGGGTGCGCTGCAGCCTTTGCATGAAGGCGCCATCCGCTACCTGCAGGAAAAGAACCTCTGGAAACCCGCACACCAGGTGCGGCAGGACAAGCTGGTGGCGCTGGCCACCAAACGGGTGGCCGGCTTCAAGGCCGCGGTGGCTGCTGCCAAGGCGGCGGGCATCACCGTGGCGCCGGGCAATGCCGACTGGATGAAAGCCTGGAGCGACTACCGCGCCAAGAACGGCATGGCCACGCCCTATGGCCAGGACGTGCTGGCGCTGGGCTGAACACACCCGCGACCCTGTCACCCATGAACACACCCGCCAACGGGGTGGCCGCGGCCATCCCCGACACTTTCGCCGACCGCAGTGTCGAGCGCTTCCAGGCCATGCCGGCGGCGCTGCGTGCGTTGGTGCTGCTGATGGCCGCCGGCGGCATCGGGCTGTCCGTGGTCTACATCTTCGGGTTTGTGTCGCTGCTGGACGTCACCTACTACTTCCTGCTGATGGCGCTGTTCCTGCCCATGGCGTTTGTGTTCTTGCCGGCGCATGCCGGTGAAACCAAAGTCGGCTGGCTCAGTTGGGTGCCGGCAGCCGCCACGCTGGGCGTGACGTTGTTCCTGGCCTGGAAATCGCGAGAACTGGTCTACCAGACCTGGGTGCCGGTGTCGCAAGACTGGCAATTGGGCGTGGCCGTGGCGCTGTTTGTGCTGATCCTGGAAGCAGCGCGCCGCTCGGGCGGCAAGATCTTCGTGGGCATCGTGCTGGTGCTGTCGCTGTACCCGATCTACGCCGACCACATGCCCGGCATGTTCTGGGGCCCGCCCACCACCTTGTCGCGCACGCTGGCCTTCAACGTGTATTCGTCCGACGCGCTGCTGGGTGTGGTCACGCGCGTGGTGGGCGAGATGATCATCGGCTACCTGATCCTGGCTTCGCTGCTGGTGGCCACCGGGGCGGCTGACTTCTTTCTGCGCCTGGCCATGTCGCTGATGGGTAACGCCCGCGGCGGCCCGGCCAAGGTCAGCGTGCTGGCCAGCGGCTTTTTTGGCAGCTTGAGCGGCAGTATCTTCAGCAACGTGGTCAGCACCGGCGCGGTGACGATCCCGGCCATGAAAAAGGGCGGCTTTCCGGCGCATTACGCCGGCGCGCTCGAGGCTTGCGCTTCCACCGGCGGCATGCTGATGCCCCCGGTGATGGGCGCGGTGGCTTTCATCATGGCCGACTTCACCAACACCGAGTACAGCGTCATCGTCACGGCGGCCATCATCCCCAGCCTGCTGTACTACGCGGGACTGTACTTCCATGTGGACGGTTATGCCGCCCGCCACGGCATGGTCGGCACCCCGCAGCGCGACCTGCCGTCGCTGCGCGAGGTGCTGTCCGAAGGCTGGCCCTTCATCATCATCGTGGGCTTCCTGGTCTGGGGCCTGGTGGTGATGCGCTGGGAACGGCTGGCGCCGTATTACGCGTCGGCGCTGCTGCTGGTGCTGACGTTTTTCAAGAAGTCCCTGCGGCTGGACGGTGCCCGGGTGCGCGCCATCCTGCTGGAGGCCGCCAAGCTGCTGAGCCAGACCGTGGCGCTGCTGCTGCCCACCAGCTTCATCCTGGGCGGCCTGATGGCCACCGGCGTGGCGCCGTCCATCACGGCGGCGCTGGTGCAGATGGGGGGCTCCAGCGTGGTGCTGATCCTGGCCATCGGCATCGGCGTGTGCATGATCTTCGGCATGCTCGGCCTGATCGTGGCCGCCTACCTGATGCTGGCTCTGACACTGGCCCCGGCGCTGGAACAGGCGGGTGGCCTGAACACGCTGGCCGTGCACCTCTTCATTGCCTACTACGCCACCCTGGCCGCCATCACCCCGCCCGTGGCGCTGGCGGCGTTTCTGGCGTCGCGCATCAGTGGTTCGGACCCCATCAAGACCAGCTGGCATGCGGCGCGACTGGGCATCGTGATGTACTTCATCCCGATCTTTTTCCTGTTTGAACCGGCGCTGATCCTGCAAGGTCCGTGGCACCAGACGGTGATCTGGGTCAGCATGAACGTGGTGGCCATCGTGCTGATTGCCGGCGCTTCCGAAGGTTATCTTTACCGCCTGGGCCTGCTGCGTGCTTGGTCGCGCACGGCGCTGTTTGTGGCCGGGCTGCTGATCGGCTTCCCGGAATGGATCAGCACCGGCGTGGGCTTTGCCATCGTGCTGGCGGTGCTGCTTGGGCACCGCTGGGCGGTGCTGCCGTCAACCGGAACATCGGCCGCGGCTTGAGCACAACAGGCCTGTCCAGGCCGACAGGCTGACCCGGCCGCGCCGCGCCGCCGCTTCAATACGGCGCTGGGCTGCAGGCCCCGGCGCCGTCAGCGCACGCGGTTGGACGGTGCCTTGGCTTGGGCCTGGGCCTGCATTTCAGACCAGTCCAGCAGCCGCTTCAGGCTGTCCGATGTGCCGTCGTCCTCGCCGTTGGGGTCGATGATGGTGGGCTTGAGCAAGATCACCAGCTCGCGCTTTTCGGTCAGGCTGTAGGTCTCGCCGCCAAACAGCTTGCGGAAGATGCTGCCTTGCGCGCCGGGCAGGCCGGAATCGCTTTTCACGCTGGCCTGGCGCATCAGGCCGCCGATGGCGATGATCTGTCCGTCACGTGCGCGTACCACGGCGTCGGTTTCGTTGATGTCGCTGCTGGCCAGGGGCAGCGAATACGTGCCCATGGTGCCCAGGTTCAGGATCTTGCTGCGCTCGCTGACGGTGCTGACGGCGGGGTGCACGTGCAGCGTGATGAAGCCGTCTGCCGTGATGCTGGGCGTCACGTCCAATGAAATGCCGCTGAAAAACGGCTGCACCGAGATGCTGGGGCTGGAACTGGTGGTGCTGCCGGTGGTGTTGGTGGTGGTGGAGATATTGGTGACGAAAAAGTCGTCGGTGCCCACCTTCAGCAGCGCCTTCTGGTTGTTCATGGTGGCAATGCGTGGGCTGGACAGCACTTGTGTGTTGCCCTGCGTGCCCAGGAATTCCAGCACGCTGGCGAAGTTGGTGGTCTGGAACGCCAGGCCCATCACCGACCCGAGATTGGTGGCAGCCGAGGTCAGTGCCGCGCCGGGCGTGACGTTGAGCAGGCCGCCGCCGATGCTGGCGGTCTTGCCCAGGGTGACGCCGGGTCCGATGATGGCCGCCGTGGCCTGGGTGCTGAGCGCGTTCTTGAACGCGGCCCAGTTGATGCCGGTGCGTTCGCTGTCGCGCAACTGCACTTCAACCACTTTCGCTTCCAGCATCACCTGGCGTTCGATGCTGGCGCGGGTGGACTGCAGGTATTCCTGCACCATGCGCAGTTCACGGGGCAAGGCGCGCACCACGATGTTGCTGGTCTGCGGGCTGATGATGACGTTGCGGCCGTCCTTGTCGCCCACCAGCAACTTGATGGTGTTTTCAACCTCGACCCAGAGCTCGTTTTTCTGCGTCGTGGTGACGCGGCTGCCTTCGCTGCCGCTGCTGCCACCCCCCCCGCTGTTGCCGCTGGAGCTGCCGCCCGACGAACTGGACGAACCCCCGCTGTTGCCGGTGATGGAGCCGCTGATGACCCGCGAGTCGCTGCGGCCGCTGCGGTTGAAGGACGGGTAGTCGATGGTGAAGATGCGGGTCTGCATCTGCGCCGGCGACACCAGGATGTGGCGGCCGATGACCTTGTATTCCAGGTTGTGCAGCTCGCGCATCAGGTCCACGGCTTCACGCAGCGTCACGTCCTTCAGACTGACCGACATGGGGCCCTTGACAGACGGGTCCACCGCCACCGACAGCGGCGTTTCGGCCAGCAGGGACATGAACACGGTTTCGGGCGATGCGGCATTCAGCACCAGGGAAAACCGGCGCGGGCCCGACGCGCCCGCGCCGGTTTCACCCAGGGCTTCGCTGTTCAGTCCCTGCGACCGTTCACCCGCGCTGTCGCGTTGCTGCACTGCCGTGGGCCGCCCGGTCGACGACGCGCTGCTGACACCGCCTCGGCGAACGACATGCGCCACAGCGGTCATGCGCGCCGGCGCACCTTCGTCCAGGGGGCTGGCCGCCACCTCGGGCGCGCGTGCGCCCAGTGCATCCTTGACCCAGGGTTTCAGGGGCTCAGCCAGCGGGCTTGTGCCCGCCATCTGGGCACAGCCGGACAGGCCTGCCATGGCGGCTGCCAGCAGGGTCAAAACGGTCCGTTGATGAACGCGGTTCATGGTGTGCCGGATCCTTGGGTGCGAGTGGCGTTGTGATCAGGGTCGGACTTGCCGTCCGGACCCTTTGCCTGGGAGGGTGGCGTCCCGAACGGGGTGGCCGAAAGTGCGTTGGTGGCTGGCGTGGTCACCGGCATGGGTTGCGACGGTTGCAGTGGCGGCAGCAGGTAGATGGTGCTGGCGACTCGGTTACGCACCAGGTCGACCTGGTGAGTTCCGATCTTCACCACGCGGGTATCGCCATCGGGCAGGCTCAGCATGTCGCCCACCTGCAGCCAGCGCTGGCCGAACAAGGCGGTTCGCAGGCCTTCGCTGCTTTGACGTATGGCGGTCAGGCGGTGTGACGGCGGCGCCTTTTCGGCTCCGCCGTTGGCGTTGGTCCCGGTTGGCGATGTCGTCGCGGCGGCTCCGGCTGGCGCCGCCTGATGGAGCGGACGCATGGGGTCGGCACTGGCCGGGCCGCTGACCAGCAGACAGCACAGCAGTTCAGCCGCCAGTGGCATGGCCAGGCGATGTTTCATGACGAGGTTCCCCACCGCGGTTGCAGGCTGGCCACATGGGCCTTCAGCGTCAGTTGAATGGCTGGCCAATCACTGCTGTCCAGGGTGAACTGCTGCCATTGCAGCGAGGGGGCTTGGGCTTCGATCTTGGCCAGCAGATCGGCCAGCTCGCTCCAGCTGCCGCTGACTTTCAGCGTGATGGGCAACCGGTACACGGGCCGGCTTCCCGGCGCCGCAGCGTCGCTGCCGTTGGGTGCGGTTGTTGCGGTTTTGGCGACCGCCGATGCGTTGTCGTCGGCCAGGGCGAGTTCCAGCAACTTGGCAGACCCCATGGTGGCCACCAGCGACCGCAGGGTATCGGGCAGTTGGGCGGCCTCTCCCAGGCGAACCTGCATGCGGCCGGCCCGGGCCTGGGCCGCTTCCAGCCGTTGGCGCAGCTGCTGTTCCTGGGCCAGCATGTCATGGTCTACCGTGGCCAGGGTGACTTTGCGCGAATGGTCCTGGACCAGGCGACTTTGCAGCTGGTCTTCGCTGGCCCGGGCCATCCGCAGGCGTTTTTCGGTGGGTGTGACCACCAGGCTGTCACCCAAGGCCAGCACCACACCCAGGCTGCAGGCGCCCAGCATGAGCTTCTCGCGGCCGGGGCGTGTCTGCCACCAGCGTTGGATGTCGTCTGCCTGCAGCGCCTTCATGCTCAATGCGGCACAGGCCCAGGGGCGCCGGTGGCGGCGCGGGTGGCGGGCGAGGCGTGCAGTTGAAAACGCAGGAAGTCGGCGGCCAGCTTGTCCTGTTTGACCTCCAGTGTGCGCAGTCGCAGATGGGCCAGCGTTTCGGTCTGCTCCCAGGCCTGTACCAGACTGTTCAAGGCCTGCGGCGACGTGGCCTGGCCCTCGAGCAGCGCGCCACCGACGCGGTCGATATCGATCCTGGAAAGACTGGTCTGGTTCTGCGCCAGCATGGCGAGCTGTTGCAGCCATTGCGCGGGCGACAACTGTTGGGTGTCAGCCATCGCCACCGCGTCGCCGCTGGCCATGGCGATTTCACGTTCCAGTTGTTCCGCCTGACGGCGCAGGTCAGCCACCAGCGCCGCCTTGGGGGCTGCGGCACTGTTGACGACAGCCTTGGGCGACTGCCGCGCCAGTTGGGATTGCATGCTTTGTGTGCGCGCCAGGGTGTCGCTGACCTGCAGCTGCAGCCACAGCGTGTAAGCACCCATCAGGCCGACCACCAGCAGCAGCGTGCTGCCCATCAAGGCCAGCGAATGGTCGCGCCGCACCGTGAGCCGCTGCGTGTCGAAGAGCTCGATCACTTGTCGGCCTCCAGCGTCAGGGGTGTTTTGTCGTCGGCAGGCTGCGGCCTGAAGGCCGTGCCGCCATAGACGTTGCGCGCTTCCGGGTCGGCCTGCGGCGCCAAGCTGCGCACAGCAGCCTGGCCGATGGCGGCTTGCGACAGTGCGGCCGGTGTCTGACGAATCGCGCTGAGCTCGCTGCCGGTGGTGGCGACGGGCGTGGGTTCAAAAGCGGGCAGCGGGTCGGGCTCGACCATCGCTGCCATGGCGGCTTCACGGGCCAGCGCTTCCTGCGCCACGCGCTGTGCCACTGGCTCCAGCAGCCGAGCCGCGGCCACGCTGGCCAACGCGGTCAGCACGTTGTCGCTCTGGCAGGCACGACCGGCCTCTTTGGCGACGTCCAGGACTTTGTGCAACTCGAATACACGCGACGGCAACGGCAGGGCCGACAGCACCGAGCGGCTGGCTTCTGCCGTCAGCGATGTCATGCCGGACAGCACCGAGCGCACGGCCAGCCGCGTGGCCTGACGCTCGAAATGGTCAGCGGTGCGCTGGATGTGCAGGGCCAGCTGTTCTTCGAACTCGGCGTCGCTGCCCGTTGCCAGCTGCGGCAGGGCCATCGAGCGCAAGGCGCAGAACTGGTGCTGCCAGATCAGGCCGATGCAGATGTGGCTGCCGGCAATGGTCAGGGCCACGCAGCCTTCTTCGGCGCGGCCCTGCAGCAGCACCATGCCCCGCAGCGCCGTGTCGGCAATGTCGATATTGCGCACCGGTATGCCGGCACCCGAAAAGGTGGCGAGCAGTTCACGCACCGCCTGCAGGTGCGCCGCCACACCCAGCATCTGGGGCCGCAGCGCGTCGTTCGTCTGCGGCATGGGGGTGGCGGTGACGAGCAGATTTTCCGCCTCCACCTCCAGCGCCTCGGCCAGCGGGTAGCGCGCCATCAGCGG
This sequence comes from Betaproteobacteria bacterium, assembly GCA_024641925.1. Taxonomy (GTDB): domain Bacteria; phylum Pseudomonadota; class Gammaproteobacteria; order Burkholderiales; family Burkholderiaceae_C; genus Rubrivivax. The sequence goes on from JAHECB010000093.1 coordinate 8,926, forward strand.
CCACTCGTCCATCGGCGCTTCGGGGCGGTCCAGCGTCAGGAAATGCCGCTGCTCGCTGTCCAGCACCAGCACCACCTGGGCGTTGTGAAACCAGCGCTGTGCCTGCCACTGGCGCAGCATGTCCGGTGTGCCCTGGCCGGCGTGTACCAGGTGCAGCCGCGCCGAGCCACTGCGCCTTTCAAGGCGCACGGCGGCACAGCGCTCGCCATGGAGCGCCACGGTGCACAGGGCTGCGTCGGCCTGCTCATCGGCCAGGGCCAGGGGGCTGGTGGACGCATTGGCGCGACCACGCAGCAACCGGGCCGGCCAAGACAGGCGGCGCAACGCACCCAGATTCGGGACAGACTGCATAGGCGCAATGTTGCGACCCGTTGCGCCGTGCTTTAGTCTGAATACAGGGACGCTAGCCTGCCAGTTTCCAGCTGAGGCACGCGCCCGCACCCTGAGGCGGCGACCGCAGGGGCCCCGCAAGGGCCCCCGGGTGTCACCAGATTTCTCGCCTCAGCACCAGGTCACGCGAGGGGCTGCCCCAGGTGGCCTGTGCCGAGGGTCCGGCACCGCTGGCGCCGCCCGTCAGCCAGGGCAGACCCGTTGAGGTCACGGCCTGCACGGTGGCCGTTGGGCTGCAGGCACTGCCACTGGCCGCGGTGCCGGCCACACGCACCGACAAGCGCCCGGTGGCACCGGCGGGCGTGGCCGGCATGGACAGCCAGGCGCGGCCTCCGGCCGTGGTGGCGCTGGCGGCCAGAGGCGCCGCACACAGGTTGCCGGCAAAGGCGCCGCTGCCGTTGCTGAGCTCGATGTGGTCACGCTGCACGGTGACACAGCCGCGGTCCTCGGTCATGGTGACCCAGCCGGCGTTGGTGAAGCGCTGCAGCGCCATCAACATGCGCACGCCGCTGCGTGCGTCGCCATGGGCGGCCGACAGCGACAGCCGGCCGCTGTGGAAGCTGCCGCCCTGGTCAAAGGGCACGCCCGATTGCGTAATCACCGACGATGGCGTGCCGTTGCCGCTGACGCCGGCCTCGCTGTTGTCGCTGACGTTGAGCTGCCACTGCCAGGTGGGGGTGACCGTGGCCTGCGGTGCGGCAGCGGGCACATCCAGCACAAAACGGTCCAGGGCGTTGGCCGTCAGGCGGGCCTGGCCGCTGCCCAGGTCGGCCAGGGTGATGGCGCCGTAGGAAGGTGCCAGGGTGGCTGTGCCCGTGCCGGTGGCGCTCAGCGTGGGTGCCAGGCCCGGCCCCGGCGTGAGTTTCATCAGCGTGCCGGTCCAAAGCGTGGTGGTGGCCATGGACGCGTTGCGCGCCGTCACCGTCACCTGGGGTGGCGTGGCCCAGCCAAAACCCTGGCCCATGAAGGTGGCGGCGCTGCCCGGCGCCATGCAGGCCGCATTGGCCGTGGCCAGCACGCCCGATGTGCTCAGCGTCATCTGGTAGCTGTCGGGCACGAAGCGGCCCACCTGCAGCGTGTTGCTGCCGAAGGTGCGGGCGCCCAAGGCGGTGTCGGCGGCATCAACACTGGCGTAGCCGGTGTCGGTCAATTGCACGCCGATGGCACCCACCTCGGCGTAGGTGACGGTGTTGTTCTGGTAGACCCCGGCGGCAGCGGTGGCGCTGCTGCCGCCCAGGGCGCCCGCGGTGCAGCCCACCGGCAGCACACAGCTGCTGATGGCCAGGGCGGGTGTGCCGTCGTAGGCGTTCATCACCGTACCCAGTGTGCTCAAGGCCTGGGCGCGCAGCGTGAAGGGCCGGCCGGCGTTGTGCACCACGCCGCCGTTGACAGCCGTGTTGTCCAGCGTGCGCACGGTGCCGGCCAGCGCGCTGTGGGTGTCGCTGGCACCGACCCAGGCCAGCTGGGCAGGCAGCGCAGCGAAGGCGTCGTTGCTGCAGGCCACCACAGTACCGCCTGGGCCGGTGTAGGTGATTTGAAGTCGCATGGACCGTGTACCGGTGGCCGGCGGTGTCACGCCCACGTTGATGCGGTTTTCATTGCTGAAGGCGGCGCTGCCGGCTGCGCCCAGGTCCACCCAGCTGGCGCGGCAACTGCCGCTGACGGCGCCGCTGTCGTCACGTGCGTCCAGCCATCTCAGCTGCACCGTACCGGTAAAGCCAGGGTGGGGCGCGGTGCCAGCCGAGTCCAGCGCCAATACCGCCACTGTGGCGGCGCTGTCGGCGACCTTGCTGCGCAGCACACCGGTCAGCGCACCGGCGGTGGTGTTGGTCTCGAACACGTTGAACGATGCCGGTGACAGCCCCGACAGGGTTGTGCTGGTCCAGTTGGGGCCAAATTCGCTGGTGTTGCCCGAACCATCGGTGGCGGTGGCGGTGATGGCGTCGCCGACCACGGCGGTGCCGAAGCTGATGGCCAGCGTGCCGTAGAAACGGCCGTTGCCGTCTGCTGTCAGCGTGCCCAGGTAGGTCTGGCCCTGGCCGTAGCCGCTGCCGTCGTTGACGGCCTTGAAGACCTGCACGGTGGCGCCGGCAAACACCGCCTGGCCGCTGCCGGTGCCGATGTAGCCCATCACCGTGATGCTCAGCCCGTCGCCGGCGACGCCGGCACCGGTGACCACCGGGTGGTCCATGCCGTTGTTGGGCTGGGCGCCGCTGTTCAGGCCGTCGTTGGCGGTGACGTCGTCGCCGTTCAGGTCGATGCCGCGCCACAGGTTGCCAACGATGCGGTTGCCCGAGATGCGGTTGTTCTGCGTGGCCACGCGGATGCCGTGGCCCTGGTTGCCGGCGATGGTGTTGGCCTGCCCGGCGGCGGTGCCGCCGATCACATGGCCGCTGCCCAGGCGCAGGTCGATGCCGGCTGACCAGGTGCTGCCGGCGTTGCCGTTGGGGATGTAGGCGTTGCCGGCGGCGTTGGTGCCGATCAGGTTGCCCTGGATGGTCAACGGCACGCCGTTGCCCAGCACACCGCCGCCGTTGGCCGCCGTGTTGCCGGAGATGACATTGCCTTCACCCGCCGCCGCGCCGCCGATCACATGCGCGCTGCCACCGGCCACCACCAGGCCCGACAGGCCGTTGCTGACACCGGCCGTGCCGGCGGCGTTGGTGCCGATGTAATTGCCCTTGACCGTCACCGTGCCGCCGTCGATGTAGATGCCGGCGCTGGTGTTGCCCGAGACCACGTTGCGCTGCGCCGCCGTGTTGCCGCCGATGACGATGCCACTGCCGCCGATGACCCAGATGCCGCCGGCGCTGGTGGCGCCGTTGCCGTTGCCGCGCGCCGTGCTGCCGTTGCCTTGCAAGCCGATCACGTTGCCCTGCACCAGCGCGTTGTTGGCGTTCAGGCTGATGCCGGCCTTGTTGAAGCCGCCGATCACCAGGCCGCGCACGGTGCTGCCGGTGCCGGTGATCGCCAGGCCCGTGGTACCGGCCGGGGCGCTGCTGCCCACCAGTTCAACCAACGGGGCCAGCACCCAGCCGGGCTGCGTCTGGCCGTCGATGATGACGGCCTGCGTGGCCGCGGGCAAGGCTGTTGCGGGTGTGATGATGCAGGCCGCTTGCCCGGCCGTCGTGCATCCAGGCAATTCAAAGGCGATCGTCAACGCGCCGGGTTGCACACCCATCGCGTTGACCTCGGCCAGCGCGGCGCGCAGGGTGCATTGGTTGGCGGTGGCGGTTTCGCAGATGCCATTGCCGGGGCTGGCGTCCACCGCGTCGCCGTTGTGGTTGACCACCAGGTCCACGATCAGGCCGGCGAAGTTGGCGCCGAATTCGCTGGTGTTGCTGGCCGTGTCGGTGGCCGTGCCCGTCAGGCGCGTGCCCACGGCCAGCCGGCTGACCGCCATCGTGAGGGTGGCGCTGAAGTTGCCACTGGCATCGGTGGTCACAAAGCCCAGATAGGTCTGGCCTTCGCCATAGCCGCTGCTGTCCTGGTCGCTGGCGAAGATTTCCACCCTGGCGTTGCCGAACAGAGCTTGCCCGGCCGCGCTGCCGACATAACCCGCCACGGTCAGCTGGTTGCCGCGCGCGCGTGCGCTGGTGAACACCGGGTGGTCCATCAACTGGTTGCCCGCACCGGCCGTCTTGGTGCCGTCGTTGGTGGTCACCCCGTTGGCGTTCAGGTCGATGCCGATGCCGGTGTTGCCGTGGGTGGCATTGCCCAGGATGGCGTTGCCCTGCGACGCCGTGTTGACACGCACGCCCACGGTGGTGTTGCCGCTGATGGTGTTGCCGGCGCCTGTGGCCGTGCCGCCCACGGCGCAGCCGCTGTTGCAGCTCAGATCGACCCCGCTGTTGTTGGGCAGCGCCGCACTCAGGCTGGCATTGCGGCCGATGGTGTTGCCTTGCACCGTTGTGCCGCTGGCGGCCGTGTTGAGCAGCAGGCCGGCGGCCGTGTTGCCCGAGACCACATTGCGGGCCGCGGCAGCTGTGCCGCCGATGGTGTGGCCGGCGCTGCTGGCCACGATGCCGTTGCTGTTGGCCAGCGCCGCGGAGCCGCTGACGTTGGTGCCGATGAAGTTGCCCTGCACCGTGGTGGCGCCGCCACCCAGCAGCAGACCGTAAGCCGCGTTGCCCGCCAGCACGTTGCCAGCGCCTGCGGCCGTGCCGCCCACCGTCGCTGCCACCACGGCGGTATCCAGCCACACGCCGTTGCCGCCATTGGCCACGGCAGCGGTGCCGGCCGCATTGGTGCCCACATAGTTGCCCTGCACGATGACGCTGGTGCCGCCGTTGATGTTCATGCCGTGGCTGGTGTTGCCGCTGACCACGTTGCGCTGCGAGGCTGTGGTGCCGCCGAACTGCAGCGTGCCGGTGGTGGTGGATACCGCGATGCCGGCGCCGGCGTTGGCGGCGGCTGCAGCGCCCGTGGCGTCGGTGCCGATCCAGCAGCCCTGCACGGTGTGCCCGGCACCGCCGCTGATGCTGACGCCGTGGCTGGGAAAGCGGTTGACGATCAGCCCGCGCAGCGTGACCGTGCCGCCGCTGATGGCCATGCCCGGCGAACCGGCGGCGCCGGTGCCCCGCAGCTCGATGATGGGGTCCTGCACCCATCCCGGCTGGGTCTGGGCGTCGACCACCAGCGTGCTGGTCACGGCCGGCAGGCCGGAAGTGGGCAGGATGATGGCCACACCCGCCGCGAACTGGGTGGGCAGGGTGCTGGACAGGCCCGGGCGTGTGGTGCCATCGGCCAGCATGAAGATCACATGCTCCATGCCCGCCGTGCGACCCGAAACGGCCAGGCTGCCGTCGCCACCCAGCGCATTGGCGTTGGTGATGACCTGGCGCAGACTGCCCTGGCCGCTGTTGTTGATGTTGCTGACGGTGTCGAAGTTGAAGCCGAAGTCCAGGCCGGCGATGGCCGCGCCGCCTACCGTTACCGGCGTGACGGCATGCGCCGTGCCCGACAGCACGGCCGTGAAAACGTAGGTGCTGGTGTTCAGCGTGGCGCCGCTGGACCCGCTGCCCGGGTCGGCCTGCGCGGGGTTGGTACCGCCCACGCGGTCGGTCACGGCCACGGCGGTACCGGTGCTGGCGTTGCTGCGCCAGGTCATCACCCCGCGCAGCGTGCCCACGCTGCCGGTGCGGGTGGAGGCCACGGTCTGGCTGGCCACGCGGATGAAGTGGTTGCCGGGCGGCACCAGGGCAAAGCTGTAGCTGCCGTCACCGGCCGTGGTGGTGCTGTTTTCGAACACGCCTGCGCTGTCGTACAGCTCCACGCGCACCGACCCCACGCCCACACCACCGCTGCTGGCGAAGCTGCGACCGGCGCCGCCGCCGTAGTTGAGGTCTTCGTACACCCGACCCGAGACCGTGTAGCCATACGGCGCGGCTGCAAGGTGTGCGGAAAATTCCGAGGTGTCGGTGAAGGCCGTGAAGCCCCCGTTGGACTTGGTGGCCGTGGCGCTGATGCGCTCGCCGGGCGTGACCGTGGCCGTCAGCAGCGCATTGATGGCGCCATTGCCCGAGCCGTCGGTGGTGACGTTGACCGATCCCAGGTAGCGCTGCCCCTGGCCGTAACCCGAGGCGTCGCCAGTGCTGCTGGCAAAAAACTCGATGCGAAAAGGCGTGGTCGCGAGCGAATTCAGTGTGCCGGTGATGGTGATCTGCGTGCCCGACATCGAAACGACGGCAGTGCTCAGCACCGGAAAGTTCTGCAGGTTGTTGGCCCCGGTGTCGGGGTCGCCGGTGTCGTTGGCCGTGACGCCGTCGGTGCCCAGGTCGATGCCGAGCCCGCCGTTTGAATAGAACAGGTTGCCGAGCAGGGCGTTACCGGTGCCAAAGGTGATCTGCACACCATTGGCTGCGTTGAAGGCGATGGTGTTGCCGGTGATCGGGTTGTTGTTGACCAGGTTGGCACCCGACCCCGAAAACAGGATGCCCTGGCCCGTGTTGCCAAGGTTGATCGTGCCGCTGGCATCGGTGCCGATCCTGTTGTTGATCACCGTGTTGTTGACGGCGCCGCCCAGCGCCAGCACCACACCGTGCGAATCGTTGCCCGAGATGATGTTGCCCTTGGACGCCGGGGTGCCGCCAATCACGTTGTTGGCGACGCTGAGCACGTAGACCCCATAGGCGCCGTTGCCGCGGTCGACGGCGCCCGTCACGTCGGTGCCGATGCGGTTGCTCTCCAGCACGTTGCCGCCGCTGGTGTCCATCCGGATGCCATGGCCGGTGAAGCGGTTGATGGCCAGCCCGCGCACCGTGCTGCCGCCGGCTGTGATGTACAAGCCTGGCACGCCGGCGGGACCGGGCGTGCCGCCGGCCAGCGAGCCATCCAGTTCGATCACCGGATTGCTGGCGTAATCGGGTTCGGTGGTGCCGTCGATGGTCACGGCGCGGGTGATGGTGGGCAGCGCGGACGTGGCCTGGATGGTGTGGGCCCCGCCGACCAGGGCAGCGGTGATGTTGAAGTGGATCCGGTTGGGGCCGCCCGGCCCATTGGCGGTGTTGTTGGCAGCCGTGATCGCTTCGCGCAGGCTGATGTTGCCGTCGGCCCCCTTGCCGGACAGCAGCGCGTACAGGCTGGTGGTGGTGCCGTCGACGACGTCGCTGATGGTGTCGACGATGAGGGTGTTCCGGGTGTCGATGTCGACGTTGGTCACCGCCACGCTGCCGGGACTCAGGCCGTTGTAGAGGCCGTCGGCACTGCTGGCGTTGCCCAGCACGATGGTGTAGGCGCGGTTGCCGTCCACCAGG
>JAHECB010000352.1 GCA_024641925.1 Betaproteobacteria bacterium
TGATGCCTTCGATCGGCTTGTCGAAGTTGAAAGGCTGCTTGTTGTCCAGCGCCTCTTGGCGAAGCTCGGTCAGCCCCAGAAACTTGAAGGTCTCCAGCCACGACCAGGCCGGACTTTTGACGACCGGGTCGGCAAATCGCTTGAACGAGAACACGTAGTCCTCGGCCACCAGTTCGCGCTTCTGGCCCTTGAACGCCGGGTCGCTCTGGAAGTAGATGCCGGGCTGGATCTTGACCGTCCACACCTTCATGTCGGGGCTGGAAACGGGCATGCCCTGCGCCGTCAGCGGCACCACCTTGGACGGCCGTGCCAGCGGGTCGTAGCGGTACAGGCCTTCAAAGATATGCGGCGTGACGGTACGCGAATAAACGTCGCTGATCTGCGCCGGGTCGAATCCCGACTCTGCCGTGTTGAAGCTGTAGCGGTAGATCTTTTTGGGCGCACCGGTGGCCTGCGGGCTTTGTGCCGTCGCAGGCAAGGCCAGCAGGCCCGCCCATACGGTCAGCGCCACTGCGATCTGACGCAACCTTGTACTGCGCACCATGAAGCGGCTCATGGCGCCGCCCCCAGCTTGGCGCGCAGCGCGGCATCCACGTCGACATATTTCCAGAACGGCCGCACAAAGATGTTGCGGTGGTAACCCACCACCCAGGGCTGGGCCAGGTCGTTGTAGATGCGGTGCACATGCACCTTGTAGGGCATGTAAGCCACCATGTATTTCTGCGCCTCGGTCATCAAAGCCAAACGTTCGGGGCCGTCGGCCAGAACGCGCTGCTGTTCATAGAGTTTATTGAAAGCCGGCAGGTTGAAACGCGCGTGGTTGGCGGCACCCTTGTTGGGGCCGTAACCCAAGGCCAGGAACGTGTCGCCGTCGGGCGACGTGGCGCTCCAGCCCACGCCCCACATCATCAGCTTGCCGGCGCGGCTGGCTTTCAGGTTTTCCGGCCACTTGGCCACCTTGAACTCGATGCGCATGTTGATCGCATCCATGTTCTTTTTCCACAGCTCGTTGAGCTGGCGGCTGGCCTGGTCAGGGCTGGTGGAATATTCCAGCAGCAGCGGCTGGCCGTCGGGCTGGTCGCGCCAGCCGTCGCCGTCCTTGTCGACATAGCCGTGCATGTCCAGCAGCGCCTTGGCACGCGCCAGGTCGTATTCACTCATGGCCGATTTGAAAATCGGGTCGTAACCGAAGGTCTGCGGCCCGATGGGGCCTTGCGCTGGGATGGCCTGGCCGCGACGCGCCTGGCGGATTTCGCGCTCCACGTCCACGGCCAGGCTGATGGCCCGGCGCAGCGCCACCTTGTGCGGCTCGTAACCACCGACCACCGGGTTTTCCATGCCGAAATAGCTGACCGCCACGTCGGCGCGCGGGTAGCGCACCAGGGTGATGCCCTTCTTGACCAGATGCGGCGCCAGCTTGTTGTTGGGCAGCACGTTGGGCGAAAACTCCGCCGGCAGCTGGTCCATCACGTCCTGCTCTTGATTCAGAAAACTCAGCCAGCGCGGCTGCGCTTCTTCGATGATGCTGATGTGCACCTCGTCCAACAGCGGCAGGCGCCGGCCCTTGAGCTGTTTGGCGATGGCCTGCAATCGGGCGTCGCCGGCCGGCGGCTCTTCGTCGTAGAGCACCTCGCGATAGCCGGGGTTCTTGGCCAGCACGATGCGTGAACTGCGCTTCCAGGTCTTCAGCACAAACGGGCCTGTGCCCACCGGGTGTTCGCCCACCTTGTCGCCATAGGCTTCCACCACCTCACGCGCCACCGCGCCTGTGAAGGCTGCATCGGCCAGGTTGTTGGCAAAACGCGGCGTGGGCGTGCCCAGCTTGATCTGAAGCGTGTAGCGGCCCAGCGCCTTCAGGCCTTCAACCGGGGTGTCGTAGTCGAAGGGTTTCTTTTCGTCCATGAGCCGATTGCGCAACTCGGTCAAACCCAGAATCTCGGCGCTTTGCAGGATGTACAGCCGTGGGCTTTTCCAGCGGGGGTCGTAGTGGCGTTTCAGGCTGTAGACATAGTCTTCGGCCGTCAGTTCACGCTTCTGGCCCTTGAAAGCCGGGTCGTCGGCAAAGTAGATGCCCGGCTTGATCTTGAACGTGAAGGTCTTGAAGTCGGGCGAGATCTCGGGCAACGCCGCCGCCGTGACCGGACGCAGCCGCGCAGGACTGGCGAAAAATTCGTACTCCAACAGGCCTTCAAAAATGCCGGTCACCACGGTGCTCGAATACAGATCACTGATCTGCGCCGGGTCGAACGTGGACTCGGCAATCGGGAAGGCATAGCGCAAGGACTTCAGGGCCGGCGCTGGCGCGGCACCCTGCGCCAGCACGGGGGCTGCAGCAACGGCCAACCCCACCGCGGCCAGGAAGGCGGGCAACTTGACGGCTGGATGGGCCAGCAGGCGGCGGAGCATGGGCATGGTGATCAGGGCGGCCAAAAGCCGGTCAGTGTGCAACAACGCCATCGTCAACGTCCACATAGCGCCAGAAGTCCCGCATGAACGGGTGGGGCACGTAGCCACGGACCCGCCGCTGCATCACCCAGCTGCTCATGTCGTGCCCGCTGGCCTTGTAGGGCATGTAGGCAATGCTCAGCTTCAGGGCCTGCTCGATGAGCGCGTCGCGCTCGGGCCCGTCGGGCAGCACACGCTGGCGTTCGTGCAGGGCGTCAAAAGCCGGCAGTGCAAAGCGTGAACCATTGGCCTGGCCCTTGTTGGCGCTGTACAGCAGGTCCATGAAATAGCTGCCGTCAGGGATGGCCGCACTCCAGCCGGTGGTCCACATCATCAGCTTGCCGGCCCGGCTGGCCTTGATGTTTTCGGGCCAGGCGCCGATGCGAAACGTCAGTTTCACGCCCACCTGGTCCATGGCCTTTTTCCAATGGCCCTGCCATTGGCGGGCGAGCTGGCTGGGCTCAGTCGTCAGTTGCAGCTCCAGCGGGCTGCCGTCAGGCTGTTCGCGCCAGCCATCGCCGTCGCGGTCCACATAACCGTACAGGTCCAGCAGGGCTTTGGCGCGGGCCGGGTCGTGGCTGCTCATTTCAGACTTGAACTGCGGGTTGTAGCCGCTGAGCAAGGGCGGCATCACGCTTTGCGCCGGCAGCATCTGACCCCGGCGCATCAAAGCGATTTCCCGGTTGGTGTCATAAGCCAGCGCCAACGCGCGGCGCAGCGCCACCCGCTCGGGGGTGTAGCCGCCCACCATGGGGTGGTCCATGTTGAAGTAGACATGCCGTGTGACGGGGTTGACCAGGCGCTGCAGTTGCACACCACGCCGCGCCAGGTTGGGCGCCAGCTGGCCGTTGGGCGCCGCCTGGGTGATGTATTCCGGCGGTACCTGCAACACATCGAGTTCGCCGTTCAAGAACGCCAGCCAGCGCGGCTGGGCTTCTTCAATGATGGACAGCTCCACACGGTCCAGCAGCGGCGGCGTCCGAGCGGTGCCCGGTGGCGCTCCAGCCTGCAGGGCCTCGCGCCCGTAATTCGGGTTGCGCAGCAGCACCATGCGGGAGCCCCGCCGCCAGTCGCCCAGCGTGAAAGCACCGGTGCCCACCGGATGCTGCATGCTCTGGCCGGGGTGGGCCTCGATGACCTCGCGCGCCACGGCGCCACTTTGCGCCGGCGTGGCCAGCACGTAAAGCAGTCGCGGCGCGGGTTGGGCCACACGCAACTGGAAGCTGTAGCGCGACAGCACCTTGGCGCCTTCCACCGCGGTGTCGTAGTTGAACGCGGCCTTGCGATCCAGCGCCTGCTGGCGCAGTTCGTCCAGACCCAGCAGGCCCGCGCCCTGGTAGTGGAACAGCGAGGGGCTGCGCACGGCAGGGTCGTAATACCGTTTGATGCTGTAGACGTAGTCGGCGGCCACCAACTCGCGCGGCTGGCCCTTGAAGGCCGGATGGTCGCTGAACAAGATGCCCGGCTTCAGGTGGAAGACAAAACGCGTGTGGTTGTCGTGCACCTCGGGCATGGCCATGGCGGTGTTGGGCTTCAGGCGCACCGGGCGGGCCAGATTGTCGTAGGTCAGTGGCGCGTCAAACAGGCTGCCCACCACAGCGGCCGAGACCACGTCGGAGATCTGCGCCGGGTCAAAACCACTTTCGCTGCCGGTGAAGGCCGCCCGCAAGACCTTGGGCGCGGCAGCAGCGGCAGGCACGCCGAGGGCCAGCAGGCAGCAGGCAGCCAACACCGACAACATCGCCTTTCGATACAACGGGCAACAAGACCAGGGC
>JAHECB010000353.1 GCA_024641925.1 Betaproteobacteria bacterium
CCGCGAAGAGGGCGTCGACATCCGGGCCCGTCGTCTGGCGCGTTTTGAACCGGTGGTCTTTGACGACCAGGTGGTGCAGCGCATCGAGTCCGTGAGCCGAAGGCTGGGCCTCGAGCCGCAGCGCATGACCTCGGGCGCTGGACACGACGCCCAGATGCTGGCCCGCGTGTGCCCATCGGCCATGATTTTTGTACCCAGCGTGGGCGGCGTCAGCCACAACGCGGCCGAACACACGCAGCCCGCCGACCTTGCCGCCGGTTGCGATGTGCTGCTGCACACGCTGCTGAATCTGGCCAGCCTGCAGGAGAACCCCGTTCCATGAGTCGTATCGTTACCGTTGGCGCCGCCCAACTGGGCCCCATCGCGCGCACCGACACCCGGGCGCAGGTTGTTCGGCGTTTGGTCGAGTTGCTGCGCCCGGCCAAGGCGCATGGCTGCGACCTGGTGGTGTTTCCTGAACTGGCGTTGACGACTTTTTTCCCGCGCTGGTACCTGGAAGACCCGGCCGAGCTGGACGCTTTTTTCGAGCGCGAAATGCCCGGGCCCGAAACGCAGGCGCTGTTCCAGGCCGCCGAGCAACTGGGTGTGGGCTTCGCGCTGGGTTACGCCGAACTGGTGCAGGAGGACGGCCGCACACGCCGGTTCAACACCGCCATCACCGTTGACCATCGCGGTCGCATCGTGGGCAAGTACCGCAAGATCCACTTGCCCGGCCACGCCGAACACGAACCCTGGCGGCAGTTCCAGCATCTGGAGAAGCGTTACTTCGAGACCGGCAACCTGGGTTTCAACGTGTTTCGTGCCTTTGACGGCGTTCTGGGCATGGCCATCTGCAACGACCGGCGCTGGCCTGAAACCTACCGCGTCATGGGTCTGCAGGGTGTGGAGATGGTGCTCATCGGCTACAACACGCCGGTGCACAACCCGCCGGCGCCCGAGCATGACGCGCTGTCGCACTTCCATAACGAACTGGTTATGCAGGCCGGTGCCTATCAGAACGGCACCTGGGTCGTGGGGGTGGCCAAGGCCGGCACCGAAGAGGGCGTGGCGCAGATCGGCAACTCGATCATCGTGGCGCCTTCAGGCGAAATCGTTGCGGCCTGCAGCACCGTGGCCGACGAGCTGGCCCTGGCGCGCTGCGACCTGGACCTGACCTTGTCGTACAAAAACACCACCTTCAACTTCGCCAAACACCGCGAGCCGCAGGCTTATGGCCTGATCGTCGAGCGCAAGGGCGCGGTGCCGCCGCCACTGGGCTGAAACTGGGCGGTGTTGCGCGGATGCGCCGCACCGTGTTTGCTGGTGGTCCGGTGCGGCTGGCCGTGACATGCCAAGAGTGCAACGTGCTGCAAGGACGCGACGCGGTGAGATGCCAATGCATTGCAGCGTCAACCGGCCGTCCAAGTTGATGCCGAAGTTGGCGAATTGCGCGGCTACGACTACACCAGTTCGGGCGACACGACTGCGTGCAGTACCACCTGAAAGCCGCCCTCGCGTTCGCGGCCGCGCAACCACCAGACGGCGGCCTTGCGCAGGGCCCAGGCATCGTTCTGGCCAGCCAGCAGGTAGGCCACGGCCTGGCCCAGCGTCGGCTGATGGCCGATGACCAGTACCGGCACGCCCGCATCGGGCCAGCGGGCGGCGTGCAGCAGCGCTTCCAGCGTGCCATCGGGCGCCAGCGCAGGCACGGTCTTGAACGGCTGGCCCAGTGCCGCTGCGGTCTGCTGGGCCCGGCGCGCGGGGCTGACCAGGATGCGTGTGCTGTTGGGCAACTGGCGGTTCAGCCAGGCCGCCATTCGCTGAGCCTGCCGTTCGCCCTTGCTGGTCAGGGCGCGGTCGTGGTCGTCCTGTCCTTCTTGCGCTTCCAGCGCGTCGGCATGTCGCCAGAGGATCAAGTCCACATGTGCTCCAGCAGCGGCATGTCGGCGCGCCGTTCAGGCGCCGGCCTTCGGCCCTTGAAGGGGTTGTGGTCACGCGCTGTGATGAAAGATGAGTCCACCGTGGTCGCCATGGGAGGCTTTTTGCAGGCTTGAAGGGCGATGGTCATGGACAAAGTCTACGGCGGCGGGGAGGGCAAACGATGACAGGTTCGCATCATGTGGGGGGGCGGCTTGGCCAAAGCTGCCCCGAGCCGATGGCGATGGGGTCAAGGGCAGGCCGGGCTTTTTCACGGTCACTGGCGGTTTCAGCCTGCACGTCTGCTTGGTTGGTGGGTTGCCTTATGGTACTGTACAAAAAAACAGTCTTTGGCCTGCGTCCAATCCCCGCCTCAGAGCGCCATGTACCGTTGCTCGAACCCCAGGCGCTGCCCGCCATGAACCCGCCGTTCAGCCCCCCGCAAACACCTGGCCCATGAGCCCACGCCGTGTCGCCCCGTTCAACCCGACTACCCGCCTACGCCGAGCTTCACTGCTGCAGCAACTACAGCTTTCTGAACGGCGCGTCGCAGCCTGAAGAACTGGTGGAGCGTGCACAGGCGCTGGGTTACACCGCGCTGGCCATCACCGACGAGTGTTCGTTATCGGGCGTGGTGCGTGCACATGCCCGCGCCGAGCAACTGCAGTTCCGCTTGATCGTGGGGGCCGAGATGCGTTTGTCGCCGCCGCCGGCCGGCGCGCAGAAGGTGGCGCGCAGCACCCGGCCTGCGGCCCCCGATGCACCGCCACCGCCGCCAGAACCCCACCTGGTGTTGCTGGCACAGTCGCGCCGCGGTTACGGCAACCTGTCGCAATGGATCACGGTGGCACGGCGTCGTGCCGCCAAAGGTGCATACACGGCTTACCGCAGCGACCTGGAAGGCAAGGTGCCGACGGCGCCCACGCTGGCTGGCCTGCCCGACTGCACGGCGCTGCTGGTGGTGCCGGCGGGCCAGACCTTCGAGGCCGTGTTTGGCCACGCCATGTGGCTGAAAACCTGGTTCGGCCCGGAACGTGCCGGCCTGGCCGTGGTGCTGCACCACGGCGCCAACGACGCGCTGCTGGTCGACCTGCTGACGCGTGTGGCCACACTCACCGGCCTGCCGCTGGTGGCCTGCGGCGGGGCGCGCATGCACGTGCGTTCACGCAAGCCGCTGCTGGACGCACTGATGGCCACACGCCTGAAGTGCACGGTGGCGCAAGCCGGCCATGCCCTGCAGGCCAATGCCGAAGCGCACCTGCGCGCGCGTGTTCGGCTGGCCAGTCTGTACCGGCCGGCCTGGCTGGCGGCCACGCTGGACGTGGCGGCGCGCTGCGCCTTTTCGTTGAACGAACTGCGCTATGAATACCCGCGCGAAATCGTGCCCGACGGTCACACCCCCACCAGCTGGCTGCGGCAGCTGACCGAAGAGGGGGCACGCCAACGCTTTCCGCCCGCCGCAGGCCAGGCCGACGGCATCCCCGCCAATGTGCGCCAGATGATCGAACACGAACTGGCACTCATCGCCCAGCTGAAATACGAGCCCTATTTCCTGACCGTGGCCGACCTGGTGCACTGGGCGCGCAGCCAGGGCATCCTGTGCCAGGGCCGCGGCAGCGCGGCCAATTCGGCGGTCTGTTATTGCCTGGGTGTGACCGCGGTTGACCCGGCGCGCAGCACGTTGCTGTTTGAACGCTTCATCAGTGCCGAGCGCAACGAGCCACCCGACATCGACATCGACTTTGAACACCAGCGCCGGGAAGAAGTCATCCAGTACGTCTACCGCAAGTACGGCCGCCACCGCGCGGCGCTGACGGGTGTGGTCATCAGCTACCGGCCGCGTTCGGCGCTGCGCGACATGGGCCGGGCGCTGGGCATTGACATGGAACGCATCGATGCCGTGGCGAAAAGCCAGCACTGGTTTGATGGCCGGTCTGTGCAGCCCGACCGCCTGCGCGAAAACGGCTTCGACCCCGATGCCCCGCTGTGCCAGCGCTGGATGGAGCTGACGGCGGCGCTGATCGGCTTCCCGCGCCATTTGTCGCAGCACCCCGGCGGTTTTGTCATCGCCCGCGACGACCTGGCACAACTGGTGCCGGTGGAAAACGCGGCCATGGCCGGCCGCAGCGTCATCCAGTGGGACAAGGACGACCTGGACACCCTGGGCTTGCTGAAGGTGGACCTGCTGGCGCTGGGCATGCTCAGCGCCATTCGCCGCGCGCTGGACATGGTGGGCATCAAACAGGGCCAGACGCTGGAACTGCACGCCGTGCCGGCCGAAGACAAA
>JAHECB010000354.1 GCA_024641925.1 Betaproteobacteria bacterium
GGTGGTTGCCGGACTCGGATTCGCGGCCACCCGCGATTGGGTCAGTTTCCTGCGCCATGCGCAGACCGACAGCGCCGCAACGCCGAACCCCTTGGCCGGCCACGTCAAGACCACATTGGCGTGGACACTGTCGCAACCCGGTCGTTTTGTGAACGACTTTGTCTGGCTGGGTTTCAACCAGGACGAAATGGGGCGCAAGGTCTTTGACGGCATCGAAAACTGGATCGGTGCGGGCACGGGTGTGGCAGCGAACGTTCGGTTTGCCCAGACCGCGCGGACGGAACGCAATCGCCAGAACCACCTGTACCCCGAAGGCTTTTTCCCGTTTGCCTACAACAAGCTGGCCGATCCAATCAGCGGCAAGGTCGACGGGCGCAATGTCCGTTGCGAAATGACCAACACCTGCCCGAAGATCGTGCACGTCAACAGTTCCAACGAATACTGGGTCAAGGCCGGCAGCATGCTGCACAGCACGCCGCTGGGGGCCGACCTGAAAGACCCGGAAAACATGCGTTTTTACATGCTGTCGGGCATGGAGCACACAGGCAGCGGGTCGGCGCCGAATTCTTTTGGCACCTGTGCCCAGCCGCGCAACGTGAACAACCCGAACCCGGCCTTGCGGGGCTTGTTCGTGGCGCTGGATGAGTGGGTGACAAAGGGCATCCGGCCACCAAAAAGTGCGGTGCCGCGTGTGGAAGACGGTACCGCCGTGTTTGTGCAGCCGACCGGCAACAATGTGGGTGTGGTACCCGCCGACGACCTGGGTTGGCCGGCCATTCCCGGCGTGCTGTACGACGGTTTGGTGACGGTGCGCAACCAGATGGACTTTGGTCCGGCGTTTGACGCCACGGGTGTCATGAGCCTTGCGCCGGGCGTTCCGACGGGTGCCACCTACAAGCACTTTGTTTCTCGCGTCGACAAGGACGGCAACGAAGTCGCCGGCGTGCGTTTGCCCCCGGTATCCGTGCCCTTGGCCACGCTGACGGGCTGGGCGCATCGCGCGGCCAATTTTGGCGGGCCCGACGGCTGTGAAGGATCGGGCCAGACACTGGCTTTTGCAGCAACCAAGGCCGAACGTGAAGCGTCGGGCGATCCGCGCAAGTCGGTCGAAGAGCGTTACAAGACGCATGAAAAGTATGTGGCCGAGGTTGAACGCGCGGCCCGGAAACTGGTCCACGAGCGCCTGATCCTGCAAGAGGATGCCGACGCCTATGTCAGCGCCGCGTCGGCCAGCGCCGTGCTGCTCCCGGCCGTACCCAAGGGCCACGGCAAGCCGTGACCGGATGCTGAATGGCCCGCGCCGCGCCGCGCCGGGCCGGTCCGGGCGTCAGGCGGCGGCGCGACCGGGTCAACCGGCCTGCCTCCGCGGACCTTCATCTGCAACGGTGTGATGCAGCCCTTGAATGTTTCAACGCCGGGTCAACGGCATCAGGGGCAACGGGAACCTGGCGCTGTCGGCGCCGTTGTGGAGACTGACCTCCAGGGTCTGCGGCATCTCGACCAGGTCAAAAACGAACGGCGCTTCTTTGCTGTCACCCGGATCGACCGCCCCATTGACGGCGTTCACCGGCGCGCGTGGCACGCCGTCGACCCACAAGCGAACCGCGTTGGTCCCGAAGCTGACGCCGCCACCACCCCGTGGTGCGCTGCACCGAACGGAGATGGTGATGGATGCCTTCTCCACGGTCTGGCGCTCGATCACCACGGCCGTGATGCGATAGTCCACTTTGCCGACTTCGGCGATTTGACCTGCCGCCAGCGTCGCAGGAAACACCTTCAGGCTGTCGACTAGCCGTGCCGGTCTGGTGCGCCCGAAACTGTCCAGCGCAGCATCGTCCGGGATCGGCGAGCGTGCGGACAGTGCGATGGGCATGCGGGTGCTTTCTTCGCCCATGCGCACTTCCAGCGCCGTGTCTGCGACGTTGTTGGGCAGCAAAAAATGCAGGCTGGACTCTTTGGACGCTGTGGCTTCGACGCTGCTGATCAGCGTGTTGGTGGGCACTATGGTCTGGTCACCGGCGATGAGCCGGAACTGGTGGCTGCCGAATGCTTCGTCGGAGGGGCCGTGATTGAGCATGCGCACCAGGAAGGTCAGGATCTGCGTGTCTGGGGCGCGCGCTTCTTGGCGTATGGCCATGATCGTGAAAACAACTTGTGCGCGGCGGTTGCGAAACTGAACCTCGCTCACCGACGGCAGTGCGACCAGGAAGCGCTGCGTGGGTGCAACTGTCGGCGCCCTCTGTGGAACAACCGGCACGGTGGTTGCGGGCCGGTTGTCGGACCGGGGCCCGTCGGCCTCAGACGGCCTGGACGCTGTGGTCTGCGTGGATCGATTCGACGCCTGGAAGGCCATCCAGGCACCGCCCGCCAGCAAGGTCAGCACCGCCAGCGCGACGGCGCCGATCGTGCGCCCACGACCCCTTGCGGCTTTTGTCGCACCGGAT
Source organism: Betaproteobacteria bacterium (assembly GCA_024641925.1). GTDB lineage: Bacteria > Pseudomonadota > Gammaproteobacteria > Burkholderiales > Burkholderiaceae_C > Rubrivivax. The sequence continues at coordinate 2,445 of JAHECB010000354.1, forward strand.
TCGGAGACGACCGCCGCCGCATCGCCCTGCGCTGAAAGAAACTGGACAAACTCAACCAGGTCGCTGGCCCAGTGCTGGTCGCTGAGTGTGAACGCTTGCCGCCGCGCCAGTGCGCGCAGCGCTGCGGGCAGTTCGTCGGCACGAGGCATGGTGGCGCCATGCACCAGCACCGGGATGACCGATGCCCCGTTGGACAGCGCGGCGCCAACTTCGCGGCGCACGAAGTCGTCGGGGTCTTCGATCCGGCGCCGGCCCGAGGCATCCACCGCCCCCAGCCATCGCGGGCCGATCACGGCCAGCAGGCAATTGGCCTTGGCGACTGCATTTTCCAGTTCGACCGCGAAGTCCTGCCCCGGTTGCAGGTCGGTCACGTCCATGAAGACATGATCGGCCCCCAGCCGGTCCTTGAGCCTATCGAACAGCCTGCCGGCGTGGCCGGCGCTGTCGTCGCGGCGGTAGCTGATGAAGACGTAGTTGATGACCATCGCTCCCGTGACACCTGCCCGCCTGGCGCGCCCTGCCAGGCGGCTGCAGTGTCGGCCACCCGCGGATCATCTCAGCAATCGCCGTCGCGCGGCCACCCTGGCCCCATGACACGACTGTCCGTGCACAGGGCCGAGCCCAACGGACTGAGCCGTTTCACAGCGTGATGGACGGCCGGGTGCCCGGGCTCGCTGCGGCGCATGGGCTTACAGTGCAGGGCATGCGCGTTCCCCGCACCGCTTTCAGCCCATTGGATTGCGCCCGCGGCGAACTGCGGCGCTATTGCGGCGGGCATGGCTCACACGCATATGCACATACCCAGGTGCTGTTTGGCGTCGCCGGGCAGTCTGGATGTCGAGGTGGAAGGCCACCAGATGCGGGTGGACCCTACCGCAGGGCTGATCGTGCCGGCAGGTGCCGTGCACGGGTCCTCGGCACGTTGTGCGGCCGAAGTGTGGGTGATCGATGCCCCGGCCACGCGGGAATTCGACCGCGTTCGGCCCATTGCGCTGGATGCGGGCAGGCCCGTGGGTATCTCGACTGCGCACTGGCTTGAGTGGGCCCGATCGGCGCGCCGCGCGCAGCCCCGGCGTCGGCTCGACATCGCAAGTCTCCAAGCCGCCGTGGCTGCGGCCTTGCACGAGGACTGGCCTGCGGCGCGCATGGCTTCGCAGTTTGCACTGTCCGTACCGCAGTTCAACGCGCGCTGGCGCCAGTTGACGGGGCAGACACCACAGGCCTGGCTGCGTGATCGCCGGCTGGACGAAGCCACGCGACTGCTGCGCGCCAGGTGGTTGGCTGACGCCGTTGCTGCGCAGGTGGGCTATGCCAGCGCCAGTGCGCTGCTGTATGCCCTGCGCCGCGAGCGCGGGGTGGGTGTGCCTGAGCTGCAGCGCGCCTGAAAGACAAGCGTCTGTCGACAGTGAGGCCGCTGCCGGTCGGCGACGATCTCGGCATGAATCCCCACATGATCCGAGGCGTGGCCGTGGTCATGGCTGCGGCCATGCTCTGGGGCACGACCGGTACCGCGCAGAGCTTTGCGCCACCGCAGCTGTCGTCGTACTGGATTGGCGCCCTGCGGCTGGCCGTGGCCGCGCTCTTTTTCTGGCCCACGCTGCTGCTGAGCAGCCGCCCGGCCTTGGCGCCGGCGGCTTTGCGCGGCCTGCCCTGGCGCGGCATCGCCCTGGCAGCCGTCTGCATCTGTGCCTACAACCTGGCTTTTTTCGCCGGCGTACGCGCCTGTGGTGT
>JAHECB010000355.1 GCA_024641925.1 Betaproteobacteria bacterium
GGCGCTGGTGGTGGCGGCGGCTACGGTGGTGGTGGCGGCGGTGGCCGCAGCCCCTACGGCGGCGGTGGCGCTGGCGGTGCCGGTGGCGGCGGTGGCCGCAGCCCCTACGGCGGCGGTGGCGGTGGCCGCAGTGGTGGTGGCGGTGGTGGCGGCTACGGTGGCGGTGGCGGCGGCGGCGGCGGCGGTGGAAACCGCGGCGGCTACTGAACCAGCGGCTCTATCCCCCATTGACAAAAGCGCCTTCGGGCGCTTTTTCAATGGGCGAGGCACAGAGCGCCTGCCCACACCACCCAGACTGGCGAGCAACCGCACCCCATGGCGGCTCGCCTACAACTCAGCGCCTGCGCGCCTTGCGGCCTCGACCGGCCATGACACGGTCGAACAGCCCGTTGGGCATCAGCCGCAACAACTTGGCTACAACACCCATCTGCCAGGGAATGACCCGGTAGCTGGTGCCTGCGCTGATGGCCTTGACCGCGCGATCGGCAAACTCGTCCGCCTGCATCAGGAACGGCATCGAATAGGGGTTTCGGGCCGTCAGTGGCGTGGCGATGTAGCCCGGCAGCAGCGTCACCACACGCAGGCCGTGTTTTCGAGACTCCACACGCAGGCTTTCACAATAGGCCACCACACCCGCCTTGCTGGCGCAATACGCACCGTGCCCCGGCAGGCCACGAATGGCCGCCACACTGGCGATCCCCACCAGCGTGCCATTGCCACGCTGCCGCATGGGCTGGACGAAGGGTTGAAAAGTCGCCGCCAGGCCCAAGTTGTTGGTGGTCAAGGTGTCGTGCAGCACGGACAGATCTTCGCGTTCGGCGCTGTCCATGCCCACGCTGATGCCGGCGCTGGCAATCACCACATCAGGCAGGCCCTGGCTTGCCATGCAGGCCTGGCCAGCGTCAACGATGCTGTCGGGCACCGACACGTCAGCGGCGTACACGGCAGCACGGTCCGCTGGCAGCCCCTGCGCCAGCACCCAGGCCTGTACCTCGGCCACACGCCGCGCCACCAGGGCCAGTCGCCAGCCCTGGCGCGCATACCGCGCGGCCAGCGCCTGGCCGATGCCGCTGGACGCGCCCGTGATGAAAACCAGCGGCGGCGTGGTGTTGCTCATGGCCGGCGCGCGGCGCGCCTGGTGTCGATCGCCAGCACCTCCGGCGCACCCGCCGGCGCCACGTTGATGGGCAGCAGCCGGGCACGCACACGGCCTTTCAGCTCCAGCAGGCCCTTGTCGTGCTCGTAGACCAGCCCCGCAGCCCGCACTTCACTGCCGCCATGCTGAACCACCACCGGTTGTTCCGATTGCAGGCGCTGCAACTGCACATAGGCCTGCAGGGCCTCGCCACGGATGCTGATCGGCACACCGTTGACATCGGTGCTCACCACTTCAGCGCCCCCCAGCAGCTGCAGTTCGCTGCCATCACCCTGGCCAACGGCGCGCTGCGACTGCGCACGCGTGACACGGCCCTCGGCGTTGTAAGCGGTGATTTGCGACCGGTCGATCTCGATGCGGTCGGTGTCCGTGTAGTGGCGCAGTTCTGCACCCTCGATGCGCATTTTCAAACGCCCCAGCGCGTCAAAACGCTCCAGCGCAAAGTTGCTCATGGTGTAGTCAGGTTCAGCCGAAACCGGGCGCGCCGACGCGCCCGATTGAGGACGAGGTGAGCTTTTCACCAACCACCAGGTGGCCAGCGCCAACACGGCCATCAACAGCAACGGCAGATACGCCATCAACAAGTCGTGCACACGCAAGTGCCAGGGCATGCGGGGGCGCGGCGCCGAGCCGGCGTGATGCGCTCCCAAGGACAGGGGCACCTCGGGCAGGTCGGGCAGGTGCAGCTCAACGCTCATGGTGCGCCCCGGGCATCCCCATCGATGGCGGCGGCGCGGCGGTGCCGGTCATGTGCCGTCCAGCGTCTGCATCTGGCCCTGCAACAAGGCCGCATAGCGACCGCAGGCCATCAGCAGCAGGTCGCAGAACTCACGTGCTGCACCATGGCCCCCCATGGCCCCCGTGACGTGATGCGCGTTGGCCTTGACCTCGGCATGCGCGTTGGCCGGCGCACAGGCAAAGGCTGCGCGGGTCAGCAGCGGCAGGTCAGGCCAGTCGTCACCCATGGCGGCCACGTCGCCCCAGTTCAGCTGCAGCCGGGCAAACAGCAACTCGGCCGCTGCCAGCTTGTTGTGCACACCATACAGGGCATGCTGCAAACCCAGGTCGGCCACGCGGCGGCGCACGGCGGGTGAATCCCGCCCCGTGATGACCAGCGGCTCGATGCCCGCCAACTTCAGCAGCTTCAGGCCTTGGCCATCCAATGTGTTGAAGGCCTTCACCGTTTCGCCCTGCTCACCGATGTAGATGCGACCGTCGGTCAGCACACCGTCCACATCAAAGATGGCCGCCTTCATGCTCAGGCCCGATCCTTGCGCCCGCAACAGCAGCGACGGCTCGAAGGTCAACGTGGCTTGAATGCCGGCGGGCGCCAGGGCCTTGTCGTCGGGCGGCATGCTCAGATGACCTTGGCGCGCATCAGATCGTTGGAGTTCAGTGCGCCCACCAAGGCACCCTGGTTGTCAATGACCAGCACGCTGGTCACGCGGTGCTGTTCCATCACTTCAGCGGCAACCACGGCCAGCGCGTCGGCGCGCACCAGACGAGGGCCGCGGTGCATCACCTGCTCGGCGCTCAGGCTCTGCAGGTCCGCGCCGCGTTCGATCAGGCGGCGCAGGTCACCGTCAGTGAAGATGCCCAGCGGCTTGCCGTCCGCCGCCACCACGGCGGCAAAACCCAGGCCCTTGCCGGTCATCTCGCGCAACAACACATGCAAGTGCGCGCTGGGCGGCACGGTGGGCAGCGCGTCGCCGCTGCGCATCAGGTCACGTACGTGCAGCAGCAGGCGGCGGCCCAGGCTGCCGCCCGGGTGCGAGCGCGCAAAGTCGGCTTCGCGGAAACCACGGGCATCCAGCAGCGCCACGGCCAGCGCGTCGCCCAGCGCCATCTGCGCTGTGGTGCTGGCCGTGGGCGCCAGGTTCAGTGGGCAGGCCTCTTCGTCCACCGCGCACGACAGCACCATGTCAGCATGTTGGGCCAGCGTGGACAGCGGCTGCCCGGTCACGGCCACCAGCGTCACCTGCATGCGCTTCAAGGGCGACAGGATGGCGGCCAGCTCGTCGCTTTCGCCGCTGTTGCTGATGGCCAGCACCACGTCACCGTCCTTGACCATGCCCAGATCACCGTGGCTGGCCTCGGCTGGGTGCACAAAAAACGCGGGCGTGCCGGTGGACGCCAACGTGGCCGCCACCTTGCGGCCCACGTGGCCACTTTTGCCCATGCCCATGACCACGACCCGGCCCTGGCACGACAACATGGCCTGCACGGCGCGCACAAAGCCGTCGCCCTGACGCGCGGCCAGCGCCAGCAAGGCGCGTGCCTCGATCTCGAAGGTGCGCGCAGCCAGGGCCAGCGCACGATCTGCGTTAACGGGAGTTTGGTGGGTTTCAGCCGGCACGGCGATGGCGTCGAATACGATCAAGTGATTCTAGGCACCGATCCCCTCTTGGCCACAACCCTCGAACTTGTCCTGCTGTACCTGGTCGCCGCCGTACTGGGCGTGGTGGCCTGTCGCTCGTTGAAACTGCCGCCCATGCTGGGTTATCTGGTGGTGGGCGTGTTGATCGGCCCCAATGCACTGGCGCTGGCCAAGGACACCGCCAGCGTGCGCTACTTGGCGGAATTTGGCGTCGTTTTCCTGATGTTTGTCATCGGGCTCGAATTCAACCTGCCCAAGTTGCGCAGCATGCGCAAGCTGGTGTTCGGGCTGGGCCTGAGTCAGGTGATGCTGACCATGCTGGGCACTTTGCTGGGCCACATGGCGCTGGCCGCCGGTTATGCCTGGGCCTTCAACCAGGCCTGGGCAATGTCCTGGCAAGGCGCGGTGGTGCTGGGTGGGGCCATGGCCATGAGCTCCACGGCCATCGTCGTCAAGCTGATGGCCGACCGCCTGGAACTGGAAAGTGAACACGGCAAGCGCGTGATGGGCGTGCTGCTGTTCCAGGATCTGGCCGTGGTGCCGTTGCTGGTCCTGATTCCGTCGCTGGACTCCACCGGCGAAGCCCTGGCACGCGAGATGGCCTGGGCCGGCTTGAAAGGCGCCGCAGTGCTGGCA
>JAHECB010000356.1:0-1425 GCA_024641925.1 Betaproteobacteria bacterium
CACGCGACACCTGGTCGCTGGAGCCGGGTTTTGGCATCAGCCGTGCGGGGGGCAGCAATTCACAAAGTGCCACCGTGCGAGAGCACAACCTGCTGGGCACCGGCGTTGCGGTGAGCCTGGGCATGACCAAGAACGTCGACCGCACCGGCACCGAGTTCTCACTGATCGACGACCGGCTGCTGGGCAGCCACGTGGCGCTGAAACTGAACCACGCCAAGAACAGCGACGGCGAGCGCGACGACGTTGCGGTGGTGCTGCCCTTTTACGCACTGGACACACGGTGGTCGGCGGGGGTCACGGCCTTGCGCAACAACCGCGTTGACAGTGTCTACAGCGCCGGCAAGGAGGTGGCGCAATACCGCCGCCAGGAGCGTGCGGCCGAAGTGGCCGTGGGCTGGTCTACCGGCGTGCAGGACGGCTGGGTGCGCCGCAGTTGGTTTGGCGTGAACCACAGCGACAACGTCTATGCCCAGGAACCCGGTCTGGTGGCGCCGGCGGTCCTGACAGACAACCAGCGCCTGACCAGCGCCTTTGTGCAGACCGACTGGATTGAGGATGTGGTCGAGCGCCAGCTCAACCGCAACCTCATCGGCCGCCCCGAGTTTTTCAGCATGGGCTGGCTGGCTTCGGTGCGGCTGGGTTGGGCGCCGGGTGCCTGGGGGTCGGGCAAGGACACCGGCCTTTATCGCTTCTCGGTCGGCAAGGGCTGGCGGCCCAACGCTGATGACACGCTGGTGACCCAGGCGCAGGTGCAAGGCCAGTGGTTTGACGGCCAGATACAGCGCCAGCAGGCGGGCGCCCAATTTCAGTACTACGCGCCCCAGGGTCGGCGGTGGCTGTTTTACGGCGGCGCCGCGGTGGACGTGCTGACGCACCCCCAGCCCCAGGACATGCTGCAACTGGGTGGTGACAACGGCCTGCGCGGCTACCCGCTGCGCTACCAGCGCGGTACCCGGCGCTTTCTGGCCACCGTGGAAGAACGCTTCTACACCGACCTGTATGTCTGGCGGCTCTTTCGTGTCGGCGGTGCCGCGTTTGTCGATGTGGGCCGTGCATGGGGCGGGGCCACATTGCCCACCGACAACTCGCAGACGCTGAGCAATGCGGGCGTGGGTCTGCGCATCGTCAGCACACGATCAGCGTTCAGCAACGTGCTCCATGTGGACCTGGCCAAGCCCTTGAACAACGTGCCTGACAACCAGTCGATTCAATTGCTGGTCAAGGTCAAGACCAGTTTCTGAAGCCGGGCCCACGCAGACCTTGGGGCCGGTACGGCGCCCCGCGGTCCCCTTGGTGCGTGCCAGGGCTCAGCGACCGCGCCGGTTGCTGTTGTAGTTGCCATGGCCATCACTGGCGGGTGCCGAGCCTTTGTAGCCGTGACCATGACCGAGTCGGCCTCCAAACGGCAGCACGATGCAGCCGGTG
>JAHECB010000356.1:1435-4161 GCA_024641925.1 Betaproteobacteria bacterium
GACGGCAACGGCGAACACGGCCACCACACCCAGGCGGGCCAGTCTTGCGAGTTGTTTCAAGGCAGTCTCCTCTACGGCAACGTTGCCGACCTGCACACAACGCCGCAACACGGCCCTGGCGTTGACCCCGCGTGCCGACTTGAAGGTAAAGCTCAGGTAAAGCGGGTGTGGTGCGCGCGGAGATCCGGTGGCTGACGCAGCGTCGCAGGCGTCCTGGCCGTGTCCAGCACCCCCGCCTGCCCGGCGCCGAGTGAACCGGGTGTGACCGCAGGTCTCCGGATCAGTGCACCGAGTCCAGGATGCCCGCCATGGTGTCGGACCATCGGCCATGGGGCTTGTCGCCCCCGGTCGGTGAGCCTCGCAGTTTCAGCAGCTTCTTGAATTCCACCGCGCTGACGGGCTTGCTGAACAGAAAGCCCTGCAGACAGTCGCACCCGAGTCGGTGCAGGATCTCGGCCTGGGCCGCCGTTTCGACCCCTTCGGCAGTCACCTTGAGCCCCAGGCTGTGGCCCAGTTCGATGATGGCGCGGGCGATGGCGGCGTCGCGGGGTTGCTCAGCCAGGTCGCGCACAAACATGCGGTCGATCTTCAGCGTGTGCAGCGGAAAGTTCTTCAGATAGGCCAGCGACGATTGCCCGATGCCAAAGTCGTCCACAGCCAGCTGCACGCCGGACCGCACCAGCTGATTGAGTTTGCGCATGGTGTCTTCGCTCGGGTCCAGCAAAAGCCCTTCGGTGACTTCGATCTGTAACCGAGAAGCGGGGAATCCTGTTTCTGCCAGCACCTCGGCCACGACGCGCGCAAAGTTGGCATCGGCAAACTGCCGGGGCGACACATTCACCGACAGCACCAGCCCGTGGGCGCCCTGCGACAACCATCGCAGCCCTTGCCGGCAGGCTTCCTGCATGATCCAACGTCCCACGGGCACGATCAAACCAGTCTGCTCCAGGATGGGCACAAATTGCGCGGGTGATACTTGCTGCGCGCGCCCGGGCTCTGGCCAGCGCAGCAGGGCCTCGACCGCGACGATCTGGACACCGCGAGAGTCCATGATGGGCTGAAAAGCCACCGCAAAACCGCCGCTGTGTGCGGTGCGGCGCAATCGGTGCTCCAGGTCCAGCCACAAGTCGTGCTGCTCCAGCAGCGACGCTTCAAAGTGTCGCCAGCCCCCGCCGCCGTGGGCCTTGGCGGCACGCAGTGCCAGCTCGGCGCACTTCATCAGTTCGTCGAAGGCGCGCAGTGCGGCCGTGGTGGTGGCGCTGCCAATGCTGGGTGTGAGCACCATGTCTCGTGAACCCACCCGGCATGCAGGCTCGAAGGTTCGCAGGAGGTTGCGTGTCATGGTGTCCAGGGCGCGGGCGCCCGTTGCGCCCCGGATCACGATCACAAAACGGTCGGCTGATACCCGGGCCAACACGTCCTGGCCGTGCACCACCGCCCGGATACGCTCGGCAGCAATGCGCAAGACCTCGTCACCTGCGGGCTGCCCCATGCTGTCGTTGATCAGATGAAAGCGGTCCAGGTCCACCATCACCACACTCACGGTCGGTGCACCACCGCCCCTGGTACGCAGCGCCCGTTGCAGCGTCAGGTGCAAGCCCTGACGGTTCAGCAAGCCGGTCAGCGGGTCGTGGCGACCCTGCGTCAGGACCTGCACCTCCGCGTCCAGCAGGGCCTGCAACAGCACGCGAAACTTGAACCACCACAGCGCCGCGGCCAGACCGGTACTGACCATGGCCACCAACGCCGTGCGCGCCCAGAGGCCCGTCGTGGGGTCATTGGCCGGCGCCGCGGTCGAGCCGGCGGCCTGTGAGGTCCACCAGGCAAAGCACAGCCACAGCACAGGTGGTAACAGGACCAAGGCCGCAGACATGCCCAACAACATCGGTTTCAAGGTCCGGTTCAAGGCGGGGCGGTGGCCGGTGTCGGGTGGCAGACTCATGATCCGGCTCCCTCTGACTGCAGGGCATCGTTGAACAGGACAACCCGGTTGCGGCCGCCGCGTTTGGCCTGATACAGCGCCTGGTCGGCGCGCTCCAGCATCTGCGCGGGTGTCTGTGCGCGCAAGCCAAAGCCCTCGACGCCCAGGCTGGCCGTGACGGTCAGGCCGGGCACGTCAACCAAGGCGCCTGCGCATTCCAGTTCAATGCTGCGGCGCAGGCGTTCAGCCACCTGGGCCGCTGCGTCCTGGGTCAGTCCGGGCATGACCATGCAGAACTCTTCGCCGCCGTAGCGCCCCACCAGATCGGTGCTGCAGGCCACGCCTTGCATGCGCTGAGCCACCTCTTGAATGACCCGGTCGCCCACGCCGTGGCCAAAACGGTCGTTGACCAATTTGAAGTGGTCAATGTCCAGCATCAGGCAGGCCAGGGGCTTGTTGCTGACGCGCGAGCGGTCCACCAGTTCTTCAAAACCGGCCAGCAGCGCACGGCGGTTCAAGCAGCCGGTCAGGGGATCTCGGGTGGCCAGGCGTTCAAGCTCCACGTTCTGCCGCTGCACTTCGTCGTTCGACTGGTTCAGCGCCTGCACGGCGTTGCGAAGGGCTTCGTTGGTGTGGTGCAGTGCCGAGATGTCGTCGAAGGTGGCCATGCAGCCACGCAGCTTGCCACCCGCGTCGGTGATGGGCATGCAATTGACCATCAGGTGGCGCTCTGACTCGGTGCCCGGGGCCAGTACCAGCGGCAGGTTCGACAAAGGCGCGCGCTCGGCGATGGTGCGCACCCATG
>JAHECB010000357.1 GCA_024641925.1 Betaproteobacteria bacterium
TGGGCTGTTCCAGGGGCTGCGCTGGCCAGGGTGGTGGCTGCGGTCAGCGCCACCAATGCCGTCCAGGCTGGCAGGGCTGGTAGCCCGAATCTTGTCAACTTCATGTCGATTTGCCTTTCAAGGTGGAGACCGTTTTTGAACTTGTGGTCAGGATCGGTGCCGTTGACTGGTGGCCGTGCCGTCGCACCATGCTGCGGCGGGGACGCATTGATCGAACCAGTTTCGATAGACCAATCTGCCCTTATAACCACCGCCGCCCCGCGTCCACTTGAAGCATGGTCAATTTTTCTGCCTGACCCCCGTGAATGCGGGGTGGGTTTTTGCGGTGCGGTTTACGACAAGCCGCGGCAGGCACCACATGCTATGGCAGCAGCGGCGCGAGCAGGGCGAAAAGATCAGGGCGGGTGTCTACGCCGGATCCGATGCCAAGGCGCTACATCACTGCGCCAACCGATGACTGATCAGCCGCGCCGTTCTTCAGTGCCGTCCGGCTGCCGCGCGAAGCGTTCAGGCGCGCGGCCATGCACCGGGGCGTTGTCGCCCCAGGGCCAGCCGCCGAATTCGGTCTTCCGGTAGTCCTGCAGGGTCTGCTCGATTTCTTCGCGGGTGTTCATCACAAAGGGGCCGTAGCTGGCCACGGGCTCCGCAATCGGCTTGCCCTGCAGCAGCAGGCATTCGGTGGTGGTGCTGCCGTTGACGATGTCCACGGCCACGCCAGGGGCCAGTTCCAGCGCCACGCGCGAGCGCACGGCCTTGCCGGCCAGTTGCAGGCCGGCGCCCTCAAAGATGTAGAGCATGCGGCGCACGCCGGCGGTTTGTGCGGCGGGCAAGGTCCACGTGGCGCCAGGCTCCATCTTCAGCGTCCAGATGGCCACGCCACTGCCGTCTTGTGACGCCCATGAATCCGGCGGCGGCGCCGGCGGCTGCAGATCGGCTGTGCCTTGCTGCAGGCGGCCGGCCACGGCCGTGAGGTGGGTGGCCTTGCCCGCGCCGTCCAGCACGGTGTGGCTGGGCACCTGCTCGCCCCACAGCATCTTGAAATGAGGCGCTGCCATCTTCAGGCGCCCGGGCAGGTTCAGCCAGATCTGGAACAGCTCGGCGGGGTTGGCGGCGTTGTCGTTCAGCAGCGGAAACATCTCGGAATGCACGATGCCACGCCCGGCCGTCAGCCACTGCACATCGCCATGGCCGAAGCGCGCTGCGGCGCCCAGCGAGTCGGCATGGTCGATCAGGCCCTGGCGCGCCAGCGTCACCGTTTCGAAGCCGCGGTGCGGGTGCGCCGGAAAGCCCGGCACCTGCTGGCCGTGGTACATGTTCCAGCCGTCCTTGCCGGCAAAGTCCTGGCCCATTTGCCGGCCGGCCAGGCTGGCTGCCGGGCCCATCTGGCCGTTGGCCTGGGGGTAGTTGTCCAGGTGATGGACGCAGAACAGAAAGGGGTCGATGGTGGGCCAGGGCGTGGGCGACGGGCCCAGGGTGTGGGTGGCCAGGATGGGTGCGGCTGACGAGGCTGTGGTGGTCATGGCTGGGCTGGTTCTTGAAGTGCTGAGCTGGCACGGTAACGCAAGGCACTGGGCAGACATTGCCGTGGTGTGCCAACCCCACACGGCCGGATCGGGATGCCGATGGTCGCCAGCGCAGCGCTTGATCAGCGCCCGGATGCGCCATCCAGCGTGTCGCGCATGCCACACAGCGCACGAAGTTCTGCCATGTCGGGTTCCACGCCCAGACCCGGTGCGCCGCCCAACCCGATGCAACCCGCCTCCAGTGTCGACATCGGCGGGCACAGTGCGGTTCGCAACGGGTTTTCATTGGCGTCCACCTCGAGCCAGCCGCCGCCCCTGGCCGCCAGCACATGGGCAGACGCCAGCAGGCCGACACCGGCGCCCAGGTAGTGCGGGCAATAGCGCAGCCCGGCGGCTTCGATGCGGTCGATGACCGCCAGCACACCCGACACACCGCCCCATTTGGCCAGGTCGGGCTGCACGACCGCAAATGCACGCGATTCGATCAGGGCGTCGAACGCAGCCTCGCCGATCATGTTTTCACCAGCTGCCAACGCAATGGTTGAGGCTGCGGCCAAGCGCTGCCATTCGCTGTAGGGGCGGTCGGCGCGCAGGGGTTCTTCCAGCCACCGCGGCGCTGATGTCGCCAGGCGGTCCGCCATCATCAAAGCGGTGTCCAGATCCCAGGCCTGGTTGGCGTCCACCATCACGGCAGCGTCGGCGCCAGCGGCGGCGCGCACGGCCTGCAGGTTGTCGACGTCGCGCGCTGCGCCAAAACCCACCTTCAGCTTGAAGGCCGTGTAGCCGGCACGCTGCAGCATGGCGACGATGTCGCCCGGCCGGTCAGGGTTGATGCCACTGGCATAGACAGGCACCTGGGCGGTGGGCAGATGCTGGTTCGACGTGCTGGCCAGGTGACGCCAAAGCGGCACGCCGGCACGCTTGGCGGTCAGATCGTGCAGCGCAATGTCCACCCCTGCAATGGCCTGCGCAAGCGGCCCCGGCTCGCCCGACTGGATGGCCAGCACCGCCGTTTGCTGGGTCATGTGGTCCCAGGCCGCCGCGGGCGAATCAAAGCTGCGACCAACGAGCAGGGGCGCCAGCACCGTCTCGATCAAGCGCGCGCGGTGCTCTGCGCCGCACGACGGGAAGTTGCACCAGGCTTCGCCCCAGCCGTGCGCACCTTCGGCGTCTTCGACACGCACCAGCACGGCCGGCCGATCGTGCATGGTGCCAAACGAGGTCCGCACCGGCTGCTTGACCGGCCAGCGCAGCACATGCGCCTGGACCCGGGCAATGGCGGGGCACGGCGCGGGGGTTTCCCGGTTGGCAAGTCTCATGGGCATAAGGTATAAACAGATGGTTGATGGTACGTTTAGAACATTGAAATCACAAGCTCACCCCCACCTGACCCGCGCTGCGCTGATCGCAGCGCCGTGGCTGGCCATCGTGGTGCTGTGGTACGGGGTGCGCGCCAGTGGCCTGGTCAATCCGGCGTTGGTGCCGGCGCCGCACGCCGTGTTGGCGCGCTTCATCGAACTGGCCCAGGGGCGGCTGGGCGCGGACGTGTGGATGTCCACGCAGCGGGTCTTCATCGGCGTTTTTCTGGGTGTGGCTGTGGCTGTGCCGGTGGGCTTTTCGATCGGCTGGTACCGCAACGTGCGCACGTTTGTCGACCCGCTGATCAACTTTTTCCGCGCCCTGCCGCCGATTGCGCTGATCCCGCTGGTCATCGTGTATTTCGGCATCGGCGAAGTGGCCAAGACGGTGATCCTGTTTTATGCATCGTTCTTTTCAGGGGTCATCGTCATGGTCGAGGGTATTGGCCAGATCAGCCCGATCTATGTGCGCGTGGCGCGCACGCTGGGCGCCAGCGACAGCGAAATCTTCGCCAAAGTCATTGTGCCGCTGACCGTTCCGCACATCCTGACGGCCATCCGTGTGGCACTGGGCGTGGCCTGGGCGACGCTGGTGGCGTCCGAGTTGATTGCCGCCCAACAGGGGCTGGGCGCGCTGATCCAGGACGCTTCGTCGTTTTTCCAGCTCGACATCATCTACGTGGGCATCATCTGCATCGGTTTCATCGCCTTGGCAATGGACCTGGCATTGCGTGCCGCGACCCGAAGACTGGTCGCCTGGCAGGACCGCATCTCATGAGCGATAACCCAGACATCCGTGGCGGGGCCGAGCCTGCGGTGCGCATCCGATTCGACGCCGTCGGCGTCGACTTCCCCACCGCCACGGGGCCGATGACGGTGGTCGATGGCGTCAGTCTGGATATTCGCCAGGGCGAATTTGTCTCCATCATCGGCCCTTCGGGCTGCGGCAAGACGACCCTGATGAACATCGTCGGGGGCTTCGTCAAGCCCACGCGTGGCCAGGTACTGCTGGACGGCCAGCCCGTGAAAGCACCGGGACCCGATCGCGGTGTCATGTTCCAGGAATACGGCGTGTTTCCGTGGCTGACCGTGCGCGCCAATATCGAGTTTGGCCTCGCGTTGCGCGCCAACAAGCGGCTGGCCGGCCAGCGCGACGACATCGTCACGCGCTACCTGAAGCTGATGGGGCTGACGGACTTTGCCGATCACTTTCCCAAGCACCTGTCCGGCGGCATGCGTCAGCGTCTGGCGATTGCCCGCGCCTATGCGGT
>JAHECB010000094.1 GCA_024641925.1 Betaproteobacteria bacterium
CCGTGCGCGCATGGGCTCGACGGAGGCCGAAGTGCTCGCGCTCGAACAGACGGCACGGGCGCAGGAAAAAGGGCTCGAGCTCGGCGTGAGCCGCATCAACGATCTGCTCGATGCGCGCCGTCGCCTGCTCAAGGCTCGTGCCGATCAATCCAAGGCGCGCTACGACTATGTGCGCGACGTGGTGGCCCTGCGGACTCGCAGCGGCACATTGAGCGACGCAGACATCGCCCAGTGGGACGGCTGGTTCGGAACTACGGGCCCGCGGTGATTCTTGCCGAACGGCCACGCTCGCGCGGACGGAGTTGGCGCCGTGGGACCGATGGTCGGGCTCGGCCACTCAGCGAGCTCCAGGTGGCGCGCGTGCGCAGCTGCTAAATCTGACGAGCGCTCAGTCGAACAGTACGCGCGTGGCCTGCCGGCCGGCCATCACCTCGCTGAAGCGACGACCGCCAATGGCGCCGCCGTCCACCACGATGTCGGTGCCGTTGACAAAAGACGATTCGTCGCTCGCCAAGTAGATTGCAGCGTTGACGATGTCGTCGGGAAGGCCCGCCCGTGGCACAGCTTGCATCTTTCCAAGCACCGCCTTCATTTTCTCGGCACTGGCTTCGGCCGCTGTGCCCTTCAGACCATACGCCTTGCCGAAAATGCCGGTGGCAATTCCACCCGGAGAAATGGAGTTGACGCGAACGTTGTCTTCGCCCAGTTCCAGTGCCGCGCAGCGGCTCAGGTGAATCAGAGCGGCTTTGGCCGCTGAGTAGCCCAACGTACCCGCATAGCCGGCCCTGTGCCCGGCGATGGAACCGATGTTGATGATGCTGCCCGCCTGCTGCGCGCGCATGGCCGCCGCGACGTGCTTCATGTGGGCCATCGCACCACGGACATGCACGGCAAATGTGTAGTCAAAGTCTTCGAGCGACACCGTTTCCAGGCGGGCACTGCCCGTGGCCCCGCCGGCGTTGTTCACCAACACGTCAATGCGGCCGCCCGCGGCCTTGGCGGCGGCGACGGTGCGCGCCGCATCGGCTTCAACGGCAGCATCGGCTTCGATGAACGTGGCCCCGGTGGTTTGCGCCACTTCGGCCCCCAGTTCGGCGCGCCGGCCACTGAAGAAGACGGAAGCCCCTTCTTCGACGAAGCGCTCCACCATGCGCCGACCGATGCCGCTGGTTCCGCCGGTGATCACGGCAATCTTGCCTTTGAGTCTCATATCGGGCCCTTTGGGGTCGGGTTGGGGTGCGCGAGTATGGAGGCCCGCCTTCAGAGGGTCAACATCCACAAGCGAACTCGCAGATGTCTCATGTGACGCCAAGGCGCTACCTCACAGGCATTGGCATGTCGCGCGGTGCCGGCCAGTTGCAAATTCCGGCTGGCCGGGACTGCCCGTTCGCGACCGCACGTGAAAGCCGACACCCGAAGTTGAGGCGGACCGAACGACCGATCCTTCAGGTCACCGCCGGCTCGAGTTGCCCCAAAGTCGCCGCTGGCACCTTTCAAGTCGAGCGGCCGGTCCACTCAGTCAACGGTCGTTCACCGATCACCTCGAGAATTCGGCGCCCTGCGACTGCGGTCATCCGTAGGCGACTATCGCCGACCGGGACGCAATCGAAGCTGAGCAACTGCATCTGAACGCTGTGTACGGTCAGAGGTCACGGCCCGTTTGGTGTGGGCAAGGCCGCCAGGTCGCCCAGTGCGACGCCACCCACCAGCGCGCCTTCCGCAAAGGCGGTTGTGGACGGAGATGAAACGGGTGCGTGCCCGAGCCGCACCGGTTCGTCAGTCCGGAACAGCAAAGCCACGGCGATCGCGGACAAACACGCCAGTATGCCAAGGGAGTAGTAGGAACGGATCATGGAAGGCTCCTGGAAGGTTGGAGTGACTGCCGGCACAAACCGGCCCGCTCACTGTCCGATCCGGGCATGCCCGAGTCTTGAACACACCCTCAAAGAGTTCTCAAATTGCGCTCAAGACAGCCGGGAAGCCTGCGTTCCCGGTCGTCGGGATCACTGGTCGCGCATGCCCAGTTCACGCAGGCTGCCGATCAGCCGCGAGCGCAGACCGTCAGGGGCGGGGTCCGCGCCGGGCATCCGGCGCATGACCTGGGCCGTCACGTAGCCCGGATGACGGCGCAGATGCGCGTCGAAGGCCTGTTGCGCCGCCTCGCGCTGGCCCAGCCGCAACATCGCCGCGGCATGGATCGGCGGCCACAGCAACGAGCCGTTGGTCTGTGCAGCCGTCTGGCTCCACTCGCGCGCCAGTTCGTAGCGTCCGGCACCGAAGTGCGCCAGCGCCAGCCGGTATTGCCACTCCGCGCGGAACGGATCTCGCGGGCCCAGGCGCAGGGCATGTTCGATCGCCGAAACGGCCTCGTCAAAGCGTGCGTTGTAGAGCAATGCGCCGCCGTGCGCGGCCAGCGCGATCGGCAGGCGGTAGCGTCCGCTCCACTCGGTGGTGGTGCGCAGCATCGCCGGGAAGTCGCCCTTCAGGTAATGCAGGAAGGTCTTGGAGCTGTACGCATAGTTGCCGTCGCGGTCGACACGCTCGAGATTCGCGGCGGCCTCCTCGGCTCGGCGAACCGCGGCTGGACGGTCGTCGGTCCAGCTGTTGCTCAGGATGGCGACGGTCGTGAAGCTGACGCCGCCCCAGGCCCGCGCCGAGTCCGGGTTCATCTTCAGCGCACGGTCAGATAGCGCGCTTGCCGCGAGCACGTTCTCGCGCGTGACGCCCCGGTACCACAGCGCATAGCCCTGCATCGCCAGATCGTCGGCGGTGACTTCGCTCGGCGACAGCGTCGCAAAGCGCTCGGCGGTCGAGCGGTAGAGCTCGGCAACGATCGTGCGGTCGATGGCCACCGCGAAGTCGCCCACCACCTGCGCCAGCTCGGCGCGTTCGACGTCAAAAGCGCCGGCCCAGCGCTGCACGCCGGTCTGGCCGTCGGTCAGCGTCAGATTGAGCAGGATCCGGCTGTCCTGCTAACGCAGGCTGCCGTGCACGACATGGCGCACGCCCATCTCGCGCGCCACCTGGCGCGGATCGACGGCCTTGCCCTTGTAGGTGCTGGCCGTGTCGCGCGCGATCACCATGATGTTGCGCTGCTGGGCGACGGCGATCACCAGGTCGCCATGCAGTGCGTCGGCCAGCCACTCCGATTCCTTGGCATCCCCCAGCAGCGTGAGCGGCAGCACGATGACCGACAGCGGCGGCACTTCGCGCGGCGAGGGGGTACGGGTCATGTCAGTAGGTGACTGCCAGGGTGGTGGCGTGCTGTGCCACGTCATGGCGAGACCGATGGCGAGGAGCACGGCGATTGCTGCCGCGCCACCCAGCAGCGCGCGCCAACGACCGGGCCAGGACGCCAGGGGCGGGCTCTGATCAGTTACCGATTGGGGCGTAACTGCGTCCGGCGCAGAGGGCGCAGACGGCGCAGACGGCGCAGACGGCGCGTCCCGGGTTGCCGGCGATGGCTTGTCGGGCACCAGCATGTAGCCTCGCTTCGCCACGTTTCGAACGAGCCGATGTCCATCGTCACCAAACACCCGTCGAATTTCGGCGATCGCCTGCGTCAACGACCCTTCACCGACCACAACGTTCGGCCACACCGCGCTCATCAGCTCGTCCTTGCTGATGACGTCCCCCGCCCGGCGGCCGAGCACGAGCAAGATATCGAGCGCCTGCTTGCGCAGTCCTGCCAGCTCACCGTTTGCGTCGAGCAGCTCTCCGGACGCCAACTCCAGCGTGCAGGTACCCAGCTGCAATCGGGTGCTCGCCGACTCCTCTGGAGTGCTGGACATCGTCATCAGGACATGTTTCGGGCTTCCCATAAGGTATCAAAGCAACTTACGTGTGCGAACGACACCGCCGCGGCGCTCGTCAAGCTGCTCCGGCATTCCGCCGCTTGAGACGCCCGGGGCGCCACCTTTGAGCAAGCGAAACCGCTGTCTCAGGAGCGCCAGCGGTATGGGACAGCCTACGCCTGGCACAGCATTGGCACACTCGGGGTCGGCGGAATGAAATATCCCCGACGCTCATGCTTACGCCTAGTCTGCTGCTACCGGGGCGCAAGCGCCAGCTCGGTCCCGGAGACTGCAGAGATTCGACCGACTCTCGCGGCGTGCCCTGGCGCGTACCGCGTCGAATGAACGCATTGGAGACTGCGTCGCCGCCGACGGATGGCCGGCGGTGTCGGCTGGACTCGAAACCCGTCATTGGCGCAGTGACTTTCTGGAGGCCTGGACAAGCGGAACTGGCCGAGTCCGGGTCTTCCTGGACCACGTCGGAAACTGACCTTCGTCTGATCTGGCTTGCGATGCCAAGGTCAGCAATGCCGCCTCGCCGCCTTCGAAGGCAGTGAGGTTCAAAGCAATTTGGAAATCCACCCAGCGGCGTCAACCACTGCAGGACGGTCTTCGGGTGGCCGCATGGCATCGGCGGCCACTGGCCACCGCCATCCAGACGCCTGTTGGGGCGCTTTTTACCTCAGCTGCAATCGCTGAAGGAGGTCGAGCGTTGGATACCCGTCGGCGGCTTGGCCCATGCTGCGCTGGTAACGACGCAGGGCGCCGCGGGTGGCCGGCCCGAGGATGCCGTCAGGCTTGCCACTGTCAAAGCCGCGCTCGTTCAGGGCGGTTTGCAGCGCCAGCAACTGGCTGCGGGTCAGCGTTTGCAGATGGCGCGGCCAGGGCGCTTGCACGCCAGGGCCACCGCTCAGGCCTTGCGCGAGCAGACCGACTGCGAGTGCGTAACTGGTCGAGTTGTTGTAGCGCAGGATGGCCCGAAAGTTGGCGCCGACCATGAAGGCGGGCCCGCTGGCGCCGGCAGGCAGCAGGATCATCGCGTTGCCAATATTCGGCAGGCCTGCGCCGTCGATGGCCTGCACGCCCTCGGCAGCCCATTGGCTGGCAGGCTGGCGCACAGCGCTGTCGGCTCGGCCGGCATCGAAGTCCGGTGGCAGCCGGACCTCGACGCCCCAGGGCTGATCAGCCTGCCATCCGGATCGGGCCAGGTAGTTCGCAGTGGAGGCCATGACGTCGGCCAAGCTGCCCCAGATGTCGCGCCGGCCGTCGCCGTCGGCATCGACGGCATAGGCCAGGTAGCTCGACGGCAGGAATTGGGTCTGGCCCATGGCCCCGGCCCATGACCCCATCATGTGCGCCCGGTCGATGTCACCGTTCTGGATGATCTTCAGAGCGGCCAGCAACTGGCCACGCGCCCAATCTTCGCGTCGCCCCTCGAAACCCAGCGTCGCCAGCGCATCGATGGTCAGGATGTCGCCGGTGTTGACGCCGTAGCTGCTCTCCATGCCCCAGATGGCCGCCACAACTTGAGGCGGCACGCCGTAGCGGGCGGCCGCAGCCTCAGCCTCAGGTCGAAACTGCGACAGCCTGATGCGACCCGTTTCAAGGCGCTGCGGCGTCACGGTGCGGTCCAGATAGTCCCAGACCGCGCGAGTGAACTCGGGCTGCACTCGGTCGAGCTCAATCACGCGCGGCAGGTACCGGACCTCACCAAAGGCCGCACGCAGCGTTTCTTCACGGATACCCGCGGCCCGCGCGGTGGCGCCGAAGTTCGAGACCCAGGTGTCAAAGGCTTTCAGCACGGTGTCGTCTGGCACGGTCAGCGTCACCTCGGCGGCGGTCGGTGCGGGCGCCGGTGATTCGGGGGCCGTCATCTGCGGCGCTGGTGGCGGGTTGGCCGGTGCTTGGGGCGCCGGCACCGGCGACGCAGTACAAGCCACCAGCAACGCCGACACCAGCGCTGTGAACGCAAGCCGAGGGCGATGGGGGGATGGGAAGGTGGGTGAACGCATCTGTGCATTTTGGCGCGGCGCTCGCGCGGGCCGTGACCCCCGCACTTGCTTTGCCGGCGGTCGACCCCACGTGATGAGGCTATGCGCCTGATTCCGGTGGTTCTGCTGTCCTGCCTGCTGCACGCTTACGTCGGCCTGCGCTTGATGCCGCCCCTGGCAGGCTGGCCTGCGGCGGGCTTTTTGCTGGGCGTTCTGCTGGCTTTGTCGGCTTTGCTGCTGCCGCTGTCCCTGGTTGGCCGCAACCTGAGTTGGCCCGGCGCACGCTCGGCCCTGGCCTGGTCGGGCATGCTGGCCATGGGCCTGTTTTCGTCGTTGTTGGTGCTGACGGTGCTGCGCGACGCCTTGCTGCTGGTGTCGGCCGCCTTGGCCGCCCTGTGGCCTGGTGCGTTGGCGCTAGAGGCGATCAAACAGGCGACGGCCTGGGCGGTGCTCGCGGCCACGGCGACGGTGACCGTCCTGGGCGTCTGGAACGCTCGCCGCACAGCGGCCGTCCTGCGCGTGGACGTGCCCGTGCCCGGCTTGCCGCCGTCGCTGCATGGCTTCACGATCGCGCAGATCAGCGACATCCACGTCGGGCCGACCATCCGCGGCGGCTACCTTCAGGCCATCGTTGACCGTGTCAACCGGCTGGACGCCGACATGGTGGCGGTCACCGGCGACCTGGTCGATGGCAGCGTCGCGGAATTGGCCGGGCACGTGGCGCCGCTGGGCAACCTGAGATCGCGCCACGGCACCTTTTTTGTCACCGGCAATCATGAGTACTACAGCGGTGCCCTGGCCTGGATCGACGAGCTGCGCCGCCTGGACGTCAACGTGCTGCTCAACGAGCACGTGGTGCTGCAGCACGACGGCCACGACGTGGTCGTCGCGGGCATCACGGACCACAGCGCGCACCACTTCGACCCCGGCCATCGCAGCGACCCCCAGGCCTCGATCCTGGGCGCACCCCTGGGCGCAGCACTGAAGCTGTTGCTGGCACACCAGCCGCGCAGTGCGATGGCGGCCCTCGGGCTGGGCTTCCATCTGCAGCTCTCGGGCCATACCCACGGCGGTCAGTTCTGGCCCTGGAATCTGTTGGTGCGATTTCAGCAGCCGTTCACCGCGGGCCTGCACCGGCTTCAGGACCTGTGGGTCTACACCAGCCGCGGCACTGGTTACTGGGGGCCGCCCAAACGCTTCGGTGCGCCATCGGAGATCACCCACCTGCGGATGGTGCAGGTCTGATCGTGGCTGAAACGCCCTCGGCACTTGTAACGCAGGCTTTCACCGGATGAGCGGTAGGTACCGAAACCGCGGGTTGCGTGTGCGTGTGCGTGCGCACGGGGGCGCCCACAAAGGCTGGAGTAAGCGGGCTTGCGCGTGGCTGATCCGCGTGAATCAACAGCGGGTCACTGCGGACAATGGATACAGCCGCTTTCAAGCTGGAGACAACCGTGAAAGACCCGAATCAGACGCTGCTGGAGGTGGTCAACCACATCCTGGCCATGCACCCCAACCTGGCCCCTGCGGTCGAGGAAATCGCCCTGATGGCCCAGGGCAAGGACCAGACCACCCTGAAGCGGCAGCGCGAAGCCCACCGGGCGCGCGAGGCCCAGCTGTTCCAGGGCCTGAACACGCAGGAAATTTTTACCAAGATCTACGCCGAGCGGCTGTGGGGCCATTCTGGGCAGGCCGAGCATGTCTTCTGGTCAGGCACCGGTTCACATGTTGAAGCCACTGTACGGCCCTATGTCAGCGCGGTGGCCGGCTTCCTGGCTTCGCTGGGCGACAAACCCGATGTGGTGGACCTGGGCTGCGGGGACTTTGCAGTCGGCGCCCAGTTGCGCCCTTTCTGCAACGGCTACGTGGCCTGCGACATCGTGCCGCCATTGGTCGAGTTCAACCGGGTGCGTTTCCGGTCGCTGGAGGTCGACTTCCAGTTGTTGAACATCGCCACCGACCCGCTGCCCCGTGGCGACGTGGCCATGATCCGGCAGGTGCTGCAGCACCTGTCCAACGCCGAGATTCTGGGCGTCGTGCGTCAGGTCGAACAGAACTTCAAACACCTGGTGCTGACCGAACACCTGCCGTCCGAGCCAGGCTTCACGCCCAACCTGGACAAGCCCACGGGTCGCGACATCCGCATGGGCATCGGCAGCGGCATCGTGCTGACGGCAGCGCCCTTCAACTTGAAGCCGCTGGCCGAGCGCACGTTGTGCGAGGCCGCCGAGGCGGGTGGGGTGATACGGACCACGGTGTACCAGCTGGCATAGGGCAACGCGGTTGGCCGATCAACCGCGTCTGCTGCCTTGTCTGCGCTGCCGCGGGACCGGTGCTGTTGTGTGCGAACCGGGCACTTGAACCGACTGTTCGCCGCGGGCTCAAGCCCCGTAGTTTTGCTCGACAGCCTGTTGGCCGGTGGGTTTTTCCAGTGGCAGGAAGATCCACAGCAGCCCATAAAACAGCAGGCCCGAACCCCCCATGGGCACCATCAGCACAAACAGCAGGCGCCACAGCCACGGCGCGAGGCCCGACATCGTGGCCAGGCCACCACAGACGCCGCCCAGCCAGCGGTCATGACGGCTGCGGCTCAGCGAATTGAGGCCGGCGGCAATGCTGGTGGCGGCACCCGCACCATTCAAGACCCGGGCCTTGGCGCGGCTGAACTCATCGTTTGACAGGTGGCCCTGGCTGTGCAGCTGGCTCAGACGGTCGAGTTCTTGGGCGATGGACATGTCGGGCTCCAGTCTCGGGTTGGTTGGCGATGTGGGCAACTCTAGATGTCATACCGCGCCCCTGCCAGGTGCAGCCGACAGGCTGCGGTGCCCGGTCCCCAGGCTGCACAGGGCCGGGATGGACTGAACCTTGAGCCCGGGTGAAAGGTGTCCAGCAGACCGGGTGCCTTGAAGACAAAACGCGCTTGCCTTGCCCTGACCGCAAGGCTGGGCCTCAGCGCGTCGGGCTGGGCACGTGCTGGTCAAACAGCAGCGTGTTGCCGTCGGGGTCGGTGAGCTGGAAAAAGGCCGGCCCCTGGGTGGTTTCGTCTGCTTCGGGGGCCATCGTCAGCCCGCGTGCCTTGAAGCTGCGCTGCAGGTCCCGCACGTCCTGAAAATCGGCCAGGGGTTCCTTGTCGGCGTTCCAACCCGGGTTGAAGGTCAGGATGTTCTTGTCGAACATGCCCTGGAACAGGCCTATCCGCGCCGAGCCGTTTTGCAGCACGACCCACTGCTGCTCGATGTTGCCACCGACCTGCTTGAAGTCCAGCTTTTCGTAAAAAGCGGCAGAGGCCTTGATGTCCTTGACGGCCAGGCTGACCGAGAAGTTGCCGAGTTCCATGGTCTTGTGCTCCTTGACGGCCGTGGACAAAAGCTGGGGTGCACCGGTCAGCCGCCGGCGTGGACCGGCTGAAACACAAAGAGCCCGCGCAGGGGCATCAACCCCTGCGGCGCGTGCGGGTCCGCATCAGCCGGGTCGTTTCATGAAATGGTGCTTGCCGAGTTCGAAATAGTCGCCCGGGCCGCCACCGCGCAGCAGGGGCTGTGCGGCGGCGGTGTCGTAGATGCCGTCTTTCAGCAGGTCTGCGCGGATGTGCACCGCCACCACCTCGCCAAAGGTCATCCAGGTCTGCACGGGTGTGCCGTCGGCACCTTGCAGCTGAAAGTGCTGCGACAGCCGGCACTCGAATGCCACCGGGCTTTCAGCCACACGCGGTGCGGCCACCAGGCGCGACGCCAGCGGTGTCAGCCCGGCCAGTTCAAATTCGTCCACCTCGGGCGGTACGGCGGCGCAGCTGGCGTTCATGGCCTGGGCCAACGGCACCGTCGCCAGGTTCCACACAAAGTTGCCGGTGGCCACGATGTTGGCCACCGTGTCTTTCCAGCCGGTGCTGGCAAAACCGATGATGGGCGGTACGTAGTTGAACGCGTTGAAAAAGCTGTAGGGCGCCAGGTTGCGCCGGCCGTTGGCATCAACGCTGGAGATCCAGCCGATCGGGCGCGGCCCGACGATGGCGTTGAACGGGTCGTGCGGCAGGCCATGGCCCAGACGCGGTTCGTAGAAATGCTGGTGGGTGGGTTGTTGCATGTTGATGAGCGTAACCCAGGATGGCACTGCGGCCCGAGCTCTGTCTGCCGTCAGACCCGCGTTGCCAAGCGTTTCAGCGGGCTTGGTCGTGAAGCCGCTGGACCTGCTGGTCTACCCGGCCAGCGCCCGGACTCTGAAAGCGGCCAGGGCCCGCAGTGACCGTCAAACGACCGCCGCTGTTGTACCCGGTTCCGCGCTGGCGGCGTCCAGCGCCTGGATGTCGTGGGCCGTCAGCGTCAGTTTCGCCGCGCCGGCCAGTTCGGCCCACTGCTTGGTGCTGGTGGCGCTGACGATGGGGGCTGTCACACCAGGCCTTGCAATTTGCCAGGCCAGCGCTACCCGCGCCGCGGTTGCGCCGTGGGCCTGAGCCGCCGCGTCCAAGGCAGCCAGCACGCGATAGCCCCGGTCATTGAGATAAGCCTTGCAGCCGGCGCCGCGCGGGCTTTGGGCCAGATCGGCCTCGCTGCGGTACTTGCCGGTGAGAAAGCCGCGGGCCAGACCAAAGAAGTTGATCACACCCAGACCCTGGGCGCGGCACAGCGGTTCCAGTTCGGCCTCGAACGCGGCGCGGTCCATCAGGTTGTACAGCGGCTGCAGGGTTTCGTAGCGCGGCAGGCCCTCTCGCGCGCTGACAGCCAGGGCCTGGGCCAGGCGCGGCGCCGTGTAGTTGCTGGCGCCGATGGCGCGCACTTTGCCTTCGGCGATCAGTTCGCCGTAGGCGGCCAGCGTTTCTGCCAGCGGCGTCTTGCTGTCGTCGTCGTGCGACTGGTACAGGTCGATGCGGTCGGTGCGCAGCCTGCGCAACGAATCTTCCACCGACTGGCGGATCCAGCGGCGCGACAACCCGATCTTGTCGCTGCCCATGTCCTTGCCCACTTTGGTGGCGATCAACACCTGGTCACGCTTGTGCTGATTGCCAGGCGCGGCCAGCCATTCGCCGATCAGGGTTTCGGACTCGCCGCCGGTGTGGCCGGGCACCCAGCGCGAATAGACGTCGGCGGTGTCGATCAGGTTGAAGCCGCTGTCGACAAAGGCGTCCAGCAGCAAAAAAGAGGTGGCGCGGTCGGCCGTCCATCCCAAGACGTTGCCGCCAAAAGCCAGCGGGGCGGTGCGAAGGCCAGAACGGCCCAGTTCACGGGTTTGCATGGTGTTGTCTCCGGTGTTGGCGCCCCGGGGCGCAGGGTTTTCAAGGTGGGTACCGCTGATGACGTCGGTGCAACGTGCAGGGCTGTCGCCCGCCGGCCCACTCACCACACGACGATGGGATCAGCCGCCACCATGGCGTCGCCGTGCTTGCAAGCGAAGTCCTGCGCAAAGGCCGCCATGTGGCTCAACGGCCCCAGGATGCGGTAGCGGCCGGGTGAATGTGAACCGGTGCGCAACTGGTTGATCAGGGCCTCCTGGCGCTGCTTGCTGCGCCAGACCACGGCATTGGCCGTGAAGAAGCGCTGCTCCGGTGTCTGCCCGTCGACCAGCGGTGGCGCCTTGCCCGCCTTGCGCTGGCGCTCCAGCGCAATCTGCATGCCGCCAGATCGGTGGTCTCTTTCCAGCGGCTGTTGACGTGGCTGTCAAAGTCGCTGCAGGCAGTGGCTTCGGCGCCGCGGGCCGACAGGCTGGCCACCATGGCGAGGGCTGGCGTGGCGACGGTCATCACGGCATGGGTTGAGCGCTTGGCAGCAAAGCAGGAAGCGGTGGCGGCCTGTAGGCTAACCGCAGCGGCGCCGGCCCGCCTTGCGGGTTGGCATCAGGCCTGGATTCGGCCACGGCCTTTTCAACCGCCTCTTGTGGAGTCGGTCGCCAGCATCGGTAGCAACCCCGGGCGGATGCTGAAGACCCGCACAGGAGTGCCGCACTCTGCAGGTCTTTGGGCACGGTCCAGTGCCTGGGGCAAACACCCCAATGCGCCTGGCAAAACCAGTGCCTCGAGGTGTAAGGCGGTCAGCATGGGGTACCTGCCCCAGCGATCCGACAGCTTGTGCAGCCGCAGCGTGCGCGTACCGCACGGCGCCGGCCCGCAGTGGCCCGTACGGGGCCCGGCCAGGCCGTGAAAAAAGTCGGCCTTCGGCCCGCAAGCGGTGCACTGCATCACGCTTCATGCACGAAGTCGTGACCCTGGCCCCCGGGGCACGCAAAGCTGGCCCATCGCTTGCAAACAAGCTTGCTCATCAGCGCCGCAAACATGCTGCCGCTTCAACCATCACCAGACATCAAAGGCCCACCATGAACAACTACCGCAACGCCTTGATCGCCACTGCCGCCGCTGTTTTCACGATGGCCAGCGCCCACGCCGCGCCGACCTACATGCCCAGCGGCCCGCAGTCTGGCGTCGCCATCAGCACGGTCACCTCGGGTGGCTGGACACAGTGTTACCAGGGCACCATGGGCGCGACCATCGGCAACGCCGGTGAGGTTGTGCTCAACGTCTGCCAGGGCGATTTCCTCATGATGGCTGGGCGGGTGACCGGTTCGGAAACCCTGCTGTCGCTGGCGGCCACCACCCGTGCCGACGCCATCATCGACACCGGCAACTCCACGGGTTCCTATCACCTGTCCAACGGTTCCAACTGGTGGTATTCGGACTTCTGGTCATGGGGCTTTGCCGGCGCCAATGAAACGCCTTACAACTACCAGTGCGGCAGCGCCAACGCCGGCATGTGCCTGCACACCTTCAGCTTTACGGGGGGTTACAGCATCAACCGCATCACCGGGCTGAATGGCAGCCGCAACTACGAAAAGCTGTTTTTCGTGGCCGACAAGGGCAATGACGTACCTGAACCCGGCTCGCTGGCACTGGCGTCGCTGGCGCTGTTGGGTGCCGCAGCGGTCCGACGCCGCAGCGTGGGCTGAACGTTCATCGCTACACCGACCCGGCCATGCCGTCGCCGGCCGGGTCGGCACCACCCTCCCAGCGGCCGTTTGACCAGCGCAGCGCGTGCACCAGCGGGAACATGTGGCTGAAGGCATGGCGGTGCACCGCGTAGCCCTTGGACTCCAGCGCACGCTGGGTGGCGCGCAAGGTCCGGTTGGTCACCTCGATGGTGTCGGACGTGGCGCAGAAGCGCGGCGCGCTCACCGCCTCCTGCGCCGTCATGCCGAAATCCACCGCGTTCAGGATGGCCTGCAGGTTGCCCATGGTGATGGTGGTGCCCCCCGGCGAGCCCACCACCAGAAACGGCTTGTCGCCCTGGAACACGATGGTGGGCGATACGGCCGAGAAGCGCGCCTTACCCGGCGCCAGCGAACCGGCATGGCCGGGGCGCGGGTCGAACACCGACATGCAGTTGTTGTACATGAAGCCCAGGCCCTCGGTGACCACACCCGAACTGAAGCCCAGTGAGTGGGTCAGCGACACGCAGTTGCCCTGATCGTCGGCCACGTTGATGTGCGTCGTGTCCTTGCTCTCGACGCCGCCCGGGTTCATGCGGGGCACGGTGGTCTTTTCGCCGCTGCGGATGCGCGCGGCCAAGCGCGCGGCGAAGTCCGGGCCCATCAACTCGGCCATGGGCACATCGACAAAACGCGGGTCGCCCATGCGCTGGTCTTTTTCCACCGTGGCAATCTTCATCGCCTCGCTGACCACCGCGATGTAGTCGGGTGAGTTGTGGCCCATCGCAGCCAGGTCAAAGTGCGCCAGGATGTTGAGCATCAGCACGATCATCAGCCCGCCGCCAGGCAGCGGGTTGGTGGCCACACGGTGGCCGCGGTAGGTTGTCCACAGCGGCTCCACGGGGCTTGTTTCGCAAGCCGCCAGGTCGGCCAGGCGCAGCAGGCCGCCGTGCTTGCGCATGTCGTCATCGATGCGCTGCGCAATCTGGCCGGTGTAGAAGTCCGCCACCCCGTGTTCGGCGATGCGGCGCAGCGTGCGGCCCATGTCGGGGTTGCGCAGCGTGTCGCCCACCGGGCGGATGCTGCCATCCGGGCGCAGGTAGATGCGGGCCGTGGCGGGGTAGTCGCGCAGCACGCGGTCGCGCTTGATGCGCCCATTCAGCGGCGGCTCCATCCAGAAGCGGTGCATTTGCGGCCGCACCGCAAAACCATCTTCGGCGTAGGCAATGGCGGGTGGCAACACATCGGCCAGGCTGCGGGTGCCAAAACGGCGCAGTGCGTCATCCAGGGCCTTGATCGTCAACGGCGTGGTGCAGGACTGGTAGCCAATTTCATTGACCTCGCCCTTCAGCACAAAGCCAAAGCCGTCGTTGCATTCGCGCACGATCAAGGGCGCCCACATGTCGGGCCGGGTTGCGGCCGGCGCCCGGCCGTGAAAATCCAGCACCGTGTGTATCCCTTGGCCCGGCAGGTACAGGTGCATGGAGCCAAATCCGGCTATGCCGCACATCTGCGGATCGACCACGGTCTGCACCAGCGCGGCGGCCACCGCTGCGTCCACCACGTTGCCGCCCGCGGCCAGCGCGTCCAGACCGGCTTCGACGGCTTCGGGTTGGGGTGCGCTGATGGTGCCGTGGGTCATGGTGTCTCCGGGTCTGGTGAGGCGCCCGGTCGGGCGCGGGGGTGTGGGACAGCGGATCGGCACGTGAGGCTGTGCAACCGTGTTGCCCATTCGTCGTATGACTCGCAAATCATAGGCCGCGCAGCACGGACCGTGTGGGTCGATGACGGCGTACGCAAGCCGCCTGGGACGGCTGCGCCCGCAGAATGGCGCCAGATGCTGTCGTCGCCTGCTGCCCGGCCAAAAAAATAACCAGGTGCCGGCGTCGACCAGCACTTTGGCCACAAGGCCTCACGTTGCGGAGTTCGGCTGTTCATTTTTCAAATGCCCTGACGCGGATCGCACTGCTGATAGTCTCTGCGGCATGCAACTTCGTTCTGCCACCCTGATTGCCTTGTTCCTCCAGACCCTGCTGGTGCTGCTCGGAGGCGTCGGCGCAGCCATGCCGGTACGAGCCCAGACGCTGTCAGTGGCCGTGGACAGCAGCCTGGTTGGCGCCGTTGAGGAGATAGCACGCAGCCTCGAGACTGCACAGGCTGGCCTGAAGTTGACCCTGACGGCGGCACCTGCGGGTGATCTGCTGGAAAAGATAGCCCGGGGCCTGAAGGCTGACCTGCTGATCAGCGCCGACCTGGACACGCTGGCCCGGGGTGCCAGCCGCCGCCTGCTGGTGGCCGAGCCGCCGCGAGTCATCGCGCTCAACGACATCGTGGTGGTGGAATCGGCGACACGGCGCGTGCCGCTGCGCGACCTTGATGCGCTGGCCGCCCCTGAAGTGCTGCGCATTGCCATCGGCCGCCTGAGCAGCGTGCCCGCCGGCCGCCACGCCCGAGAGGCCATCGACGTGCGGCGCCGGTGGCCCGCACTGCAGAACAAGATGCTGGTTACCAACAACGTGGACGAGGTGCTGGCCGCTGTGGCCCGGGGCGCAGCAGACGCGGGTTTTGTCTACCGCACCGACGTCATCGGTGTGGCGGGAGTGCGTGTGGCCTTTGCGCCGGAAAGCCCGGTGCCGGTGCAGCACGCGGCTGCGCTGGTGGCCGGCAGTGCGCAGGAGGCGCTGGCGCGCCAGTTTCTGGTCGCGCTGACGGCGGACCCGGCACGGCTGGTGTTTCAGCGCCGGGGCTTTCAACTGCCGCCCTGAACCAGGACCGCGCTGAAGGGGTCAGACCGCCTCGACCCCGACCACAGCGCCGTGCACGCTCTCCTCACCAGCCAATCGCCTTGGGCAACCAGGTGGCGATCTTGGGATAGTTGAACAGCACGATCAACGAAAGCGCCTGCATCACGATGAACGGCACCACGCCCTTGTAGATGTCCTTGATGCTCACTTCGGGCGGCGCCACGCCCTTCAGGTAGAACAGCGCCCA
>JAHECB010000358.1 GCA_024641925.1 Betaproteobacteria bacterium
ATGATGGCAGCCGCTGCGGCATCAGCGTCAGTGGCACCGGTGGCCAGGGCCTCGGTGGTGCTGTAGCGTTCGTCCACTTCGTGCACCGTCAACTTGAAGCGCCCGTGCAACTGGCGTGCAAAACGCTGCGCCAGCACCGTGTTGTCGTGCGACTGCCCGTCCTTGTAATACGGCACACCCACCACCAGTGCATCGGGCTGCCATTCCTGCAGCAGCGCGGCGATGGCTTCAAACCGCGCCTCGCCTTCGGCACGGATGGTGGTCAGCGGCAGCGCCTGGGCCAGCAGGCTGTTGCCAGCGGCCACACCCACACGCCGGGTGCCGAAGTCGAAGGCCAGAAAGCTCTGCGGCCGGGCGGGCGCAGCCGGGGTTTGCTCAGGCATGGCCGGCTTCCTGGGACAGCATCAAGGGATCGAAGCCCAACAGGGACAAGGCTCGTTCGTAACGTTTGTCGATCGGGGTGTCGAAGATGACAGCGGGGTCGGCATCCACCGTCAGCCAGCCGTTGCGGCCCAGTTCGTCTTCCAGCTGACCGGCTTGCCAGCCGCTGTAGCCCAGGGTGACCAATACCCGTACCGGGCCGGAACCATCGGCCAGCGCTTCCAGCACGTCCTTGCTGGTGGTCATGGCCAGGCCACCGGGTATGGACAGCGTGGAGTTGTACGGCGCCTGGTCTTCCGGGCGCTTGTCGTGCAGCACAAAACCGCGCTCGGTCTGCACCGGGCCACCAAAATACACCGGCTGCTCGGCCAGCTCGGTGATTTCCAGCTGCAGCTCCACCTTCTGGAACAGGCTTTTCAGCTTGATGTCGATGGGCTTGTTGATGACCAGGCCCAAGGCACCCTTTTCGTTGTGCTCACACAGGTACACCACCGTTCCGGCAAAGGTGTTGTCCGCCATGCCGGGCATGGCAATCAGGAACTGGTTGGTAAGGTCGATACGATCCGCGCTGGCCATGAAACGCATTCTACGAGGTGCCCATGCACCACCCGCGCAACCCGAGCGCACCTTCCCCGAAATTAGGGACACACTCGCGTCTGTGAAATCGACCGCCATCCCACATGCTGAAGTGGACAAATCCCTGACCCGTGCCTTGGTGTGGTTGCGGCGCGACCTGCGCACCGACGATCACGCCGCGATGTACCACGCACTGCGTGCCGCGCGCCAGGTCTGGGTGTGTTTTGTCTTTGACACCGACATCCTGGAAGCGCTGCCACGCCGTGACCGACGGGTGGAATTCATCCGCGACAGCCTGGTCGGTGTCGACGCAGAACTGCAGGCCCTGGCGGCCTCGCACGGCATTGAAGGGGTGCACCTGCTGGTGCGCCACGGCTCGGCGGCCAACGAAATTGCCGCCCTGGCGACTCAGCTCGGTGTACAGGCGGTCTACGCCAACCACGACGACGAGCCTCAAGCCCTGGCACGCGACGCGCGTGTGCGCGGCCTGCTGGCCGACCTGGGGGCGGCCTTGCACACCAGCAAGGACCATGTGGTGTTTGAACGCAAGGAGGTGCTGACCCAGGGCGGCAGCGCCTACAGCGTGTTCACGCCCTACAAAAATGCCTGGCTCAAGAAGCTGGACGGGTATTACCTGTCGCCCTACCCCGTGGCCAAGCATGCGGGCGCGCTGGCGCCGGCGCCCGTAGGCATCCCCGGCATTCCTGCGCTGGACACCCTGGGTTTTGAGCACACCAACCTGCACCAGCTGAAACTGCCCAGCGGACCAGCCGGCGCGCGGGAACTGCTGGACGACTTTCTGCACCGCATCGACCAGTACGAGCAGACCCGCAATTTCCCGGCCGTCAAGGGACCCAGCTACCTGAGCACCCACTTGCGATTTGGCACGGTGTCGATCCGCCAGCTGGCGCGACAGGCAAACCAGCGCGCCGTGGCCGGCGACCGGGGCGCCGAGGTCTGGTTGTCTGAATTGATCTGGCGCGATTTTTACCACCAGATCCTGCACCACCACCCCCAGGTGGTAGACCACGCCTTCAAACCCGCCTACGACCGCATCAAATGGGAACATGGCAAGGCCGCCGACGCGCTGTTTGCCGCCTGGTGTGAAGGCCGCACCGGCTACCCACTGGTGGACGCGGCGATGGCGCAGATCAACCAGACCGGCTACATGCACAACCGCCTGCGCATGGTGGTGGCCAGCTTCCTGTGCAAGGACCTGGGCCTGGACTGGCGCCGCGGCGAGGCCTACTTCGCGCTGCACCTGAACGACTTTGACCTGGCGGCCAACAACGGCGGCTGGCAGTGGGCAGCGTCATCGGGCTGCGATGCCCAGCCCTACTTCCGCATCTTCAACCCGGTGAGCCAGAGTGAACGCTTCGACCCCGAAGGCCGCTTCATCCGCCGCTACCTGCCGCAACTGGCCCAGTTGCCCGACAAGCTGATCCACGCCCCCTGGCTGGCGCGCCCGCTGGACCTCGCCGCCGCGAACCTGTCATTGGGCAAACAGTACCCGCCCCCGGTGGTGGACCATGCCGCTGCACGTGAAAAGACCTTGGCACGTTATGCCGTGGTCAAGCAGGGCTGAGGCCGGCACCCGCAAAAGCGTCCTCTGGTCCATGCGCCCGTGCCACCGGCCCAGGGGGTTCAGGCTGGTGCTGTGAGGGGTGTCGCGTGTGGCTTGCCTCCCCGTTTGAAAA
Organism: Betaproteobacteria bacterium; assembly: GCA_024641925.1. GTDB lineage: Bacteria > Pseudomonadota > Gammaproteobacteria > Burkholderiales > Burkholderiaceae_C > Rubrivivax. Next base: position 2,655 of record JAHECB010000358.1, read on the forward strand.
ATCCGATCACATCGTCCACGCAGGTGAACAGCACCGGGATCACCAGCAGGCTCAGGAAGGTCGAGGTGATCAGCCCGCCGATGACCACAATGGCCATGGGCGCCCGGAAGCTGGGGTCCGTGCCAAAACCCACCGCAATCGGCAACATGCCTGCGGCCATGGCGATGGTGGTCATGACGATGGGCCGTGCGCGTTTGTGGCAGGCGTCCAGCACGGATTCCCAACGCGACAGGCCGTGGTCACGGCGCGCCATGATCACGTAGTCCACCAGCAAGATGCTGTTCTTGGTGGCGATGCCCATCAGCATGATCAGCCCGATCATGCTGGGCATGGTGATGGCTGTACCGGTCAAGAACAGTGCCAGGAAAGCGCCCGGAATCGACAGCACCAGCGCGCCCAGGATAGTGACCGGCTGCAAGAAGTCCTTGAACAGCAGCACCAGCACGATGTAGATGCACAGCACCCCCGTCATCATGGCCACCCCGAAGCTGGCAAACAACTCGCCCATGGCCTCGGCATCGCCCACTTCGGTCTGGATCACGCCAGGCGGCAGATTCTTCAGACTGGGCAAGGCCAGCGTGGCCTCTTTCACCGCGCCCAGTGGCATCTGGTTGAGTTCAATTTCAAAATTGACATTGCGCTGGCGGTTGAAGCGGTCGATGCTGGACGGCCCGCTGTCCATGCTCAGCGTGGCCACGTTGCCCAGTATCACCGGCCCGTTGCGGCCTGGCACGGGCAAACGAGACAGCAACTGCAGGTCAGCCCGCGCGGATGCCGGCAGGCGCACCACGATGGGCACCTGGCGCTGGCTCAGGTTGAGCTTGGGCAGGTTCTGGTCGTAGTCGCCCGACGTCGCCACGCGCAGCGTGTCGGCAATGGCAGCAGCGGTCACGCCCAGGTCCGCAGCACGCGCCGCATGAGGGCGCACCACCAGTTCGGGCCGCACCAGGCTGGAACTGGACGTGACCGCACCAATGCCCGGGATGCCGCGCAGTTCTCGCTCGACCACGGCGGCATGCGCCGCCAGTGCAGCACCGTCTTCACCGGCCAGTACCAGCACGTACTTTTCCGAGCTCTGGCCGAAGCCCACCTTCACACGCGTGCCGGGCAGCACCGCCAGCGCCTCGCGCAACTGCCGCTCGATGGCCTGCTTGCTGATGCCAGGCCGTTCGGCACGGGGTGTCATGTTGAGGGTCAGCGTGGCCTTGGTGACCTCGGGCAAGCTGCCGCCAGGATTGAAGGTGTCCGCACCGGTGCTGCCGCCACCCACAGCGGTGTAGACCAGCTTGACATGCGCATTGGCCTGCACCAGAACCCGCGCCTGCTCGGCAGCGGCCAAAGAATCGTCGTAGGTGCTGCCTGGCGGCAGGTTCAGCGTCACCTGCGTCTGGCTCAGGTCGTCGGGCGGAATGAAGCCGGTGTCCATGTAGGGCAGGAGCAGGAACGAGCCGACAAAAAACGCGGTTGTCGCGACCAGGGTGA
>JAHECB010000359.1 GCA_024641925.1 Betaproteobacteria bacterium
TGCGCCGATACACACGCGTCGGCCAGGACCCCGATGCGGTGTTTGACCTGCGGGCCATCTTCCAGCAACACCATGCCGACCTGGCCATCGAGACCATGCCGGCCTTGCTGCGGCCGCAAAAAGGCCGCTACGGCCTGCGTGACTACGAAAAGGTCTTCTGCCCCGACCTGAAAAACGGCCCGGACATCTTTGATCTGCGCGGCGTCAACCGCGCCCAGGGCGCACTGGTGGTGGTGCGGCCGGACCAGTACATCGCGCTGGTGCTGCCGCTGCAGGCCCACCAGGCGCTGGCGGCGTTTTTTGACGGCTTCATGCTGGCCGCCTGAAGCGGGCACCACCATGGAGCTGGGGCCCGATGGCTGCCAGCAAGGCACTCGCACCTGATGTGGCGTTGGACAACGCGACCCTCAACAACCTGCTGCCCGAACGATTCGACACCGCACGCCAGGAATTCATGGCCCAACGCCTGGTCGACCACGGCATCGACGACGCCGGAGCCCGCCAGCGCATTGCCGACACCATGCCGGCACGCCGCTTCCGCCGGCCCGCGGAATTTGGCGCTGCATGCGCGTTTTCTGCGGCGACGCTGCCGGCTTCATCACCGGCCAGAACCTGCCGCTGGACGTCGGGGCCTGCGCCGGCCTGGTGTAAGGCGCACCCGCCGTCCCCTGAAGCCTTGGCGGCCTCAGGGCGGCATCGGCAGACGGCCGCCTTGATCAAGCGCAAGGCGCTGCGCCGGGCGTCGGTTCATCATGCTTGCAACCACTTTGGAGGCAACATGACGACAAAAACCCTTTCTGCCGACCAACGCCAGTTGCTGCGGACGGCGCTGACGCAGCGCCGCGACCAATTGAGTCAGCAACTGAAGCAGCACCTGCATGGGCAAAGCCGCGTTGAGCGCGCCGCCGAGGTGGCTGCGCAAGACGCCGACGACGCCCCACAGCGCGCCCCCGAGCGCGAAATCGCCATGGCACTGACCGACCACGAACGGCGCGAGCTGGATGCGGTGGACACGGCCTTGGCACGCGTGAACGGCGAACAGTTCGGCATCTGCGTCGACTGCGACAAGCAAATTCCCTTTGAACGCCTGAAAGCGGAACCGTGGGCCTTGCGCTGCACGGCCTGCGAAACCCGCGTTGAACAGCAGCAGCGCTGAGGCGCAGCCCACCACAACACCGTCACAACAACACCCTCAACCAGAAGGACCCCACCACCATGACCAGTTTCCACGCCGTTGTCCGCATCGACCACCAGAGCGCCGAAATCCTGCAGTTCGACGCCGAGCATGTCGAATCCCAAAAGGTGAAAGCCCACGTACACCACACGGCCCAGCACGGCAGCAAGGTGCGCACCGAGCACGAGTTTTTTGGCACCGTCTGCGACGGCCTTGCCGGCATCCAGGAAGTGCTGGTGGCAGGCTCGCACACGGCGCTGGCCGACTTTCGCCACTATGTTGAAAAACACCGGCCTGCACTGGCGCCGCACATCGTGGGTTACGAAACCGTGGACCACCCCACCGAGGGTCAGTTGACCGCGATGGCGCGCAAGACCTTCCTGAAGATCGACCGCATGCGCGGCACGCCCACGCCGAGTTGAGCGCGCTGCTTCGGTGCCCGTCGGGATGACGGACACCGCCCACGGGCAGTGATGGCACCTGCACAGGTGCACCACCGTCTGGTCTCATCGGCAATCGGCCCGGTCCGTGAAGTCCTCACGCCCGCTTTCAGTCCGATACACCTGCGCGGCGCCTGACTGCTTAGCATTCAGGCCGTTTTCACCGCAAATCAGTCGAAAGGCTGAGACGCAAAGCCTCCGGCCTAAAGCCGCTGCACCCGTGCAGCGGCCACGGTAGCGGGGTTGCCGGAGAAAGGCCCGTCAGCCCTTTCCCGGCCTCTTTTTTGTTGATGCAACAGAGGCCCTATGCACACCACTCATCGTTCTGATGCGCACTTGACTGCGCCGCACCGTTCCCGCCTGCCTGCCCGGCTGGCGATCACCCTGCTGTATGCCAGCGCAGTGCTCACGTTGCACGGCTGCGGCGGCGGCGGCGGTGCCGTCGCCACCGGCGCCACCGAAAACCCGCTGGCGGCCGCAGCCCCCGTCGACACGGTGACCGCCGCTCCTGCTGCGTCAACCACCATCACTGGCGCTGTTGTGGACGGCCCCATTGAAGGTGCGACCGTGTTCCTGGACCTCAACGGCAACCAAGTTTACGACAGCGGAGAACCGCTGTCACAGCCCACCGACACCGCCGGCGCCTTCAGCCTGTCCATTGAAGGCCTGAGCGCAGCACAGGTGGCGGCTGCCATGCTGGTGACCCATGTGCCGTCAACGGCCAGGGATGCCGATGACGGCGGCCTGGATCTGCTGGCCGCGGGCCGCAAGGGCTTCTCGCTGATGGCCCCGGCGGCCGCGTTTGTGGCCGATGCCGCCGCCTCTGCACCGGTGGTCAGCCCGGCCCTGCTGAGCCCGTTGACCACGCTGGTGGCCGGCGCTGTTGCAAACGAGGGCAAGACCCTGGAGCAAGCCAAGGCCGCAGTGGCCGAACGCCTGGGGCTGGGCACCAAGAACCCCATGAGCAATTTTGTGGCGCATCCCGACCAGGTGCTGGGCCAGGCGGCACGGGTCGTGGCCATCGGTCTGGGCGAAACCGCCAGCCGGGTGGCCGAAGCCGCCCGTGTTGATGGCGGCCAGTCCGTCAGTGAACAGATGGCCACCACGCTCGAGACGCTGCGCACCGCGCTGCCGCAGCTGATGACGCAGCTCGACGGTGGGGCGATGGTGGGCGGTCGGCCCGTGCCGGTTGCCAACGTGCTGGCGCAGTTGGCGCAAAGCACCGAACGCCCGACCGCGCCGGCACAGACAACGACCCCGACACCGGCGCCAACACCGGTCGAGACACCCGTCGAACCCGATCAGACGACCGCAGTAACGGTGGCCACCAACACCACAAACACCGGCACCACGGCCACCGACACGCCCACTCGCCCCGGCGCATCCAAGCAGGAATTCCGCAACTACGTGGTGCGTTTCAAGGAAGGCACGACCGGCCCGGACTCCCAGGCCCGATCCATGATGGCGGGCAGCGCAGGCCAGATCCGCTTCACCTACACGCATGTGATGCAGGGTTTTGCGGTGACCTTGCCCGACGCCGCCGCCGATGCCTTCATCGACGCCATGGCGCGTCACCCCTTGGTGGACAGCGTCGAGGTCGACCAGGACATCGTGCTGCGCCAGGTGACCCAGACCAGCGCCACCTGGGGCCTTGACCGCATCGACCAGCGCGCCTTGCCGTTGGACACCAGCTTCTCCTACGGCAGCGACGGCACGGGCGTGCATGCCTACGTGGTGGACACAGGCATCCTGGCCACACACACCGCGTTTGGCGGGCGCGTGACCGACGGCTTCACCGCCATCACCGACGGCAATGGCACGACAGACTGCAATGGCCACGGCACCCACGTGGCCGGCACCATCGGCTCAACGCCCTGGGGTGTTGCCAAGGGCGTGACCCTGGTGCCTGTGCGTGTACTGACCTGCGCAGGCTCAGGCCTGAGCAGCGGCCTGATCGCCGGGCTGGACTGGGTGGCCAAGAATGGCCAGCGCCCCGCCGTCGTCAACATGTCCCTTGGCGGCGGCGCGATGTCCACGATCGATTCTGCAGTCGCCAAACTCGTGTCGATGGGCATCACGGTGGTTGTTGCAGCCGGCAACTCGTCAGCCGATGCCTGCACCGCATCGCCGTCGCGAGAGCCCACGGCCATCACCGTGGGCGCCACTGGCAGCAACGACGCCCGTGCTTCGTACTCCAACTTCGGCACCTGCGTCGATGTGTTTGCGCCCGGCACGTCCATCACCAGCACCTGGATTTCGTCCACCACCGCGTCCAACACCATCAGCGGCACCTCGATGGCGTCGCCGCACGTGGCCGGGCACGTGGCGCAAATCCTGCAAGCGCGACCCGATGCCAGCCCCGCCCAGGTGGTCGACGCCATCAAGACCGCGGCCACGGCCACCGTGGTGTCCAATGCCGGCGCGGGTTCGCCCAACCTGCTGCTCAACACCAGCAGCAGCGTGACGGGTGTTTCACCACCCCCACCGCCGCCCGATCAACCGCCTGTAGACAATCCGGTGCT
>JAHECB010000095.1 GCA_024641925.1 Betaproteobacteria bacterium
CACCACCGCGGGCATGGCGATTTCGGGCCGCTCGTAGGTGGTGAAGCGCTTTTCACACTGCAGGCAGCGGCGGCGGCGGCGGATGACGTCGCCTTCGTCGGAGTCACGTGTCTCCACCACCTGGGTCTCATCGTGACTGCAGAACGGGCAACGCATCGGGTGTGAACGCTTGAGCCCCGGGGCGGGTTCAGCGGTAGACCGGGAAGTCGCGTGTCAGCGCGGCCACCTGGGCGCGCACCGCTTTGAGGTTGTCGTCGTTGTGCGGGTTGTCCAGCACGTCGGCAATCAATTCGGCCGTCTGCCGTGCTTGATCTTCTTTGAAGCCGCGTGTGGTCATGGCCGGTGTGCCCAGACGGATGCCGCTGGTCACCATGGGCTTTTGCGGATCGTTGGGGATGCCGTTTTTGTTGCAGGTCATGTGGGCCAGGCCCAGCACGGCTTCGGCTTCCTTGCCGGTCAGGTTCTTGGGCCGCAGGTCCACCAGCATCACGTGGCTTTGGGTGCCGCCGCTGACGATGCGCAGGCCACGCGCAATCAGGGTGCGGGCCAGCACGTCAGCGTTGGTCACGACCTGTTGTTGGTAGGTCTTGAAGTCGGGCTGCAGCGCTTCCTTGAAGGCCACGGCCTTGCCTGCAATCACGTGCATCAGCGGGCCACCTTGCAAGCCAGGGAAGATGGCGCTGTTGATCTTCTTGGCCATGGCCTCGTCGTTGGTCAGCACGATGCCGCCTCGGGGGCCACGCAGGCTCTTATGGGTGGTGCTGGTGACAACGTCGGCAAACGGCAGCGGGTTGGGGTAGACGCCGGCGGCAATCAGGCCGGCATAGTGCGCCATGTCCACCATCAGGTAAGCACCCACGGCCTTGGCAACACGTGCAAAGCGCTCGAAGTCGATGTGCAGGCTGTAGGCGCTGGCGCCGGCAATGATGAGCTTGGGCTTGTGCTCGTGGGCCTGCCGTTCCATGGCGTCGTAGTCGATGGCTTCGGCAGCGTCCAGACCGTAGCTGACCACCTTGAACCACTTGCCGCTCATGTTTAGCGCCATGCCGTGGGTCAGGTGGCCGCCTTCGGCCAGGCTCATGCCCATGATGGTGTCGCCGGGGTTGAGCAGGGCCAGCATCACGGCCTGATTGGCCTGCGAGCCGGAGTTGGCCTGCACATTGGCGTGCGCGGCGCCAAACAGTTGCTTGACGCGGTCGATGGCCAACTGCTCCACCACGTCGACGTTTTCACAGCCGCCGTAGTAGCGCTTGCCGGGGTAGCCCTCGGCGTATTTGTTGGTCAGCTGCGACCCCTGCGCGGCCATCACGGCAGGCGAGGTGTAGTTTTCGCTGGCGATCAGCTCGATGTGGTCTTCCTGGCGCTGGTTTTCAGCTTGCACGGCGGCCCAGATCTCGGGGTCTACCAGGGCCAGGGTGGAAACGTTGCGGTCAAACATGGTGTGGCAGTCCTCTTCAGACAGAAGGGCCTTCGAGGGCCGCGGCCGCCGCCAGTGGTTGGCAGCGTCGCGCGCGGAATCGAGGGCTGCCCAGGCGAACGGCGGTCGCCGCGGCCATGATGCCGCCGCGGCCTGCGCTTCCCGGTGGTGACCCACCTCGGGGCATTGCCCCTATCGCCAGTCGCGCAGACTTGAAGTGTAGCGGGGCGCCCTGAAAGGGCGTGTGGGTGGCGTTGTGTGACTTGGGCCGCGGCGCCCGATGGAAAACCCCGGCAGCCGAAACGTTTTCAGCGTACCAGTGCGGCGGTGTTGACCTGGGCCAGTTGGTGACTGTGCATTGGCGCAGCAGCCAGCGTACCTGTGGTTTGCGCTGCCTGGGCGGGGATGGCAGGCGCCGCGGGCAGGGCGGGAGCGACGGGTACCAGTGCCGGGCGCGGTACGGCAGGCGGCGCCTGCACGTTGGCGGCCACCTGCCGGCCGCCCACCACCTGTTTCATGAAGGTTTGTTCCGCCATGACCTTGCTGGCGTAACCGCGATCGTCGTCCAACAGAGCGGCGCCGACGTAATGGCGCAGGCCTTCTTCGACCGTGCCGCCACCGCGCCGGATGGATTCTTTCAGCACCTGCACACCCACCCGCAGGTTGGTGATGGGGTCAAAGGCCGCCAGGGTGCCGCCGAAGTTTTCGTATTTGTCGTCGTGCACGCGGGTCAGCACCTGCATCAGGCCCTGTGCACCCACGGGGCTTTGTGCAAACGGGTTGAAGCGGGACTCCACGGCCATCACCGCCAGGATCAGGGTGGGATCCAGCCGCGTGCGCTTGCCGGTTTCGTAGGCTTCGCGCACCAAGGCGCTGACGGGTTCGGTGGCCACGCGGTAGCGCCGGCTGATCCAGGCTGCCAGGCGGGCCTGCTGGGGCGTCAGTTCCTTGATGTCGGTGGCCGTGGCACGCGCCACGGCGTCGGGCTCGGCCACCGCGTACAGAGTGTTGCCCTGGGCTTCCATGCGGGCGTCGTTTCGGCTTTGCAGCCATTCATAGGCGTTGGTCTCCAGGCCTTGGCGCAGTTGAGGCTCACCCAGCACCAGTGCCAGAACGGCCACTACCACCAGGCCGACCGTGGCAAAGGCGTTGTGACCGATGAGCAGCATGCCGCGACTCACGTCACGGCAGAAGAGGGCGGCCGAGGCTGCGACGGCGTGTGTCGCGGCCGTGGCCCGGCCTCCATGGGATTTGGACGGTTGCAAGAACAGTCTCCAGTTCGCACCGGCATGGGCGTCCGGCAGGACCGCAGCGCCTCCTGGCGCGCCGCGATAATCAATCAGCAGGGGCGGTGTTCGCTCTTCCTGCCCGGCGGCCAAGCCGTTTTTGATGTTGGCTCAAGCGTCGGGAAAACCCTTGCTTGTCGCTGGCCGCGATTATGGAAAGCACTACATACTCCGTCAAGCATATGAAAATCTATCTTAAGACTGATATGTTATGAAATATCGCGACCTGCGCGACTTCATGGCCCAGCTGGAAAACCTCGGCGAGCTCAAAAGGCTCGCCAATGCTGTGTCTCCGCGCTGGGAGCTGACGGCCCTGGGCGATCGGCTGCTGCGCGCGGGGGGTCCGGCGGTTTTGTGCCTGCAGCCTACAAACCACAGTGTCCCGTGTCTTATTAACCTTTTTGGCACCCCGCGCCGGGTGGCCTTGGGCATGGGCGCCGAGTCGCTGGCGGACCTGCGCGACGTCGGCCGCCTGCTGGCCAGCCTGAAGGAGCCCGAGCCGCCCAAGGGTCTGAAAGACGCCGGCAAGCTGCTGCACATGGCCAAGGCCCTGTGGGACATGAAGCCCGCGGTGCAGCGCCAGGCGCCGTGCCAGGACGTGGTGCTGCAGGGTCAGGACATCGACCTGGCCAGACTGCCCATTCAAACCTGCTGGCCGGGGGATGCGGGCCCACTGGTCACCTGGGGCTTGGTGATCACGCGCGGGCCGCAGTCGGTGGCGCAACCGCGCAGCCGCCAGAACCTGGGCATCTACCGCCAGCAGGTCATCGGGCCACAGGAACTCATCATGCGCTGGCTGGCGCACCGCGGTGGCGCGCTGGATTTTCGAGACTTTGCACGCGCCAACCCGGGGCAGCCGTTTCCAATCGCGGTGGCGCTGGGCGCCGACCCCGCCACCATCCTGGGCGCGGTGACGCCGGTGCCTGATAGCTTGTCGGAATACCAGTTTGCGGGTCTGCTTCGGGGCAGCCGGACACAGCTGGTGGACAGCGGCGTGGGCGAGGGCCCCGTTGCGCTGCAGGTGCCCGCCAGTGCCGAGATCGTGCTGGAGGGGCACATCCCCACGGCAGAAAAAGGGTTTGAGGGCGTTTCAGCGCACGGCGTTCGCACCAAGGAAGTCGGCGGCTACCTGCACGCACTGGAAGGCCCGTTTGGCGACCACACCGGCTACTACAACGAGCAGGACTGGTTTCCGGTGTTCCGCCTGTTGCGGCTGACACATCGCAAGGACCCGGTCTACCACTCCACCTACACCGGCAAGCCGCCCGACGAGCCCGCCATCCTGGGCGTGGCGCTGAACGAGGTGTTTGTACCCATCCTGCAAAAACAGTTTCCGGAGATCGTGGACTTCTACCTGCCGCCCGAAGGCTGCAGCTACCGGATGGCCGTTGTGTCCATCAAGAAGGCCTACCCGGGGCATGCCAAGCGCGTGATGTTCGGCATCTGGAGCTTTTTGCGCCAGTTCATGTACACCAAGTTCATCGTGGTCACGGACGACGACGTGGACGTGCGCGACTGGAAAGAAGTGATCTGGGCCATCACCACCCGCATGGACCCGGTGCGCGACACCACGCTGGTGGAAAACACGCCCATCGACTACCTGGACTTTGCGTCGCCCGTCAGCGGGCTGGGCGGCAAGATGGGGCTGGATGCCACCAACAAGTGGCCGGGCGAAAGCAGCCGCGAATGGGGCCGCACCATCCACATGGACGCGGCGGTGCTGGCCCGTGTGGATGCACTGGTGGCGGCGCTGGTTTAGGGGCCGCTTCAAGGCAGCGCCAAGGCGCCGTTGGATGACGCCGTTCCAGGCTGCTGCGCATGGGCGCAGGCCGGCCACATCGACGATCTTGACGCGGGCACTTGCATTGAAGCGCTCGCAGGCATATGCTGGCCTTGCCTGCTCGCAGGCAACACCCGAAGGCGCAGTCACTGCGCCTCAGGGGCCCAGGACTCAACTCTCCTGAGCTCCGTTGACGGTTCAGCCGTCCGCCCCCGCGGTTTCAAGAACTGCGGGGGTTTGTTATTTGGGGGCCAGCTGTTTGATGGCCGCGGTTTTTCTGGCCGCGCTTTGCTGGCCAGGTCAAGCCTCTTTCTTGATCATGTCCGCTGCCTTTTCCGCAATCATGATGGTCGGCGCGTTGGTGTTGCCCGACACAATGCGCGGCATGATGGACGCGTCCACCACACGCAGGCCTTGCATGCCGTGCACTCGCAACTGGCGGTCCACCACGTCGTCAGGGCCGGGGCCCATCCGGCAACTGCCCACCGGATGGTAGATCGTGTCGGCGTGATCACGTATGAACTCGGCGATCTGGTCGTCGCTTTGCGCCACGGCGCTGGCTTTCAGTTCCTGACCGCCCAGGTCGGCCAGCGCCGGCTGCTGCAGGATGCGCCGCATCAGCTTGAAGCCGCGCACCAGGCGCTGCAGGTCGTCGGGGTCGCTCAGGAACGCGGGGTCGATTTCTGGCGGCTGGGCGGCGTCAGCGCTGGCCAGCGTCAGGCTGCCCCGGCTCTTGGGGCGCAACAGGCAGACATGGCATGAATAACCGTGGCCGAAAACCGTTTTGCGGCCATGGTCAACCAGTTTGCCGATGACAAAGTGCAACTGCAGGTCGGGTGTGGGTTCGTCCGGTGTACTGCGCACAAAGGCGCCGGCCTCGGCAAAGTTGGTGGTCAACATGCCCGTGCGCGCCCGGCGCCATGCCATCACACCCTTCAGCGCGTGCCAGGCCCCCGTGGGCGACAGGCCGAACAGGTCTTTCAGGTGCGGGGCGTTCACGACCTGAAGCACGTCGGGGTGGTCGTGCAGGTGCTGGCCCACACCGGGCAGGTGGTGCACCACGGGCAGGCCATGCGCCTGCAGTTGCGCCGCGTCGCCGATGCCCGACAGCATCAGCAACTGGGGCGACTGCAGCGCACCCGCACACAGCAGCACTTCGCGCCGGGCTGACAAGCTGCGCCCAGCGCCGCTTTGCTGGAGACGAACGCCAGTTGCGCGTCGGCCTTCGGTCAGCACACGGGTGGCCCGTACGTTGGTCAGCACCAGCAGATTGCTGCGAGCGCGCACGGTCTCGCTCAAATAGCCTTTGGCCGCACTGTGGCGTTCGCCATTCTTGTGTGTCACCTGGTAGGGCCCGGCTCCTTCTTGCGCGGCACCATTGAAGTCGGCGTTGAACATGGCCCCCGCTTGCTGCGCCGCCTGCACAAACAGCGGCCCGAAGCGGTTGGGTGAACGCAGGTCCATCACGTTCAGTGGCCCGCCCGTGCCGTGCCATTCGTCAGCGCCGCGCTCGTTGTTTTCGGCACGCTTGAAATAGGGCAGCACGTCGGCAAAGGTCCAGCCCGGGTTGCCCTGGGCGGCCCAGTGGTCGTAGTCCTCGGCCTGGCCGCGCAGGTAGATCATGGCGTTGATGGAACTGGAGCCGCCCAGCACCTTGCCGCGTGGCTGGTAGCCCCTGCGGCCATTCAGGCCGGCCTGCGGCGTCGTCTTGAAGGACCAGTTCGCCCCCTGCGTCTGTGCCAGAAGCGCCAAACCGGCGGGGCAGTGGATCAACACACTGCGGTCCGGCGGTCCGGCTTCCAGCAGGCAGACGGTGACGCCGGGGTCTTCGCTCAGGCGCGAGGCCAGCACACAGCCTGCGGAGCCGCCGCCGACGATGATGTAGTCGAAAGAAGTTGACTGTGGGTCCATATGTTCAGTGGGATGGCAGTGGCTTGAACCAGATCATAGGCAGCGCAGTCGTCACCGATTTAGAGGAAGGCCTCTGGCCGCCTGCGCTCTCATAATGCAGGGTTCCGCACCGGGCCCGCCTGCTGCGCCGCCTCCAGGCTGCGCCCCGCCAGCGCGCGGCCCACCCATCCAGAGTCAACTGTGTTCAAAAGATTCGAAGCGTTGGTACACCCGTACCCTGACGCCCTGCCGCCGCCGCCGCCCGCCCGATTTGCAGCCTTTGTCTGGGAGGCAACCCGCGGCGTACGCCCTTACCTGGGCCTGGTGATGCTGTTCAGCGCCGTCATTGGCGCCTTCGAGGCCTTCCTGTTCAGCATGATGGCGCACGTGGTGGACCTGCTGGGCCACGTGCAGCCGCAGGCGCTGTGGCAGCAACACGGCCATGTGTTGCTGGCGATGGCCGCCGTGCTGGTGGCCAGCGTGGTGTTTACGGCGCTGCATGCGCTGGTGAAGTACCAGGGGCTTTACAGCAACTTTCCCATGCGATTGCGCTGGAACTTCCACCGCCTGATGCTGGAGCAGAGTCTTTCTTTTTACCAGGACGAGTTTGCCGGCCGCATCGCCACCAAGGTCATGCAGACCTCGTTGGCGGTGCGCGACACCTGCCTGATCTTCAGCGAAATCCTGATCTACCTGTTGACCTACTTCGCCACGCTGGTGGTGGTGGTCGGGGCCTTTGACCTCTGGCTGATGGCGCCTTTTCTGGGCTGGCTGGCGGCGTACCTGCTGATCCTGCGCTATTTCGTGCCGCGTTTGGGCCGCATCGCCCAGCAGCAGGCCGACGCCCGCTCGCTGATGACGGGGCGCATCACCGACGCCTATACCAACATCAGCACCGTGAAGCTGTTTTCACACGGGCGCAGCGAAGCCCACTTTGCACGCGGCGCCATGCTGGACTTTCAAGGCACGGTCTACAGCCAAATGCGCCTGGTGACGGCTTTCGAGACCCTCAACCAGATTCTGAGCGTGCTGCTGATCGCCGCCGTGTCCGGCCTGGGGCTGTTGCTGTGGACGCAGTCGGCCGTGGGGGTGGGCGCGGTGGCGGCGGCCACGGCCATGGCTTTTCGCCTGAACGGCATCAGCCACTGGGTGATGTGGGAAATGGCCAGCCTGTTTGAACACATCGGCACGGTGCAGGACGGCATGGGCACGTTGTCCCTGCCGCGCTCGGTGGTGGACAAGCCGCAGGCGGTGACGCTGCAGGTGCCGCGCGGCGAGGTGCGCTTTGAGGGTGTGGGTTTTGCCTACGGCGGTAAACGCCCCGTGGTGGACGGTTTTACGCTGACCATCGCACCGGGCGAGAAGATCGGCCTGGTGGGGCGCTCGGGCGCTGGCAAAAGCACCATCGTCAACCTGCTGCTGCGGCTGTACGACCTGGAGCAAGGCCGCATCTGCATCGACGGGCAGGACATCGCCGGGGTGACGCAGGAAAGCCTGCGCCGCCAGGTGGGCATGGTCACGCAGGACACCTCGCTGCTGCACCGCTCGGTGCGCGACAACATCGTCTACGGCCGGCCTGATGCCAGTGAAGAAGAGATGCGCAGCGCCGCCGAACGCGCCGAGGCCAGTGACTTCATCGCCACGCTGGCCGACCCCAAGGGACGCAAGGGCTTTGACGCCCATGTGGGTGAACGTGGCGTCAAGTTGTCAGGCGGCCAGCGACAGCGCATTGCCATTGCGCGGGTGATGCTGAAAGACGCCCCCATCCTGCTGCTGGACGAGGCCACCAGTGCGCTGGACAGCGAGGTGGAGTCCGCCATCCAGCACAGCCTGTACCAGCTGATGCAGGGCAAGACGGTGGTGGCCATTGCGCACCGCCTGTCCACCATCGCCGCCATGGACCGGCTGGTGGTGATGGACGGGGGGCGCATCGTGGAACAAGGCACGCACCAGGCCTTGCTGGCCGCCGGCGGCATCTACGCGCGTTTGTGGGCACACCAGAGTGGTGGCTTCCTGGGTGAGGAATTGGAAGCGGAGCCTGCGGTGTCCATGGCCTGATGGCCGTGCAAAACCTGCCGATGGTGCCGGCAGCCAGAGGGTTTCAGTGGTCCGACAACTCCGCCGGCATGGTCGGGTCAAAGTCCGGTGTGGTTGACTTCAGCACCATGGGCTCGGTGTCGGTCCAGGTTTTTTCGGCGCGCGCGGCCTGCCGGGCTTTAGATGCGGCAACCGCGCTTGCGGCCGCGGGGTCACCCTGCTGGGCCATGTTTGCGGCTGTTGCAGCCTGGGCCAGGCGCTGTGAATTGACGACAGCGGTCAGCGCCGACAGCCGGTTTTCCACGTCCGTGGCATGGGCTTGCAGCAGGGCCCGTGTGTTTTCCGACCAGGCCAGCTGTTGTCGGATTTCTTTCATGTGGCGCCAATGCTCCCACCAGGCCACCGCAATGGCGACGATCAACAATGCCGCACCAGCGGCGCCCAAGCCCAACAGAATTCGGTCCATGCAAGGCGTATCGACGCCAAGAACTTGATCTTGAGGGTGCAACCTCTGGCGACACCCTGCAAGCGTGACCGTCTGCACCGACAATCGGGTCATCTTTCCACTTCCCCGCTGCGGTGCCCCGCTGCAGACCGAGGAAGACGATTCCAACTTCACTGAACCTGCCTTGGCCGCTTCCAACCTGTTGGCCCGCGCTGAAACCACTGCACGCCGCAGTGGCGCAGTGGCGGCGCCCGCCATCACCAGCTACCGACCGTTCTGGGCCCAGCGCCTGGGGGCGGCGCCGTTTCTGCCCATGAGTCGCGCCGAAATGGATCGGCTGGGCTGGGACAGCTGCGACGTCATCATCGTCACTGGCGACGCCTATGTCGACCATCCCAGCTTCGGCATGGCGGTCATCGGCCGCACCCTGCAGGCACAGGGGTTCCGCGTGGGCATCATCGCGCAGCCCGACTGGAGCAGTGCCCAGGCTTTCAAGGCGCTGGGCCGGCCCAACCTGTACTTCGGTGTGGCCGCGGGCAACATGGATTCCATGATCAACCGCTACACGGCTGATCGCAAGATCCGCAGTGACGACGCCTACACGCCGGGCGGACTGGGTGGCCAGCGCCCTGACCGTGCCACGCTGGTCTACACGCAGCGCTGCAAGGAAGCCTTTGACGAGGTGCCGGTCATCATCGGCGGCATCGAAGCCAGCCTGCGCCGCATCGCCCACTACGACTACTGGCAGGACAAGGTGCGCCGCAGCATCCTGGTCGACAGCAAGGCCGACCTGCTGCTGTACGGCAACGCCGAGCGCGCGATCGTCGAAGTCACTCACCGGCTGGCGCGGCGTGAGCCGATCGCGCAGATCACCGACGTGCGCGGCACGGCCTTCATGCGCCGCACGGGCGAAGCGGCAGAAGCGGCCTTTCGCGACTGGATGGTGGTGGACTCCACCGAGGTCGACCGACCGGGGCGTATCGACGAACACATCAACCCTTATCTGACCACCGAAGAGGTGGCGGCGTCCCAGGGTGCGGCCTGCGCCAAAGAAAGCGACGCCCCGACCGATGCCAGAGGGCAGGGCGCCGCCGTGGTGGCCATGCCCGTCAGCCGCAAGACCGGCGCGGTGCAGATGCCCGCACGTGATCGCACCGTCATCCGATTGCCGGCCTACGAGCAGGTCAAGAGCGACCCCGTGCTGTACGCCCATGCCAACCGCGTGCTGCACCTGGAAACCAACCCCGGCAATGCGCGCGCGCTGGTGCAGGCGCATGGCACCCGCGACCTGTGGGTCAATCCGCCGCCCATCCCGCTGACCACGGCCGAGATGGACCACGTGTTTGACCTGCCCTACGCACGCAGCCCGCACCCGGCCTATGCCGATGAAAGCGGCGGCCATGACGGCACTACCAAGATCCCGGCCTGGGAGATGATCCGCTTCAGCGTGAACATCATGCGGGGCTGTTTTGGCGGCTGCACCTTCTGCAGCATCACCGAACACGAAGGCCGCATCATCCAGAGCCGCAGCGAAGACTCGGTCATCCGCGAGATCGAAGACATCCGCGACCGCGTCAAGGGCTTCACCGGCGTCATCAGCGACCTGGGCGGCCCCACGGCCAACATGTGGCGCATTGGCTGCAAGAGCACCGCCATCGAAGCGGCCTGCCGCAAACCCAGTTGCGTCTTCCCGGGCATCTGCCCCAACCTGAACACCGACCACGGCCCGCTGGTGAAGATGTACCGGCGTGCGCGGCAGCTGCGCGGCGTCAAGAAGGTGCTGATCAGCAGCGGCCTGCGTTACGACCTGGCGGTGCAGAGCCCGGAATACGTGAAGGAACTGGTCACGCACCACGTGGGCGGCTACCTGAAGATCGCGCCCGAGCACACCGAAGGCGGGCCGCTGTCCAAGATGATGAAACCCGGCATCGGCACCTACGACCGCTTCAAGAAGATGTTCGAGCAGTTCAGCGCCGAGGCGGGCAAGAAGCAGTACCTGATTCCGTATTTCATCGCCGCCCATCCGGGCACCAGCGACGAAGACATGATGAACCTGGCCATCTGGCTGAAACGCAACGGCTTCAAGGCCGACCAGGTGCAGACTTTCTACCCCAGCCCGATGGCCACGGCCACGGCGATGTACCACACCGATCTGAACCCGCTGAAGGGCATCAGCCGGCAGCTGGACGGACCCCAGGCGCGCGCCGAACGCGTGGACGTGGTGCGCGGCGAAAAACGCCGTCGCCTGCACAAGGCTTTCCTGCGCTGGCACGATCCGGCCAACTGGCCGCTGTTGCGCGACACGCTGAAGAAGATGGGCCGTGCCGACCTCATCGGCAACGGCAAGCACCAGCTGATTCCCACCTACCAACCGGTGGGCGGTGCTGGCGCGGGGCATGTCAGCGCGCGGCGCAAGAACAGCACACCCGCCGGTGCACGCAGCTCCACGGTCACACAGGGGCGATTGCTGACCCAGCACACCGGTCTGCCACCGCGTGCGGCCGGTGCCGGCACCGCGGCACCGCCTCGGACCAAACCCAAGCGGCGCTGAAAGCGGGCCAGCAGGGCGCGCAGTGGGCTTGGTGGACCCCACGCTTGCGGGGTAGGATGTACCCCATGAACGGTGTCGCTGGCTGCCCGCAATCGAGCCGCGCGTGATAATTTCCACGATCGACGAAACGTCCCTCAAGGAGACAAGCATGACTGGAAATTTCAAGCGCGGCCTGAGTGCCGCAGCCGTTCTGATCGGCACCCTGGGTGCGCTGTCGGCGCAGGCGGCCCCCTATTCCAGCATGACGGTCTTCGGCGACAGCCTGTCGGACACTGGCAATGTGTTGTCGCTGACCACCGCGTTCACGCCGAACCCCTTCCCCGTGTACCCCGGCGCCGAGGGCCGTTTTTCCAACGGTCCCGTCTGGGTCGAGTACCTGGCTTCGGGCCTTGGCCTGCCGGCCGGCGCAGCGCCCGCCAATCTGCTGCTGACCTCCGCCACCCAGGTCACCCCCATCGGGGCGCAGGGGGGCCTGAACTTCGCTTACGGTGGCGCGCGCACTGGGCTGGGCGGCTCGGCTGGCGCCACGACCGGGCTCTTTGGCCAGCTGGCGGCCTGGAATGGCACGGGCTTCACCACATCGCTGTCACGTGCGGCCGACCCCAACGGTTTGTACGTGGTCGTGATCGGCGGCAACGATCTTCGCGACGCGCGCTCGGCCAACCCCGGCGACAACCCCACCGATGCGGCGGCCCGCACGGCTTCGGCCGGCGCTGCAGTCCAGGGCCTCATCAGTTCCGTGGGTCTGCTGGCACAAGCCGGCGCGCGGCACTTCCTGCTTGCCAACATGCCCGACCTGGGCTTGACGCCCGAGGCTGTGGCGCTGAACCGGGTTGGCGCCTCGACCGATGTCACCTTGAAGTTCAACGCCGCCTTGCAGGCCGGCGCGGCCGGTCTGGACAGCCAGTTCTTCGGCCTGACGGGCATTGACCTGGACATTCGCACGATGGACTTCTACGGCCTGGGGTTGGAAGTCTTTGACGACGCCATCAACCGTGGCGGCGCCCAATACGGCATCACCAACGTCACCACGCCCTGCCTGACGCCGGGTGCGTTCTCGGGCCAGTACTTTGCGCCCGACGCTGTGGCCACCAACTGCGCCAGTTCCGGCAGTTCAGATGACCTTCATCCCTCGGCCGCGCTGCACAGCCTGTTCGGCGCCTTGGCCTTGAGCACCGCGGTGCCAGAAGCGCCGACCGTGCCGCTGGTGGCCGTGGCGCTGGTGGCGCTGGCGGTCACGCGTCGTCGCAGTTCCCGCGCTGCGGCCTGACGCCGCGGTCTGCCGGCCGCCAGCTTCTGGGGCCGGGTTTTCGCACGGTCCGCACCGGGCCCGCGATAGACGCCACGCTTTCTTTCGGGAACGTGGCGTTTTTTCCTGGGCAGCGCCTCTTCTGTGAGAATGCATCGCCATGGCCGTCGGCAACCTTCTCGCACTTCTGGACGACATCGCCACCGTACTGGACGATGTCGCGATCCTCAGCAAGGTAGCCGCCAAGAAGACAGCCGGCGTCCTGGGTGACGACCTGGCGCTGAACGCCGAACAGGTCAGCGGTGTCAAGGCCGACCGCGAACTGCCGGTGGTCTGGGCGGTGGCCAAGGGCTCCTTGCTCAACAAGGCCATCCTGGTGCCGCTGGCGCTGCTGATCAGCGCCTTTGTGCCGTGGCTGGTGACGCCGCTGCTGATGGTGGGGGGTGCCTACCTGTGTTTTGAAGGCGCTGAGAAGCTGGCGCACAAGTTCTTGCACGACAGTGCCGAAGATGCTCAGCACCGCGCCGAGTTGACCCAGGCCCTGCTGGACCCCAAGCTGGATCTGGTGGCGCTGGAGCGCAACAAGATCAAGGGTGCCATCCGCACCGACTTTGTGCTGTCTGCCGAAATCATCGCCATCACCCTGGGCACCGTGTCGACGGCGCCGCTGGCAACCCAGGCGGCGGTGCTGGCCGGCGTGGCCGTGCTGATCACCGTGGCCGTTTACGGCGTGGTGGCCGGCATCGTGAAACTCGATGACCTGGGCTTGTGGATGAGCCGCCGCCCCGGCAATACGGTGGCGGCGTTGGGGCGCGGCATCGTGGCGCTGGCACCCTGGCTGATGAGGGCGCTGACCGTGGTGGGCACGGCTGCCATGTTCCTGGTGGGTGGCGGCATCCTGGTTCATGGCGTGCCGCCGCTGAACCATGCCATCGAACAAGCCACCGCGGGCCTGGGCGGTACGCTCAGCGCCATCGCGCCCAGCCTGGCCCATGGCTTGTTGGGCTTGCTGGCGGGTGGGCTGATGGTGGCGGCCTGGGCTGTCGCCCAGAAGTTCCGCAAGGCCTGACCCGGCGCGAAGGACGGGCCTTTGACAGGTCAGGCGCGACGGTTCGGGCCCGCCTGACCGCGCTCAGAGCCCCGCAATACCCAGCAGTTCCACCTCAAAGTGCAGGATCGCATTGGGCGGAACCGAGCCGCTGGGTGTGCCCCGGGCTCCGTAGGCGGTGGCCGCCGGGCAGGTGAGCTTGGCCTTGCCGCCCACCTTCATCAGCTGCAGGCCCTCGGTCCAGCAGGGGATGACCCGGTTCAGCGGAAACACCGCTGGCTGACCGCGCTTGTAGGAACTGTCAAATTCCTTGCCGTCGGGAAAACTGCCGCGGTAATGCACCCGCACCTGGTCCGCAGGGGTGGGTGAAGCGCCTTGCCCGACCCGTGTGGCGAGGTAGACCAGGCCGCTGGCGGTGACCACGGCGCCTTTTTCCGCGGCTGAGGTGGCCAGGGGATCAGCCTTTTGCGCTGTGGCAGGCAGCGCAGCCAGGATCAGCGCCGCCGCCGCCAGGGCGGCCCCGGCGAACTTGGCGGAAGGAACAGGTGTCAGTGTCATATTCGGGTTATGCGTACTTGGTGATCAGTGTGCGGGCGGCGTCCAGCAAAACCTTGCCTTTGTAGCCGCGCTTGTCCATGTCGGCCACCCACTCGTCGTCGATGCGCGACGACAATTTCACGAATTCGGCGGTCTGCGCGTCGGTGAAGGTGTACAGGGTGTTGTTGCGGTCGGTCGCGCTCTTGCGACCCTTGGGGTCGTTGCCCTGCTGCGTCTTGCCCAGCCAGGCCGAGGTGGCCAAGCCTGAATTGTTGTCGATGACCTTTTTCAGGTCCGGCGCCAGGCCTTCGTACTTGGCCTTGTTCATGGCCATCACGAAGGTGGTGGTGTACAGCGCCGGGCTGCTGGCCGGGAATTCGCTGTGGAACTTGGTCAGCTCGTTCACCTTCACGGCAGGCACCACTTCCCAGGGAATGACACAGCCGTCGATGGTGCCCTTGCTCAGCGCGTCCGGGATGCCCGGCAGTGGCATGCCCACGGGCGTGGCGCCCAGGCTGGCCAGCAGCTTGGTCACCTGGCGTGTGGGGCCGCGCATCTTCAGGCCCTTCAGGTCGGCTGCACTCTGGATGGGCTTGTTGGCGGTGTGGAACATGCCCGGCCCGTGCACATGCAACGCCAGCACATGGGTTTCCTTGAACTCGTCGGGGGCCTGGGTCTGCACATACTCCCAATAGGCCTTGGATGTGGCTTCGGCGTTGTTCATGATGAAGGGCAGCTCAAAGACCTCCACCCGCGGGAAGCGGCCTGCGGTGCTGCCCGGCAAGGTCCAGATGACGTCGACCACGCCGTCACGCACCTGGTCGTACAGCTGCACGGGGGTGCCGCCCAGTTGCATCGCCGGGTAGGCCTCGAACTTGATGCGGCCGCCGGATTCCTGCTCGACCTTGGCCATCCAGGGTTTGTGCATGCTCAGCCACACGCTGCTCATGGGCGCCATGAAGGTGTGGAACTTCAGTGTCACGCTTTGCTGCGCCAGGCCTGCCAGGTGGGGTGCGCCCAAGGCGGCAGCGGCGGTGGCTTGTACAAATGAACGGCGTTTCATGGATAGGTCTCCTGGTGGCTGATCAAGGTGAATTCAGCAGATCAAGTGCCGCCCCGGGCGTCGTTGAAGGCGAATGCGCATCGGGCGCGGCTGCAAGCACAACGGTCTGCCGGGTTTGTGGGTGTCATGGTTGACCCTGATGGCGCGGTTTGCGGGCGTGACGGTCATCAACCCACATATTTGACCACCCACAGCGACAGCGCCGGAAACAGCAGCAGCAGGAT
>JAHECB010000360.1 GCA_024641925.1 Betaproteobacteria bacterium
AAGACCAAGGAAGTGCTGAAGAAGGCCATGGGCGGTGTGCTGTTCATCGACGAGGCCTACTACCTGTACCGCCCGGAAAACGAACGCGACTACGGGCAGGAGGCCATCGAGATCCTGCTGCAGGTGATGGAGAACCAGCGCGACGACCTGGTGGTGATCCTGGCCGGCTACAAGGACCGCATGGACACCTTCTTCAAGAGCAACCCCGGCATGAGCAGCCGCGTGGCGCACCACCTGGACTTTCCGGACTACGCCCCCGCCGAACTGCTGGACATTGCCGACCGCATGCTCAGCGGCATGCACTACCGCTTTGCCGATGGTGCACGCGACACCTTCGCCGACTACCTGCAGCGCAGGCTGCAGCAGCCGCACTTTGCCAATGCCCGCAGCGTGCGCAATGCGCTGGACCGCGCGCGCCTGCGCCAGGCCAGCCGCCTGTTTGCCGACCGCGACCGCGTGCTGACGCCCGACGACCTGACCACCCTGCACAGCAGCGACATCCTGGCCAGCCGGCTGTTCAACAACCCACTGTAGAGAGCCCGCCATGCCCTTGTCACACCGCTGGACGCTGACGCGCTGGCTCATCGAAGAACGGCGCCGCTACCCCAGCGCCAGCGGCGAGCTGAACGCCTTGATCCTGGACATCTCGCTGGCCTGCAAGGCGATTGCGCGCATCGTGGCCTTTGGTGACCTGGGCGACACTTTCGGCCAGGCGCTGCCGGCGGCGAAGGCTGGCGAGGCTGCCGCCACCTTGGGTGGCCACATCAACGTGCAAGGCGAAGTGCAAAAGCCGCTGGACGTGCTGTCCAATGAAATCTTCATCCGCATGAACGAGTGGAGCGGCCACCTGGCCGGCATGGCATCGGAAGAAATGGAACTGCCGCGCCAGATTCCCGAGGCCTTTTCGCGCGGCAAGTACCTGCTGGTGTTCGACCCGCTGGACGGCAGCAGCAACATCGACGTCAACGTCTCGGTGGGCAGCATCTTTTCCATCCTGCGTGCGCCGCAGGACGTCATCGACAGCGGCCGCGACGTGACCGAAGCCGATTTCCTGCAACCCGGTGCCACGCAGGTGGCCGCGGGTTACGCCTTGTACGGCCCCACCACCATGCTGGTGCTGACGGTGGGCAACGGCGTGGCCGGTTTCACGTTGAACCCCAACCTGGGGGAGTTTGTGCTGACACACGCTGAAATCCGGGTGCCGGCCGACACGCGTGAATTTGCCATCAACACCAGCAACAGCCGCTTCTGGGAACCGCCGGTGAAACGCTACGTGGACGAGTGCCTGGCCGGGCAGACCGGCCCGCGCGCCAAAGACTTCAACATGCGATGGATTGCCAGCATGGTGGCCGAGGCGCACCGCATCCTGATGCGCGGTGGTGTGTTCATGTACCCGCGTGACACCAAGGACCCGGCCAAACCGGGGCGGCTGCGGCTGCTGTACGAAGCCAATCCCATCGGCTTTGTCGTTGAGCAGGCCGGTGGCCGCGCCAGCACGGGCCGGCAGCCGGTGCTGGGGGTCGTGCCCAGCCAGCTGCACCAGCGCATCGGCCTGGTCTTTGGCTCACGCAACGAGGTGGAACGCATCGAGCGTTACCACCAGGAGCCCGCGGCGTCGGATGCCGGCATGGAGCTGTTTGCCCAGCGCGGCCTGTTTCGCAACTGAAGCGCACGCGCCACTTCCCCTGTTTCCGAATCCAGCAGCCGAGGCCCCCATGTCAGCACGCCACCCCATCATCGCCATCACCGGTTCTTCGGGCGCCGGCACCAGTTCGGTCACCCGCACCTTCCAGAACATCTTCCGCCGCGAAAAGCTGCAGGCCGCCGTGATTGAAGGCGACAGCTTTCACCGCTACGACCGCAAGGACATGCGCGCTCGTCAGGCCGAAGCCGAAAAATCCGGCGATCGGAACTTCAGCCATTTCGGGTCTGAAAACAACCTGTTTGAAGAACTGGAGCTGCTGTTCCGCAGTTATGGCGAAAGCGGTACCGGCCGCTCGCGCAAATACCTGCACGACCCGGTGGAGGCCGCGCCCTACCAGCAGGAACCCGGCACCTTCACGCCCTGGCAGGACCTGCCGCCCGACACCGACATGCTGTTCTACGAAGGGCTGCACGGCGCCGTGGTCACGCCTGAGGTGAACATCGCACGCCACCCCGACCTGCTGATCGGCGTGGTGCCGGTCATCAACCTCGAATGGATCCAGAAGCTGTACCGCGACAAACACGTGCGCGGTTATTCCACCGAAGCGGTGACCGACACCATCCTGCGCCGCATGCCCGACTACGTGAACTTCATCTGCCCGCAGTTTGAACACACCCACGTGAACTTCCAGCGTGTGCCGGTGGTGGACACCAGCAACCCCTTCATCGCCCGCGACATTCCGGCCGCGGATGAAAGCATGGTGGTGATCCGCTTTGCCAACCCCAAGGGCATCGACTTCCCTTACCTGCTGAACATGATCAACGACAGTTTCATGTCGCGCGCCAACACCATCGTGGTGCCCGGCGGCAAGATGGAACTGGCGATGCAGCTGATCTTCACGCCCTTCATCTGGCGCATGCAGGAACGCCGGCGCAATGCGCTGGGTGCCCTCTGAAGGGGGCTTGCACATGGCATCAACGTCCACCGACCGCGTGCTGCGCGGCAGCAGCACCCACACCGACCCCCGCGCCAACGCCTTGCGTGCCCTGGCCATGGACGCCGTGCAGCAGGCCAACTCCGGCCACCCCGGCGCACCCATGGGCATGGCCGAGATGGCCGTGGCGCTGTGGGCCGAACACCTGCAGCACAACCCCGCCGACCCGCTGTGGGCCAACCGCGACCGTTTTGTGCTGAGCAACGGCCACGCGTCGATGCTGCTGTATGCGCTGCTGCACCTGACGGGTTACGACCTGCCCATGACTGAGCTGAAGCGCTTTCGGCAACTGCACAGCAAGACCCCGGGCCACCCCGAGGTGCACCTGACACCGGGTGTTGAAACCACCACCGGCCCGCTGGGCCAGGGCCTGAGCAATGCCGTGGGCATGGCGCTGGCCGAAAAGCTGCTGGCCGATGAATTCAACCGCCCGGGCCATACCGTGGTGGACCACCACAGCTACGTGTTCCTGGGCGACGGCTGCCTGATGGAAGGCATCAGCCACGAGGTCTGTTCGCTGGCCGGCACGCTGCGCCTGAACAAGTTGGTGGCGCTGTACGACGACAACGGCATCAGCATCGACGGTGCCGTGCCGGGCTGGTTTGGCGACAACACGGCGATGCGTTTTTCGGCCTATGGCTGGAACGTCATCGGCCCGGTCGACGGCCACGATGTGGGCGCCGTCAGCGCCGCCATCCAGCGTGCACGCCGTGGCTCGGAGCGGCCCACGCTGATCCTGTGCCGCACCACCATCGGTGCCGGTTCGCCCGCCCGCCAGGGCACGGCCAAGGCGCACGGCGAGCCCCTGGGCGCGGAAGACATCGTGGCCACGCGCCAGGCGTTGAACTGGCCGCATGCGGCTTTTGAAATCCCCAGCGACGTGGCCGCACGCTGGCATGCGGCCGAAGCCGGCGCCGCCCGGCAAGTCACGTGGCAGCGTCAATTCGATGCCTATGCCCAGGCCCATCCTGCACTGGCCACTGAATTCAAACGCCGCATGACCGGCACGCTGCCGGCTGATGCGCCAGCGCGTCTGCAGAAGATGGTGGCGGACTTTGCCGCCGCCGGTGAAACGCTGGCCACCCGCAAGGCGTCGCAGAAGGCCCTGGCCACTTTGGCCGATGCGCTGCCCGAACTGCTGGGCGGCAGCGCCGACCTGACCGGGTCCAACCTGACCGACTTTCCGGGCTGCGGTGCCGTGCGCGGCGGCCAGGCCGGTGGGCGGCACATCAACTACGGCGTGCGCGAATTTGGCATGGCCGCCATCATGAATGGCATGGCCCTGCACGGCGGCTTCATTCCCTATGGCGGCACGTTCCTGACGTTCAGCGACTACAGCCGCAACGCCATCCGCATGGCCGCGCTGATGAAGCTGCGCGTGGTGCATGTATTCACCCACGACAGCATCGGCCTGGGCGAAGACGGGCCCAC